>JBAQAB010000386.1:0-6270 GCA_049285535.1 Xanthobacteraceae bacterium
GATATATGGCAGCGCCACCCAGGCATCCTCGCCGCACGAATTTCGCCAGCGCTTGATCGAGTCGAGTATCGGTTCCGGCCGGTCGCCACAGAATGCCCAATTCACGTCGATCACCAGCAGTGCCGGCCGCCTGCCAAAGCCGCCGCGTGCACCATAGCCCGAGGCGCCAAAAACGGCCTTGTCGCGCTCGGTGAGAAACTTGTCCCGGATGGGTTCCGACATGTGTGCCTTCCTTCGTTCAGATATCGGGGCGGCCCGCGCAGACATGATTATACACGAGCCGTCAGCACGGCGAGAGCCATACTGACGTCTGTTCCTGGCCCTGAACTGATCCAGCGCGATGTCTGCTAATCGGTCGCTCTTAGCGTGTGGGCGGACCTATCGTAGACATCGCGAAAGTGTAGCGGATGACCCAACGCAGACATTCCGAGATTCCCGATATAAGTCCGACGGCCGGGGTAAATTACTTGATCGTCGAACTCTCGGTAACGAGAAAATGGTGCACCGAGTAGGCTGCCATGAGTGAGGAGTAACCCTCTGGCAGATATGATTGCTGCCACGCGTCGCCGAAGGCCAACTTGACCGCGTCGAGGTCCCGCCAGATGGACTCGAACACAACTTCGGGCGCCGACGCGTCTACTGGCTCGAGAATTCGATATTTAAGGCACCCGACCTTACTGTTGACCAGAGCCGCAGACGAGGAGCGAAATCTTTGGAGCAGTTTATCTCGGCATCCCGGTGCGGCGGTCGCCCGAAAAACCCGCGCAATTGGTCGAGGGCTGTTACGGACCGTCATTACACTCCTCCCGGATGCTGGTGTACCGCAACTTCAGTTTTTGACTACTTGCCGTCTTCAGTTACCATATTACGAAGGCTTTATTCGATCACCTCGTCGGCGATGGCGAGCAGGGTATCTACCCGGAGCACTTCGCGCGGCGAACTAGCATGATACGATGATGCCGTCTGTCCTCGACTTCTGGTTCGAATTCGCGTCGACCTATTCTTACCCAGCAGCGATGCGGATAGCGCCGCTTGCGCAGGAGGTTGGGGTCACGGTGCGCTTTCGTCCGTTTCTGCTTGGACCAGTGTTTCAAGCACAGGGCTGGAACACTTCGCCTTTCAGCCTTTATGTCGCCAAGGGCGACAATATGTGGCGCGACCTTGAACGGCTATGTGCGGATCTTAAATTGTCATTCCGGCGACCTGAACCATTTCCACAAAACAGCCTGCTCGCCGCACGTGTCGCGTTAATTGGACTCGGCACGAATTGGGGTGAGGAGTTTTGCCGAGCCGTATTCCTGGCGGAGTTCCGCGAGGGCCGCCAGATCGGTGACTACTCGGTCCTCGCCGACATACTCGAGCGACTGAACGTCAAGGCGGAACCCGTGCTGGATGCTGCGCGGATGGACACGAACAAAGCCAGGCTGCGTTCTCAAACTGAGGAAGCACGGCGGCTCGGCATTTTCGGCGCGCCGAGTTTCATGACGGCGGACGGAGAATTGTTCTGGGGCAACGATCGTCTTGAGCGCGCGCTCGCTTGGGCGAAGAACGGACGCTAACCAAGTTTCAATGCGCAGAAGCGAGGCCTTTTCGACCTTGCCAATACGCACATTCGGTCGTTTTCACGACAGAAGCAGACGACATCGCATGGATAGCGCGAAAGTGTCGATTGTGATCCGCACCGGGCATGATCCGGAAAACAGCCTTCAGCGCCAGATGCGCTAGGCTGCGACATATTACGATAGCAAGACGGGTACACAAATGACCCTCCCATCTTCCACGCAATCCGCTCAGATCAGGGCCGCTGTTGTGCGCGGCAAGGGCGGTCCCTTTCAGATCGAAACGCTGACGGTCGATCAGCCGCGCGAGGACGAAGTGCTGGTGCGGATTGTCGCGACCGGGATGTGCCATACCGATATTGTCATACGCGACCAAGTATACCCTGTTCCCTTGCCAATCGTTCTCGGGCATGAAGGCGCCGGCATCGTTGAGCGCGTAGGTTCGGCCATTCGCAAAGTCATTCCGGGCGATCATGTCGTTCTAAGTTTCATGTCGTGTGGTCACTGTGCGCGCTGCGCGATGGGCCAGCCGGCGTACTGCGAAAGAGGACATCCGCTTTGCTTCGGCGGCACGCGAGAGGATGGCAGCACCGCTCTGCGCGATGGCCGGTCAGAGCCGGTTCACGACCACTTTTTTGGTCAATCTTCGTTCGGGACCTGCGCACTCGCGAGCGAACGCACCGTGGTCAAGGTACCAAAGGACCTCCCGCTTAAGCGTCTTGGCCCACTGGGGTGCGGCATCCAGACCGGAGCGGGTTCAGTGATGAACGCCTTGAAGATCGGGACCGGCGCAGGCTTCGCCGCTTTCGGCTCCGGCAGCGTCGGACTCAGTGCCATCATGGCCGCAAGGATCGTCGGTGCGACCACGATCATCGCCGTCGATGTCGTTGCGTCCCGGCTTGCGCTTGCGAAGGAGCTTGGAGCCACGCATATGGTGAATGCTGCCGATGCCGATCCGGTTTCTGAAATTCGCGCGATCACCAATGGCGGGGTCGATTTCACGCTGGAGTCGACGGGCCGCCCGGAGGTCGTCCGTCAGGCAATCGATGTGCTTGGCACGCGCGGGACTTGCGGCATTGTGGGCGCCGCTCCAATCGGGACGACCGCAAGTTTCGACATGGGTGGGCTGATGTCTCCGGGCAAAACTATTCGCGGGATTATTCAGGGCGACAGCGTGCCAAACCTGTTCATTCCGCAACTGATCGAGTTGCACCGCCAGGGCAGGTTTCCATTCGACCGCTTGATAAAGTTCTACAGCTTCGACGACATCAACCGGGCCGCGGCCGACAGTGAAGCCGGTACGGCTATCAAGCCGGTTTTGCGGATGGCCTAACGTCAAGGCTATTCCCAGATGCGAAAACCGCCGCCAATTGTGCAATATAAGAGACGATTAACTCCAAGGAGATCGCGATGCAAAATCGTCGGCAGCTAACGGCAGCAGGGCTGCTAACCGCCGGAGGCCTCGTCTCACCGGCCTTGGCGCAATCGAATTCATCTCCGCAATCTTTAGCGGAGCGCTTCGCGGCAACGTTGAGCGCGCAGGATATTGATGGGTTTGCGGCAATTTTCTCCGATAGCTACATCAATCATCAAGTCAGTGCTGCGGCACCACCACCCTCCGCGAATGTCACGCCAAAACAGGGAACTGTTGCGTTTTTTAAGGCACGACTAGCGGGCTTGCCGGACTTAAAGGTGACAATCGAGGTCATGGTCGCCGACAAAGATCATGTAGCCGCGAGCTTTGCTTACACTGGCACGCACAAGGGGACGTATTTCGGTGTAGCGCCCACTGGTCGCACAATACGTTTCACCTCCTGCGATATTTTCCGCGTGCAGGATGGCCGGATTGTGGAGCATTGGGGGATGGGCGACATCGCAGGTGTACTCGCGCAACTGCGTGCGTGACGCATGAACCGGCCATGTCGGCTCGTTGCCCGTGTCGTCAGATTTTGCGGCACGAGAAAATGTCGGCGCTCAGGGTAACAACGGACGTGGAAAGCCCAAATCCGACCTTCGTGACCCGGGAGCGACATCCAGATCCCAATTAATGCAGTAGCGAACCTGAATTCAGCACTAGAGCCAGTTGAGTGGGCCGAGGAAATCTCGTTTTCCTATCGGCACGCCGCGATGACGCAGGATGTCGTAGGCCGTAGTTACAAAGAAGAAGAAATTTGGCAGAGCAAACTGTTGCAGATAGTCCTTCCCCTTCATTTTCCGATCGTTGCCGCCGCCGGTCCAAGCGATGACCTTATCCTCCGCCCCGTCCACCTGCGCGCGAGTCAGGGACTTCACGAAGCCCAGAGCGGTTTCGACGCGGCTCTTGGCGGCGGCAAAACTAGTATCGTCCACAGCCGGGAGGGCAGGTGGGGCAACGCCAGCTAGGCGGCCCCCGGTGTTCATGGCGAAATCAGCGGACTGGCGGATCTGGCGAGCGAGGCAGAACATGTCGGGATATAGGCGATCCTGCAGGAGAGCCGATTCCTCAATCTTGTTGGCTGCACAATGCGCGGCAGCCTTGTCGATGATGCCGGTCAGCGCGCCAAGTTGTTGGATGCAGGGGGTTACAGCCGCGTCGTACAGCGAATATGACACTTGGGCTTCTCCTTGGGCAAAATTTATTGGCTGAGACCATAGGGGAATCCTGGTTCGTTTGCCAACAGTGGTTGCGGAGATTCCGGTTTAGGAGGACGCAATGGAAATCAGTCTTTCGGGGCGGGCTGCCATCGTTACCGGTGGGAGCAAGGGGATCGGTTTTGCAGTGGCGACGCGGTTCGCGGCGTCGGGCGCCAATGTCGCGATCGTCGCGCGTACCGTGGAGGCGCTGAAGGAAGCGGTCGCGGCTATCAGGAAGTCGAGCCAGACTCGCGTCATCGGAGTTCAGGCCGATGTCAGCAAGGCAACCGATGTCCAGCGTGCCTATGACGAGGTGATGAAAGCCTTCGATAAGGTCGATATCATCGTCAACAATGCGGGCATCTCACGGGCGATGTCCTTCGATAAGATCACCGACCAGATCCTGCACGACGACCTTGAACTGAAGCTTTTTGCAGCGGTGCGGTTAATCCGACTGGTCGTGCCTCAAATGAAGGAACGACGCTGGGGCCGCATCATCAACGTGCTCAACATCGGAGCCAAAGCACCGCGGCCCAACAGCATGCCGACGTCGGTTTCGCGCGCGGCAGGCCTGGCGATGACCAAAGCGCTATCGCACGAGTTGGCGCCGCACAACGTACTGGTGAACGCCATGCTCGTCGGCTTAATTCGCGCCGACCAGCATGTGCAGCATGCAAAGCGGGCCAATGTGCCGGTCGAGGAGTACTACAAGACGCTCGAAGAGGAGATCCCGCTCAAGCGCGTCGGCGACGCCGAGGAATTCGCCAACCTCGCGTGCTTCCTGGCGTCGGAGCAAGGCGGCTACATTACCGGCACCGCGATCAACGTCGATGGCGGCCGTTCGTCCGTAGTGTGATGATCCACGTGCTTGGGCGCCGTTTCGCTGCAGAGCAATTTAGTCGAGCATGGCACGTCGCCGACACCGCGCAATGTCCAGCATTAGTCCGCCATGTGAGCCTAAACGGAAGTAGCGCGGACATCGCCCCAAGACTGTTGATGACCCCGACCAGACATCCTCAGCGTGGCTTGACGCCACGCTGCAAACGCGGAACGATTGTGCGCAACGCGTAACCAAAGGGCTACGACGGCCGATCCGGCGTTTGCCTTGGCACCAAACGGGGGGAATGACACGATGGCCGACGCAAACGACGTCGATCGGAATGACGACGATATCCTTATGCGCAATGTATCGGACGAAGCGCTGGAAGCCGCGGCCTACGCCGGACAAGGCAATGGCGGAGCCTATACGGTAGTTTTTTGCACCGGCCAGGCGGACTGCCCGTTCTGAACTACATCGCCGATGGACCGCGTGGCAGGGCGCTTGGCCGCTGCGCTGGCTGGTTATTGTCTGAGCCCTGGCGTTGCAGGGAGGCCCCCGATCGCTCGCCGGAGGCGTCTCACTAGGCGGCCTATTTCATTTCCGAAACTGGCATCGGACGGACCGTGCGCGAATGCGCGACCTGTCATGAGTCCGCTATCCGGAGCGGCTTGGCTCAAGCCAACTTGAACAAAGCCAGCACCAGCATCAGCTGCGCGACGAAGCCGCCGGTGAAGGCGAGCGTGCGGAGCACCGGGATGCCGGCGGTATAGACCGCGGCATGCGCAAGCCGCGACCAGAAATAGAGCTGGCAGGCGAACGTCGTAGTCGGCGTCGCAAGATTAACGTTCAGGTCCTGCGTAGCCAGGACCAGCGGCGCGAAGATCACGAGATTTTCGACGGCATTGCGATGCGCGGCCATCAGACGCTGCGCCCAGGGCGACTGCGGTTTGTCATTTGGGCTCGGATTGGCCATCGTCGCCGGTAGCCCGCGCACTATGATGCGGTCGAGAGTGTACGGAATCCACATCAACCCCGTCATCGCGGCGGTCATGATCAGCCAGAAAAGTTCGTGCGACATGTCGCCCCCCGTATCGTCAATGCTTGACTTCAGATGGGCCCCTCGCCCGCTCAAAGCCTAGCGGCTTTCGATTCTACCGCATAGCTGGCCACCGGCTCAACCGCACGATGAGGGACCTCGCGCTCCCGTCAACCGCGAATTCAAATGGCTCCACGAAGCGACCGGGGTTGCACCGGGAGAATGTCGCTGTTTAGCCCAAA
>JBAQAB010000387.1:0-1835 GCA_049285535.1 Xanthobacteraceae bacterium
GGGTAAGGCACCGCGATTGCTGGCCATGCCGAATCGTTCGACCGGCAGTGTGGTCAAACCTGCACGAGGCGGAGCGCCCGATCCGCTTTAGCGGTCGAGCCTCACAACGTTGCAGGGGCTGCCCACCTTCGCCGCCGGCGCGTGCGCTTCGCGGACGAGAAGACAATTCGCTTTCGCCAAGGGCGCCATCATCGAACTGTCTTGCACCGGAAACGGCGTTGCCACGGCACCTTGCGAACGGATTTCTAAGGTCGCGCGCAGGTAATCGGCGCGCTCGTCGTTTTCCGACAGATCGACGCCGAGCACCGCCGTTTCGGTCGGCGTCGTCAGATCGGCACGCCCGCTCATGCGGCGGATCAGCGGCACCAAAAACAGGAAGGCGCAGACATAGGACGACACCGGGTTGCCGGGCAGGCCAAGCACGTGCATGGCGCCGAGCCGGCCGTGCATGAGTGGCCGGCCCGGCCGCATCGCGACCTTCCAGAATGACAGGTCCATGCCTTTTTGGCCGAAAGCTTCGTGCACCAAGTCGTAATCGCCGACCGAGGCGCCGCCGGTCGTCACCAGGATGTCGGCCGGCACATTGCGCGCATCGTCGATGGCGGTCAGCGTGGCCTCCAGCGTGTCGTTGACCAAGCCGAGGTCGGCAACTTCGGCGCCTTCCTCCCGGGCCAACGCCGCGAGCGAGTATCCGTTCGAATAGACGATCTGTCCCGGCCCCGGCTCGCGTCCGGGCGGCACCAGTTCGTCGCCGGTCGCGAACAGCGCGATTTTCGGGCGGCGATAGACCGGCAGCAGCGGATGATTCATGCCGGCGGCGAGCGCCAAATCGCGCGCGGTCAAGCGATGGCCTTTTGTGAGCAGCACTTCGCCTTCGCGAAAGTCTAGGCCCTTGGGCCGGACGTTGCGTCCTTTGCTCGACGGCTTCTGCACTTCGACGCTGTCGCCGTCGCGCGTGGTCACTTCTTGAATGACCACGGTATCCGCGCCGTCCGGGACAAAGCCGCCGGTGAAAATGCGGGCTGCCTCTCCCGTACCGATGCTGCCGTCAAACGGCCGGCCGGCGGGAACTTCGCCGATCACTTTCAGGCGCACCGGAGCCTTGGCGACGTCGGCCGCGCGCACGGCATAACCGTCCATCGCGGAAACATCCGCCGGCGGCTGGGTGCGCAGCGCTTTGAGATCGTAGGCCAGCACGCTGCCGTTCGCCTTGTCGAGCGGAACCTCGTCCGGCGGCAGTGGGCTGGCATGGGCCAGCACTTGCTCAAGCGCCTGGGCGACCGAGATCAACGCCACGGCCTTACTCCTTCGCGCGATAATGGCCGGAGCGGCCGCCGCGCTTTTCGATGAGCCGTATGCCTTCGATGCGCATGCCGCGTTCGACCGCTTTGACCATGTCATAGACGGTGAGGCAGGCGACGGAAACCGCGGTGAGCGCTTCCATCTCGACGCCGGTTTTACCCGACACCTTCACCCGCGCTGTGACGACGACACCGGGCAGTCTGGCGTCGGGCTCAAGTTCGACCTCGACCTTGGAGAGGGGGAGGGGATGACAGAGCGGAATCAATTCGTGGGTGCGCTTGGCGGCCAAGATACCGGCGATCCGCGCGGCGCCAAGCACGTCGCCCTTCTTGGCGTCGCCTTGGCGCACGATGGCAAGCGTCTTCGGCTGCATGATCACGCGGCCTTCGGCCACGGCCTCCCGCTCGGTGACCGATTTCGCCGCAACGTCGACCATGCGGGCTTCGCCGCGGCTGCTCAGATGCGTGAGTGTCTTGGCGCGGCGCGGCACGGTGCTACCGGGCCGGCGCGAGCGCGGCTTGGCGCGCGAGCAG
>JBAQAB010000388.1:0-4425 GCA_049285535.1 Xanthobacteraceae bacterium
CCCTATTATCGGCCAATAGGTGAGCCGCCCCAGCAAGGTCATGATGGTACCAACAGTAACGTCAACGAGACGATCGATGCGTCAGTCTTTGCACGCTGGAACGCCGATGCGAACTACCGGCCGCCGACTTTGGCAGGCTGGGCTGCGCGGCATCGGTTAGACATTTCGACTTTAACGAATTCCGTCCTGGCTGACACGCCCGAGAGGCCGGCGCCCGATTAGGCTCGGCGCGCACCATCATCGCTCGGTCGCAGCTGTGAAAACACCATTGGCTTCCCGAGTACGGTGAAAACGCCAACTTCCGACCAAGCGGTTATGAGCGCGCTACCTTACGCGAAAAAGTCAGGGATTATGGGCATTTTCGAGCATGTTCGGCGGCGTTTGTTCGCGTTTGTTTGCCGCGTTTCATTGGTTATCTATTGGTTGAACCAAACGGGGGTGCCAGGATTATCGGGAGAGGCGCATTGTCCTACTGGCGGGGGGATTAATCATCGCATCGGCGAGAATGAGACAGGCAAATAAATGTCGACCTAGGCCAGATATGCATGAAGCGCGTCATCTCGCCGGTTACTGAGGTCATGGCGGCGAGAAGCGGGGAGACTTTCGAGCATCCGGGGCCGGTACCCACAATGGAACCGACTTTATACTTTCATACTTTCAGAGTTTAATTACTGCCCTGATTTTTCAGTAGCCGTTATCGGCTTCCCTGCCGGGAATTTCGATGAGGTAAAGACATGAAGCTAGGAAATCGCTTATTTTGGGTAACTTCAATTATCGCGGCCCTGATCCTGCTGTGGATAGGTTCCGATTTTTCTATGGCCTAAGCGAAGATTTCCCCGTCTTTAATACGATGGGCTTGATGTTTGCGGCATCTATTTGGACGTTGGGATTGGTCTGCCGCTACCTCTGAGGGCTTCGGCCAGGAATAACCCTAAATAAATTTGCGCTTTCATTGGCTCTTTAGGTGAAGCAAGACGTATCCGTATTTAACTCGGTGATGCGGGTCCCCAAGAGCCTCAAGCTTGAACAGCCCGGCCGTTTTGAATGTCTCCACACCTCTACCAGGCATAACTGTGCTTTGGACGGCACTGCCATCAAGAGGCTTCCAATAAACCTTCGTATCGGCATCGGCCTCGTAAATTGTGAATATGACCATGTGCGGCGTATCATCTTCAATAATCGTTTTCGGGGGCGAGCCGACGTGTAACGTGCCGGTCCCCAATGATTCAAATTTATCAATTTGGCCGAAATCGATGTCTTGAGCCTGGGCGTGGCTCGAAACGAGGATTAAACCTCCAAGCAACAGCAGACTCGCCGCAACGCTGATTAACGTTCGAAACTTCATAACCGCCCTTCTTGAACTGGATGACTTACTAACCCGCCTTTTTTCGCTTTGCACTCGGCGACACCACCGGCTTGGCATTCTCCTACGCAACGGGGACTGTGATCCCGAATCTGGCCCGGCCACACGGGGAGTCAATCCGCAACCTACTTGACTCCCGCGTAAGAATGTTCTCTTTTTGTTCATATGCCTCAAGACGGTACTGGACTGTTTCCGGGCTTAGTGGCCTGTTTTGAAAAGAGAAGTGGCTGGTTTTCGGGAATGTATTAATTCTTAGTTTATTGCAGCGCAATAAAATATGTTGCAACGCAATGTAAGGGGTGCAATCTGTGCCGAATCCAGATTCGGAGAGCGTCATGCCTGAGTTCGGAAACATATTTGATTATCAGCTCTCAATGATGGGCTTTGAGTATTTGAATTTGGCTTTTTTCGCTGCGTATGGTCTTGCCGTCATTTGGATAGCGGGGCGTCGCAAGAGCAGCATCATCGATGCAGAAATCCTTCCTCGGAGCACGTCTGCCGAGTAGGGCGCCTCAATTGGCGGCCTCGTCTTTTTCTAGCTCGATTTTCGATTCCACCGGCGCACCGTCGCCATCATAGATTTGCGACACGTTCATTGCGAACGTTCGAAACCAACGAACGCGAGTCGGAGCTGGCCGCAGACCAAGATTGCGTTCACGGCGACCCGCTGGAACGCACCGATCAGGCGTGGCAACCCCGATTATTATCTGTTCTCGCTACGCGGCGTTCCGTACACCGAGACTGGCCTGCGGGCACGCTGGCATGGTTGGCTCAAGACTGACGATGGCAAAGTGGTGTGCGAGCGCTGGCAAGCTTGGATCGCGGAGATGGTGCGCAAATACGATGGGAAATCGACCCCGAGGAAATGACCTATCCGACCATCCATGGGTTGCGTGGCGCCGGTATCCTCATCCGCCGCGCCGCCGGTCACGACGTCGACTAGATCGCAAACGACATTGGCATGTCTCGGCAAATGGTGGAACGTTACATGAGGTTCCGTGATCAGATGGAAATCGCCGTCGCCGGCCAAGCCAGACTGCGAGTAGTGAACCGACGCTGAGGACTAGACAGAGAACAAAGCCAATTGCATATATGCGGCGCGCTGGTCGGAATTTGCAAAACTCTTACACGGGATTTGCAAAACTACTAGCCCAAGCCATTGATGAAGCTTGCGATTTGGTGGGGAATAGTTCAACGGTAGAACTGCGGACTCTGACTCCGTCAATCTAGGTTCGAATCCTAGTTCCCCAGCCAGACTCGGAATTACCCCGCCTTTCCAAAACCTTCCGGCCCTCAACCTTCCGACCTCGCGCAGTGGTCCACGCAGATGATCCACTACGGGGTCACCTATGAGATGCGGGCGCTACCTGCGCCGACGCGGCCATACATGGCTTTTCCGTTTCCGCCGGCCGGCAAGGCTTGCCGCTTGCCTTTCCTCGAGAGCAATGCCACCGCCGTTGTCACGCTGCAGATAGGAAGATTTGAGGTGGAGTCGGTCTTTCTGTCAGTGATTCGTCTTCACTTGTTCGCGCGACAGTCGTAGCGCGCGAAGCCGCTGCATGTTTTTGATAACCGCGGCGTGACGCTCTTGCTCAAGTTTCAAAGCTTCGCTGATTTTTCGTTCGTGCTTTTGCTGGTGTCCAAAAGCCGTCTCAGCGACGCGACGATCCCTTTCAGCCATGGGATTTCTCCCTTAATACAATGGAGATTGTCGCAAAACTCGCCAGTGGCTTCCAACAAATCAACAAATTAACGTTATAGAGTGGCGGTCAGCCGTACCTGCCGGGCGCACACGCTCAGCACTCCGACTACAATCGTCACTGCTATCAGAGCACCGACGCCTCTCTTGTTACGGGACTGATCCACATGAAGCACGTTGAATGCTAATTTGGGGGACGTCGCCAGCTTAGAGCGACACCCCAGGCCATCGCTCGATCCAAAGCACCGTGCGCTACACCGAGCTTGCGCATGGGAGATTCAAGAACATCTGGGGCTAAAAACGCCTTTTCTGCGCCAGAAACTCGCCCGCGAATCCGCCAAATTTTGCCTTTGCCGCAGGTTCCGATGCGTGACCTCCGCGGGGGAGGGACCACCGAGCGCTTCATATTTTGTAACCGCGTAACGCTCGGTTGTGCTCCGGGGCGGCGCCGCGTGTCCTAGGCACGCGCGCCGTTCTTCCTATCCATACGTGTTGGTCTGCGGGAAAACCTGTCGTCTCGATGACAAAGCGCGACATTTGAATGTCGGCTATCGGGTGCAAGGCGGACGCGCTTCACATACAGCAAATCCACCGCTTTTGGACCGGCGAGATCGTGTTCCAGCACGCCTGCCGCCTCGGCTGCGAGAGCATCGTGTCAAAGCGGTTTGGCTCGGCTTATGGCTCCGGGCGGTCGTCGCACTGGCTTAATATCAAGAACCCGGCTGTGAGGCGCGAAGCGGAAGAGGATTGGCGACGTAGTTAAAGAAGGCGCGCTCAGTTGCCGCGGCGCGTCTGATAATAAGGGCCGTAGCCGTGTAACGATTGGTCCCACCAAATGGGGTCAAATGCTTCTTGGGGCTGCTGGACACCGAGTTGCGTCGGCTGCTCGTTCGAGCGGACGCCGAAATTGTTCGTAATCTGGTCGTCCGGATCAGTGAATGAAGAGTTGCCGCTTCCGCCGGCCCCAGCGTTTTGCAGACTAAATGCCCATGCGGATGGAGCGGTCAATAAGAGGATGCCCGCCGCGATCAAGGCTAGCCGATATCGAAGCATCATGATTCCCCCATTTCCCAAGATTGGAAATTATAGCACCTGAAGGCTCCTGAATGCCAGTCCGCCGCTTCTGGCCGCCTTGGTCGATCGAGGAAACACAACGAACGGGCGCCGGCTTGCGATGGATTTTGCTGATCATCATTGCGATTCCAGCATAGTTTGGTCCGTCGCGGGGTTGGATGCCCTTGCTGTCCCTTGCGGCCGCTTTGCCGTACAGCGCGTGGGTGCTGACTGCCATCATGGGATATGACGACGAGTTCCGCGGGAGATAGTGCACCATAGCTCTCCCAACGCCCGGGCCCCTCTGAGC
>JBAQAB010000389.1:0-6532 GCA_049285535.1 Xanthobacteraceae bacterium
ACGATCTCGACGGTGCCGGTTTCCTCGTCGATCTCAAGCTCGCAGACGTGGACGCCGTTCGGATAAGCCGCGACCTTGCCGGAATAGATGGCTTTTTCGATCAGGCCGGGCTCCATGCCGTCCGGCAGGTTCTTGGGATCGAGCGAGGCTTTGGCAACCTCCTTGATCGTCATCGTCTGATTGGTTTTTTTGCTCGAAAACAGTCCCTCATGGAAATTGACGTCGGCGACATCGAGCTTGAGCATTTTGGCGGCGATCGCTTTGCCCTTGGCCTCGACCTTCTCGGCGGCGAGCGTAAAGGCCGATCCCGACATGGCCGCCGAGCGCGAGCCGCCGGTGCCTTCGGCGAAGAACACCTGGTCGGTGTCGCCTTGAATATAGGTCACTTCCTTGGGATCGAGCCCGAGCCGGTCGCAGACGACTTGTTTGAACGCGGTCTCGTGGCCCTGGCCCTGATTGATGCTGCCGGAAAAGATCGACACCGAGCCGGTGCGGTCGAAGCGGATCTCGGCGCCTTCTAGCCCGGCCGCGGCCGAGCGCTCGATGGTGTTGGAGAAACCGAAGCCGCGCAGCTTGCCGTTCTTCTTCGATTTCGCGCGGCGCGCCTCGAAACCTTTCTTGTCGGCGGCGTCGAGCGCCATCTCCAGATTCTTTTCAAACTCGCCGCAGTCGTAGGTGAAGGTGACGCTGGTCTTGAACGGCATGGCGCTCGGCGGAATGCTGTTGCGCTGCCTGATGTCGGCCGGATCGATGCCGAGCTGGTCGGCGGCGAGATCGACCATGCGCTCGATGACATAGCCCGCTTCGGGGCGGCCGTTGCCGCGATAGGGCCGCACCGGCTGGGTGTGGGTGTACACCGCGGTGACGTCGATATGCGACGCCGGCGTTTTATAGACGCCGGCCATGGTGCCGAGATTGCCGGTAAACGCCGGCATGCCGACCTGCAGATAGGCGCCGATGGCGGCGATGATCTTGGCGCGGAAGCCGAGGAACATGCCGTCGTTGTCGAGCGCCATCTCGGCCTCGGTGACATTGTCGCGCGCCTGCGCATCGCAGAGAAAGGATTCCGAGCGGGTCGCCACCCATTTCACCGGTCGGCCGATCAATTTAGCGCCGAGCAGCACCAAAGCGACTTCGTTATAGACCGCGGACTTCATGCCAAAACTGCCGCCGATGTCGCCGCACACCACGCGGATCTTGTTGTCGGGCACTTTCAGCACGAATTGCGACAGCTCCGTCTGGAACACATTGGTCCGCTGCAGCGTGGTGTAGATGGTGTAGCGGCCGTCGGCCGGCTCGAAGAGGCCGATGCAGCCGCGCGGCTCCATGGTTGCCGCGGTGACGCGGTTGATGATGAATTTCTGCTTGACCACATGCGCCGCGCGCGCGAAGGCCGCGTCGGTCGCTTCTTTGTTGCCTTCGACCTGGATGAAACCGATATTGTTCGGGCAATCGTCCCACACCAGCGGCACGCCGGGATTGGCCGCGTCGCCGGTCGAGACCGCGGCGGGCAGCGGCTCGTAATCGACCTCGATTAGTTCGGAAGCATCGACCGCCTGGAAATAAGTCTCGGCGACGACGAAGGCGACATAGTCGCCGATCATCCGCACTTTGTCCTCGACCAGCGCCGGATAGCGCGGCCGGTAGCCGGGAACATCGTTGCGGCGTTTCAAGCCGCCGGGCACCGGCAAATCGCCGAAGCCGGCGGCCTTGTAGTCGGCGCCGGTGAACACCCCGAGCACGCCGGGCGAGGCTTTGGCCTTCGCCGTGTCGATGGAGCGGATACGGGCATGCGCATGCGGCGAGCGCAGCACATAACCGAAGGCCATGCCGGGAAACGTCATGTCGGCGATATAGCGGCCCTGGCCTTTGACCAGCCGCGGATCCTCGAAACGGGGAACGGGCTGGCCGATCGCGTATTCACCCATCGCAATCCTCACATTTCCTAGCGCGGCGCGGGTCCATCGATCCGCACCGCTGCAATGGCAGTCATTCATGAACATGCCCGGCGCAACTCTGCGAGAGCCGGCCGGGCATTGCAGGAAGGCGAGGTTTTACAACGCCATTGCGGGCCCTTCAATCGGGCCGTCGGCGCCACAGGAGCATCGTTTCCCGGGCGCAGCGCAGCATGAAGCGTAGCGGAATGATGCGCTGCAGACCCGGGATCGTCGCAAGCTCGGAGTTTGATACGATCCCGGAACAGCGGCGCACCACCTAAAGCGCGTTCACGCGCGTCTTGCGCGTGCTATGGTGCTGCGCCGCATCCGGGAAACGGGCTCTGATTAGCGCCCGTAACCCGCTCGTCCCCACGGAAGCGGGGACCCAGTTCTGCCGCACCGGGCAAGCCATCTGGATTCCCGCTGTCGCGGGAGTGAGCGAAAGGGCTATAACTGTCCGCCATGCCCGAGACCTTCGAGTACGCCCTGCAAAGCCGCGTCGACACTATGATCGACGCCTGCACCCGTTGCGGCAAATGCGTCGAGGCTTGCCCGGTCACCGGCGCCGCCGGGCTGGAAACCGCGGCGCGCGACAATCCGGTCGGCGTGATCGGCGGCGTCATCAACATTTTGCGCCGGGGGGAGGGCACCGAAGCGGCGCGCGACTGGGCGGCCGGCTGCGTCCGCTCCGGCGACTGCATCGAGGCCTGCGACTACGGCGTCAATCCGCGCTTCCTCCTTGGCATGGCGCGGGCCGCCATGGCGCGCGCCAAGAACGACGCAGTGACGGTGCGCCGCGGCGGCGTCGAGGGTTTTCGTAAGGTCGCGCGCGACGTCCATGCGATGACGCGCATTCAGCTCGACGACGCGCTGTTGGCGCGGCTCGGGCAGGACGCAACGCGGCCCGCATCCGACGCGCCGGCGGATTTCGTCTTCTACACCGGCTGCAACGTGCTCAAGACGCCGCACATTGCGCTTCTGGCGCTCGACATCATGGATGCGCTCGGCATCAGCTATGCCGTCATGGGCGGCCCGACCCATTGCTGCGGCATCCAGCAATTGCGCGCGGGCGACCTCGCTGCGTTCGGCCGCTTTGCCGAGAGTACGCTCGACAAGCTGTCGCACAGCAAGACCGGCGAGGTTTTGTCCTGGTGCCCGTCCTGCCACGTCCAGTTCACCGAGATGACGCTGCCGGCGGCGGAGACGACACGCGGCGCAAAACCGTTCGAGATGACGCCGTTCACGCTGTTCGTGCACAAAAACCTCGACCGGCTGCGGCCGCTGTTGCGCCAGCCGGTGCCGATGCGCATCGCGCTGCACAAGCACCCCGGCGTCCGCGGCGTGGTCGCGGCCGCCGAGGACATTTTGCGGGCCGTTCCGGGCGTCGAACTCGTCGATCTGCAGCAGCCGGCGGTCGGCCTGCAAGCCAACGACCTAAAGCCGCTGCCGGCCCATCGCCGCGCGCTGCAGGAAGCCGAGCTCAAGGCCGCCGAGGAGGCCCATATCGACGCGCTGGTCGCGCTCTACCACTCCGACCACCGCGAGCTCTGCGCCCACGAGCGCGACTTTCCGTTTCAGATTCTCAATCTGTACGAGATCGTCGGCCTGAGCATGGGCCTGTACTACGAAGACAGCTTCAAGCGGCTGAAGCTGATGCAGGACGCCGACGCCATCCTCGCCGATTGCGAGGACCTCGTGGAGCGCCACGGCCTCGACCGCGCAACGACGCGGGCGGCGATCCAGACGATGCTTGATGAGCAACCGGCGCCGTTACGGGGTGCGTAGGGTGGGTTGAGCGCAAGCAAAACCCACCGAAAGTTCACTCCGAAGCAGATGAAGGTATCGCTTCGCTTCACCCGTCCTATAATCTTGACGCAGGCATCGATGCGATAGCCGGAATTGGCCAGCGATTATGACTTGGCAGAAGCTTGATGAACGGATGGCCGCTTGGGCGATGCGGCTTGTATCTTTGGGCGATGCGGCTTGTATCTGATGTCAGGCTTTGCGGGGAAAGTAGCCAGAGACTCGCAACGATCATCGCCAGTGAAGTCCGTTTCTTAACTCCGGCTGCGAAGGCTGAAATCTTAGCAGCCTCACCGGTTCGGCCAAGTGATCGATTAGAAGAGCTACAGGCTTTTCAAGGCTGGATGGATCTCGTTCGGCGCTCACCGCCATCTCCCTTCCTCGTGCGAGCCCAGGCAATTACACAAAACTACATTTCGTTCGTCTATCTTCCGGAATCATGCTTTCGCATTCTCTCAAAGGTTATGCCTATTAATTCGAGCACAAGGAAATGCGCAAGGTTTCTCAGTGACGGACGTGTTCGTGCATTTCGAAACGCAGTTGCACACGCGAATTGGTCGTACGTCACGACTTCGATGCGATCATGTACTGGGCTCGTAATGGTACCGATTTAGAAGAAGACATGCGACGCTTCGAAGTTAGCCAAGAAGAGCTCTCATTTTGGCAATCTCTCAGTCGCTGCGTGGCATATGCTTCTTTCTCAAATTTCTAACTCGCAGATAAACTCACTTTGCTGTCGACACACGGCGCTCGTCACAGCGCCTTCGGCCACAAGCCTGGAATTCATCCTCACCGCTCTATGATGGGTATCGAGCCGGCCGCATCCGAGTTATTTGCTTGCGGCTGCGTGCTTGCCCTCGCGTTCCCAGATCATGCGGGCAAAATAGGCGGTGAAGTGCGCGCTATTGGCATCTTCCTCTTCTTCTACCTCGCGGAGGACCGGAATGGCGCGGTCGGGCATCAGCCTTATCAAATAGGCGCCGGCATAGGCTCGCACTCCGACATCGGGGTCGCCGAGGAGTGGTAAGAGCGCGACTCGACCTGGGTCGAGCGCATCCAATTGATGGACGATGTCGTGCATCAAGCCGACAACCTTAGTTTCGCCGGTTGTGTCGCCGAGTTCATCGTGAAGAGTGTGCGAAAGCCGCGCGCTAAATCTAAGGCCCCCAACGAGAGACGTGACGCGGTCTTGCTCAGTCGCCGTATTTCCTCCCTTGAGTAGCGCTTTAAGTGCCGCCAAACCTTTCGCTTTGATCCGATCGATCGCTTTGACAATCTCAATTCCGCGAAGGATAGCCTTGCCTTGGGTAGCGCGGTCGTTCGATGCAAACGTTTCACCGCTTCCATCGAACCATTCGTCCAATTTCTTTCCCAGTTGAGCAATCCTGTCATTGATGTCCATCGGATGCCTCCTTGGATCCGCTTACTTCAGTATATGCAATTCTCGTAGAATCTTGAGACCTATTTCACGTTGTACCTCGTACGGCTGAGTCTGTAGCCATTGGTACATATTCATTTGCGAACCATCCGGATTCCTTGCTGAGGCATCTGGCCCAGGTTTCAGGTATTCAATGTTTACCTCTTCATGGAGCAGCGTCGGCAGGAGAATAATATTGTCGGTGTTCTGCAGGAGATTCGCGGGAATGTTGGTCGTGTTCATCCCACCTTGCGTCACGATATGATGATACTGAAAGCCGGCGCCGGCACCGCCGAACCTCTTTTCCATTATAGCTGTGACCAACTCTACCTTTAAGAAGGCACCGTAGTCGGCAAATTCCTCATACTCATTGGATACCTGCAAATCCGCGAGATTCTGCGGTCCTTTCTGGACAAAGTCGAGAGCGACAGCCGTGTTGGTCGCAAGCTTCCAATATTCGGATACGACATGGACGATGTCGAGCGCCATAGCCGCGTCGGCCGCGGCGTCAAGGATCGGGATCAAATTCGCCGCCGCTTCGGCGCCCAAACGCAGGATCGCGCGCAAACCCGTTCGTAGGGCGCGTCGAGCAACCGTACGTATGAGGCGACTCTTGGTCTCCTGCGAGATTTCGGCGTCGGTCTTGGGGCGAAATTTACCGCCGAGTCCGCCCGGCGTTCCCTTTGGCCAGCCAGGATGCTTCGGATCGTCCGGGCTCGCCTTATGGATGTCGCGCGCATCAGCATTGGCGCGCCCGATGAGGATGTCCTCAGCCTCCAGGTCGTCGCGCGCGGATCGGTCGGGCAGATCTGGAATGCGCAAATGCACCGCCGCGATCCGCGCCAAACAAGAGTCGTTCGCGTTCAACGCGGTTGCCACAGTCGCAAGGCCGGACATCAGGCGGTCGGCAGCGATATGATATTTTTCCGATAGGCGCGGCTCAGCAGCGCTTCGATCTCACCCCGGTCGCGAACCACGAAACGATGATCGCGCCGCTCGATTAGCGGCGTGCGGCCGAGGATTAGGCCCTCATTGGTGCAAGCGAGACCGAGATTGTCCTCGCCGGCTTCGCTTAAACGCCACATCCGAATCATGGCACCCAACGTCACATGATAAGAGACGTGTGTCAACAAATAAGTGATTATCCTTGACAAACGTCCTCAGTCCAGTTACGTATAGCCAATCTCGCCCTGAAGGGACGCCGCCGGGTGACGCCGGCGGTTAGGGGCGAGTGCTGTTCCCGCTTGCGGGGTTGTCAGCCTCGCTCCCGGGCGGCTCCGGGTAAGAAACGCCCGGCCGGCACGACGACTGGCCTGCGGGCTAAATCGCCCGCTGTACTGGGACGGCCGGGGGTGGGTAACACCCATCCCTACCT
>JBAQAB010000390.1:0-2556 GCA_049285535.1 Xanthobacteraceae bacterium
GACCTGGAGAAAATCCTCAAGGACAAGGGGATCAAGACGGTCATCGTCACTGGGGTGAACGCCAACGGCGCGGTGCTCTATACCGCGAGCGAGGCGGCGCGACGAGGATTCAAGGTGATCGATCCGATCGACGGCTCGTCCGCCGAGAACGAATATATCGAGCAATACGTGGTCTATAACTTTGCACATGCACCGGCAGTTTCCGCCGCCACGACGCTGACCCGATCCGACATGATCAAGTTCTGACGCGGCCGGCCCGCCTATAGTGATCGCGCGCCTTCACGCCGCCGACGATAGCCGCGTGTTGGCCACTGGCAGTGCGGCGGCCGAAGCCATGTCGTCCTGACAAGACGCAACTACGCGATCGCGGCCGAAGAGTTTGGCCTCATAGAGCGCGCGGTCCGCGGCTTTGATCAACGCGACGCCGCCGCCCGACGGCGCGTCGTTTCCCGTCCCGACATCGCGGCATTGCGCGCCGGCCGATTCGGGCAGCGCCGCGATGCAGGCCGCGCCGACGCTGATGGTGACATGAGACGCCACGGCGGAGCCTTCATGCGGTATCTGCTGCTCGCGCACGGTTTGACAGATCAATTCGCCAAGCCGACGCGCCGCCGCGGCGTCGATGTGCGGCAACAGCACTGCGAATTCCTCGCCGTCATAGCGGGCGGCCAATTCGCCGGCACGGCGCGTCCGCCGCGCGAAGGCCTGCGCCACCGCCCGCAGGCATTGGTCGCCGGCGACATGGCCGTAAGCGTCGTTAAAGCGCTTGAAATAATCGACGTCGATCATCAATAGCGAGAGCGGCGTACTGTGCCGCATCATCCGACGCCACTCCTGATCCAGCGCCTCCTCGAAGGCGCGGCGGTTGGCGATACCGGTCAGCGGATCGATGGTGCTCAGCCGGCGTAATTCCTCGGCTTTCAAACGGTCGCTGTCCCGCAACCTCATGAGCTGGACGTAGAGGCTGCTGGTCTGCGTCAAGAGCACGATTAGGATGAAGCTTGCCGCGAGCAGCCCGTAGATGCGCCCCACATAGAATCCGAGATCGTAGCGGCCATTATCGAGCGCCGCGCTCAGCGCAATGTCGAACAGCCACGCGCACATCGTCACGATGAGCCACAGATCCAGCACCGAATAGGGCCGCCGCCGCGCCAGCATCGCCAGCGCGCCGAGGCTCAACAGCCACACGCTCCACACCACGACGCCCATATTCGCCGTGTGCCGATTGCCCTGCATGATCACCGGCAAAACGGCTTGCCCGCGCGTCGCAAGGAAGACAGCGCCCAACACAGCGGCAATGACGAGTGCAGGCACGAGAGCCGTCGCGGCGTGCCGCGACGCCGCTGCGCTATCGCCCGCACTGCAGGCCGCGTAACCGATGACGAAGAGCGGAAAGCCGCCGTGCCAGAACATGTAAAGCCAGGCTGTGGTCTGCGGACCGGCACTCAATAGCCCGGTGGGCGAAAACAAGCCGGGAAAGGTCAGGCCGTGCAGGATCGAAATCAGCGCCGTGAACAAATAGCCGCCCGCCAGCACGGTCAGCGCGCCCGTCCGCATGAATTGCTGCTGATTGAGCAAAAACACGGCGGTGACGATGTCGTTGAACACCAGCGCCGATTGATAGATTGGGATGAAGGCCGGCATCGGCGGCAACGGCACCGCTGCGAACGGCGCCAGCGCGAGGAAAGCCAGCGTCGAAACCGCGATGACCAGCAAGGCAAAACGCTGCTCGCCCGATCCGGCGACCGAGCTCGACAACACTACTGTTGGTTCCATAGTGGCGTCCGCCATGCCATCCACTCGCGGCCCCCCGCGACGGCAACGATGCAGCGGCGGCGCGGTTGCGGATTGGAAAAATTGGCAGGTTACGGCAAAGAGCTTTTTAACGTTGATCGCGGTTCTCGAATGTCGTGACGTGCGGCGCCGGAACGATTTCGCCGCAGCACTGACAGCGCCATTTGCGCACCAGATAGCCGAAAGTGTTGGCGTGAAGATCGGGGCGGTCGGCGCGGCTGCGCTTCTTGTCGAGATCGGCGCCGTCGGCGAGAAGTTTTGGGCCGCCTGCGGCTTCCGCCAGCAACTGCAGCTGGCAGGCCTTTTCCAGCTTGATCGCAGTCCACACCGCCTCTTCGATGCTGGCGCCGGCGGCGACGATGCCATGATTGCGCAGAATCAGCGCAGGATGCGCGCCGAGGGAGCGCGCCACCGCCCGGCCGCGCTCCTGGCTGATGATGAGATCGGTGGTCTCGGAAAAAATCGGCAGGCGGCCGTCGGTGAAATGCACGCTGGAATTGCCGACCGCGAGCAGCGGCCTGCCGAGCGAGGAAAATGCCACGGCGTGCATCGGATGGCTATGGATCACGCAGGCCACATCGCTGCGCGCGCGCAGCACTTCCGAGTGGATATAAACCTCGTTGTGGCGCGGCATCGCGCCGTCCACTTTGTCGCCTTCGATATCCACGGTGATGATGTTGTCGGGCCGCATCTCTTCGATGCCGATGCCCGCCGGCTTCATCAGGAAGCGTCCGGCATTTTCAGGCAACCGCACCGAAATAT
>JBAQAB010000391.1:0-1576 GCA_049285535.1 Xanthobacteraceae bacterium
GTGCCGTGGCGCGCCGCCTCATGCAGGCGCGCGTTGCCGATTTTCTGGTCAAGCCGGTGCCGCCGGTCGAATTGGTGCGCACCTGCGCGCGCGTCGCCAAGCCGCCGGTCAGCACCGAGACCACGGAAGCGCAGATTTTCACCTTCCTGCCCGCCGTCGGCGGCGCCGGCGTGACCACGCTCGCGGTGCAGACCGCGATGCTGCTTTTGAACAGCGGCGCGCGCGGCAAAAGCACTACCTGCCTGGTCGACCTCGACTTCCAGCACGGCGCCTGCGCCGATTATCTCGACATCGAGCCGCGGCTCAATTTGAGCGAGATCGAGCCGCGGCCCGAGCGGCTCGACCGCCAACTGCTCGAAGTGATGATTTCGCAGCATCCGTCCGGGCTTGCCGTGGTCGCGGCGCCGAACCGGCCGGCGGAAATGCGGCTGTTCGATCCCGACGTGGTGACGCGGCTGCTCGATCTCGTCTCCTCGCATTTCGATTACGTCGTGTTCGACATGCCGCGCACCTGGTTCTCCTGGACCGACAGTGTACTGCTTGGCTCCGACAAGCTGTTCATCGTCAGCGAAACCACGGTGCCCGGGCTGCGTCAGGCCAAGCAGCTCGTCGACGCCATCCGTGACCGGCTCGGCGACGGGCCGCACCCGAAAGTCATCATCAATCGCTACGTGCAGAAGGTGTTTTCGCCGGCGCTGCGCAAGAGCGACATCCAGCAGACCATCGGCGACGCCTTCCTCGCCTGTATCCCCAACGATTACGGCCTGGTCCGCGAGGCGATCGACCGCGGCGTGCCGCTCGAGGAGGTCAAGAAGGGCAACAAGATCACGGCGCAGCTGCGCAAGCTCGTTCTGCCGCAAGCCGCCGCCAAGCCGGCCAAGGACGCCGCCGAAGGCACGAAAAAGTTCAAGCTGTCATGGGCGCGATCGTGACGTGCCCGTTCGATGAGGCACTGAGCAATGCCGATTGAAAACCAATCCCGTCATCCTGAGGTGCCCGCGCGAAGCGCGGGCCTCGAAGGAGACGGCCGAGGCGCCCGGGCCGTCGCCCTTCGAGGCTCGCTGCGCTCGCACCTCAGGGTGACGGAGTAAAACTATGGCCGGTCGTTTCACCATGCGCCGCGTCGCCGCTCCGGAGATCGTGCCGGCGGCCGAGGAGAGCGTGCTCGAGCAGGTGTCATGGACCGTGCTGCCGGAGGCTGCGGCCGAGCCCGCAGCGCCCGCCGCCAACAATCCGCTGCTCACCGACAAGCTTCTTGACGCCAAGGTGCGGCTGCACCGCCGCCTGATCGAGGAGACCAATCTTTCGGCGCTGGAAAAGCTGCCGGAGGAGGAAATCCGCGGCCACGTGCAGCAGCTTGTTTCGCAATATGTGCTGGTCGAGCGGCTGGCGCTCAACACCCAGGAGCTCAACGACTTCGTCTCGGAAATCCTCGACGAGATGACCGGACTCGGTCCGCTCGAGCCGCTGCTCAAGGACGAGACCGTCAACGATATCCTGATCAACGGCCACGAATGCGTCTATGTCGAGCGCAAGGGCGTGCTCGAGCCGACCGGCGTGCGCTTCAAGGACGAGG
>JBAQAB010000392.1:0-11760 GCA_049285535.1 Xanthobacteraceae bacterium
TGCCACACCTCAGGAGAGCTTGCCAAGTGAGGCGGCGCGGCCTTTGGTGCGTCGACAAAAAATGGAGGGAGAGATGCTCAGGCGCATGGTCTCGTTACTGGCCGTGTTGCTGGCGGGATTGCTGGCCTTCGCCGCGCCGGCGGCCGTTGCCGCGGCCGCCGATTATCCGAACCGGCCGGTCACCATCGTCGTCGGCTTCCCGCCCGGCGGGGCGAGCGACATCATGGCGCGCATCCTGACCGCAAAACTCGGCAGCGTGCTCGGCCAGCCTTTCATTGTCGACACTCGCCCGGGCGCCGGCGGCCATGTCGGCGGCGAATTCGTCGCGCATGCCGCGCCGGACGGCTACACGCTCCTTCTCGGCAACAACGCCATCCTCGCCACCAATGTCAGTCTCTACAGCAAGATCGGCTTCGATCCGGAAAAGGATTTTGCGCCGATCAGCCTGATCGGCACGCAAGCCAACGTGCTGGTCGTCAACAACGACGTGAAGGCGCATTCGCTCGCCGGGTTGATCGCGCTCGCCAAAGCCAATCCGGGCAAGCTCAACTTCGCTTCCTCCGGCTATGGCCTTGCCGCGCATCTGGCCGGCGAGCTGTTCAAGGCGCAGGCGCATATCGACATTGTGCACGTGCCTTACAAAGGGTCGGCGCCGGCGCTGGAGGACGTCATCGCCGGGCAGGATCAGATGATGTTTGCCACGACCTCCGGCGTGATGGGATTTCTCAAGAACGGTCAGGTGCGGGCGCTCGCGGTGACGACGCTCAAGCGTACGCCGAGCCTGCCGGATGTCCCGACCATGGACGAAGCCGGACTTCCCGGCTTTGAAGCCACGACCTGGCACGGCCTGGTGGCGCCGGCCGGGACGCCCCGCAGATCATCGCCACGCTCAATAAGGCCATCGGCGAGACGCTCAACGACCCGGACATCGAGCACAAGCTCGCCAACCTCGGCATCGACATCGCGCCCGACACGCCGGCGCAGTTCGCCGCCTATATCAAAGCGGAAATTCCGAAATGGGCGGCGGTGATCAAGGCGTCCGGAGCCAAGATGCAATAACGACAGCAGCCTGAATTTCACCCAACCCCTCTAAGCCCGTTGCTCATAGGCCCCGTTGCAAGTGGGTCGGTCCATCGATTGTGCGTTGCACAAATTAGTGGCTTTCCGCCTGGAAAAGCGCCCGCAGGCGTTGCGGTAGCCAGAATAGAGTAATGATTTCAATGCTATAGGCTTGGCACACGCCTTGCGAACTCCTTGTGAAGCCGATCGGAGAAACCCGGCCGAAAAGGAGCCCGCCATGAGCACGTCAGACCCGACCTGGATTTCCGATTGGAACCCCGAGGACAAAAGCTTCTGGGAGTCAAAGGGCAAGAAGATCGCCACCCGCAATCTCATCTGGTCGATCGTCGCCGAGCATGTTGGTTTTTCGATCTGGCTGATCTGGAGCATCGTGGCGACCAAGCTGCCGCAGGCGGGCTTCCACTTCACGCCGCAGCAACTGTTTCAGCTCGTAGCCTTGCCCGGCTTGATCGGCTCGCTGATGCGCTTTCCCTACACCTTCGCCGTGGCGACGTTCGGCGGACGCAACTGGACGATCTTCAGCGCGTCGGTGCTGTTTATCCCGACGCTTTTGCTCGCCTATTTCGTCACCCAGCCGGGCACACCGTTCTGGGAAATGATGCTGGTGTCGGCCACCGCCGGACTCGGCGGCGGCAATTTCGCCTCCAGCATGGCCAATATTTCCTTCTTCTACCCGGACCGCATGAAGGGCTGGGCGCTCGGCTTGAATGCCGCCGGCGGCAATATCGGGGTCAGCAGCGTCCAATTGCTGGCGCCGATCCTGATGGGCTGGGGCATCATCAATCTCTATCGTGCGACGCCGGTCGCCGGCGTCTATCTGCAGAACGCCGGGCTGATGTGGATGGTGCCGATCGCCATCGCGCTGTGCGGCGCCATTTTCTTCATGAACAACCTCACCAATGCGCGGTCGTCGTTCAAGGATCAGCTCGCCATCGTCAAGCGCAAGCACACCTGGATCATGTCCTACCTCTATGTCGGGACGTTCGGCTCCTTCATCGGTTACTCTGCGGCGTTTCCGCTCCTGATCAAGACGCAGTTTCCGGCGATCACGCTCGGCGTGGCCTTTCTGGGGCCGCTCGTCGGGTCGCTGGCGCGGCCGCTGGGCGGTTTGCTCGCCGACAAAGTCGGCGGCGCGATCGTGACGTTCTGGAATTTCATCGCCATGGGCGCCGCGACCGTCGGTGTTATGTATTTCGTCGAGATCAAGGACTTTGCCGGCTTTCTGGCCATGTTCCTGATCCTGTTCATCACGACGGGCGTCGGCAATGGCTCGACATTCCGGATGATTCCGTCGATCTTCCGCGAGGAAAAGCTCCTGGCGGCGAAGGGCGCGGGCGAGTCGGGCCGGATCAGCGCCGTGAAGGCGGCCAGCATCGAGAGCGCGGCCGCGCTCGGATTTATCAGCGCCATCGGCGCTTGCGGCGGCTACCTGATCCCGAGCGGCTTCGGCGCATCGATCGCAGCGACCGGCGGTCCGCATCTGGCGCTGGAAATCTATCTGGCGTTTTACGCGACCTGCCTGGCGCTTACCTGGTGGTATTACCTGCGTGGCAGGTCGGTCGAGTCGAGCACGCCGGGTCTGGCGCAAGCGCGGGTCTAACGCCATGACCCCCGAGCAGATAAAAGCCGTCCAGGACAGCTTTGCGAAAGTCGTCCCGATATCCGAACAGGCCGCCGCGTTGTTTTACGGCCGCTTGTTCGAGATCGCGCCTGCAGTCAAACCGCTGTTCCGCGGCGATATGAAGGAGCAGGGCCGCAAGCTGATGGTGACGCTTGCCGTCGTCGTCAACGGGCTCGGCAATCTCGAAGCCATATTGCCGGCCGCGAGCGCTTTGGCAAAGCGCCATATCTCTTATGGCGTGAAGGCCGCCCATTACGCGCCCGTCGGAGCCGCGCTGTTGTGGACGCTTGAGCGCGGCCTCGGGCCGCAATGGACGCCGCAACTCGCGGCGGCCTGGGGCGACGCTTACGGCGTGCTCTCGGATTTCATGATCGGCGAGGCTTACGGCCACCGCGCCGCGGCCGAATGAGGAGCGCAACGGTGGCGAGCGATCCCGGCCGCCGCCCGCGCCTTGTCGTTGTCGGCAACGGCATGGCGGGCATGCGGGCCGTCGAAGAACTGCTGGCGCGCGCTCCCGACCGTTTTGCCATCACCGTCATCGGCGCCGAGCCGCAGCCGAACTACAATCGGATTCTGTTGTCGTCGGTCTTGGCCGGCGACAAGACATTGGACGAGATCGTCATCAATCCCCGGAGCTGGTATGGCGAGCGCGGCATCGCCCTGATAACGGGAAGCGCCGCGACAGCGATTAATCGCGCGGCGCGTCAGGTCGTTCTCGCGGACGGCCGCGCCGTCACCTACGACAAGCTTCTTCTAGCCACCGGATCGAAGCCGCTGGCACCGCCGATCCCGGGCCTTGCCCTGCCGAATGTCCGGGCGTTTCGCGATATTGCCGACGTCGAAGCCATGATCGACGCCGCGGCATCGAGCCGCCGCGCGGTCGTCATCGGCGGCGGCTTGCTTGGCCTTGAGGCGGCGTGGGGGCTCAAGCGCCGCGGCCTGTCGGTTACGGTCGTCCACTTGATGCCAACGTTGATGGAGCGGCAGCTTGATGTCGCCGCCGCCGAACTGTTGCGCCGCGAGCTCGAAGGCCGCGGCATTGCCATTTTCACCAATGGCCAGACTGAGGAGATCGCCGGCGCCGCGCGCGCCGAGGCGGTCGTGCTCGCCGACGGCCGCCGCATCGAGACGGAATTCGTCGTATTGGCCATCGGCATTCGGCCCAGCATCGCGCTGGCGCAAGCCGCGGAGCTCGACGTCAATCGCGGTATTGTCGTCGGCGACGATATGGCAACGAGCGATCGCGACATCTATGCGGTCGGCGAATGCATCGAGCACAACGGTCAGGTCTTCGGGCTGGTGGCGCCGATTTGGGATCAGGCGAGGGTTTGCGGCGCGCGGCTTGCCGGCGGAACGGACGTCTATGTTCCGTCGCCGGTCTTCACCAGCTTGAAGATAACGGGCGTGGATGTTTTCTCCGCCGGCGCGCTCGCCGCCGCCGATCCGGCGGATCAGGAGATCACGCTGCACGACGCCAAGCGCGGAGTCTACAAGAAGGTCATCCTACGCGACGACCGCATTGCCGGCTGCGTCCTCTACGGCAGTGTGTCCGATGGACCCTGGTATGTCGAATTGATGCGCGACAAAATCGATGTGTCGCCGTTCCGCGATCAATTGGCGTTCGGCCGTGGCTATGTCGAGCAGGCGATGAACGCTCGGGATGCGCGAGCGGCGCTAATGCCGGTGGAAGCGGCGGGGCTGCAATGGCAGGCGGCGTGATCCGCACCACCTGCCCCTATTGCGGCGTCGGCTGCGGCGTACGCATCGGCGCCGACGGCGCACTGTCCGGAGATCCGGACCATCCGGCTAATTTCGGCCGGCTCTGTTCCAAGGGCGCCGCGCTCGCGGACACGCTCGCCAGCGACGGACGCTTGCTCTATCCGCAAATCGGCGGCCGCAACGCGAGCTGGGACGAAGCGCTCGACCGCATTGCCGCGAGCTTTAGCCGGACCATCGCCGAGCACGGTCCGGACGCGGCCGCGTTCTACGTCTCCGGACAGTTTTTGACCGAGGATTATTACGTCGCCAACAAGCTGATGAAGGGCTTCATCGGCAGCGGCAATATCGACACCAATTCCAGGCTCTGTATGGCCTCTTCAGTAGCTGGGCATGTCCGCGCCTTTGGCGAGGATATCGTTCCGGGTTGCTACGACGATATCGAGGCCGCCGATCTCGTCGTTCTGGTCGGCAGCAACACGGCGTGGTGCCATCCGGTGCTTTATCAGCGGCTCGTCGCTGCGCGCGAGAAGCGGGGCACGAAAGTCGTTGCCATCGATCCTCGCCATACCGCGACATGCGACATCGCCGATATTCATCTGGCCATCCGGCCAGGATCCGATGTGGCGGTGTTCGGCGGCCTCCTTGTTCATCTTGTCGCGAACGGGGGCTGCGACCAGGCATGGACACGCGAACGCACGACCGGTTTTGCCGAGGCAGCCGAGGTTGCCCGCAAATACGCCTCTTCGGCCGCGGATGTCGCGCAGATTGCCGACGTGCCGGTAGGCGATCTGGTCCGCTTCTACGACCTGTTCGCCGCGACCGAGCGCGCGCTGACATTCTATTCGCAAGGCACCAACCAATCCTCGTCCGGAACGGACAAAGTCAACGCGATTATCAACTGCCATCTTGCGACCGGGCGCATCGGCCGTCCCGGCATGGGCCCGTTCTCGCTGACCGGTCAGCCGAACGCGATGGGCGGGCGGGAGGTTGGCGGCCTTGCCAATCAGCTCGCCGCGCATATGAGCTTTAACGATCCCCGGGACGTGGATCGCGTGCGCCGGTTCTGGTCGGCGCCGCGCATGGCGACGCGTCCGGGACTCAAGGCCGTCGAGCTGTTCGAAGCCGTGCTCGACGGCACGGTCAAGGCGCTGTGGATTCTCAATACCAATCCTGCCGTCAGCATGCCGCGCGCCGGGCGGGTGCGCGCGGCGCTGGGCGCGTGTCCGTTCGTCGTCGTCAGCGACTGCTGGCCGACCGATACGACGTGCTTTGCCGACATCGTCCTGCCGGCTGCGGCGTGGGGCGAGAAGGACGGCACCGTCACCAATTCGGAACGCTGCATTTCGCGGCAGCGCGCCTTCCGTGCGCCGCCAGGCGAAGCGCGGTCCGATTGGTGGATGATGGCGGAGGTGGCGCGGCGCATGGGGTGGGCCGATGCATTTACCTATGACGGTCCGGCGGCGATCTTCCGCGAGCATGCCGCGCTTTCGGAATTCGAGAATGAGGAGCCGCGGCGCCGCATCTTCGATATCGGCGCACTCTCCGGCTTGAGCGATGAGGATTACGATGCGCTAGCGCCGACGGTTTGGCCGCTGCCACGCGGCAGGTCTCCTGAGAAAAGGCTGTTCGGCGACGGCAAAGGCTTCGCCACGCCCGATGGCCGCGCTCGCTTCGTACCGACGCCCTACCGCCCGCCGGCCATGGCGACCGACGATCAATGGCCGTTTTTGCTCAATACCGGACGGCTGCGCGACCAGTGGCACACCATGACCCGCACCGGGCGGCTGCCGCGCCTGATGGCGCATCAGCGCGAGCCGGCGCTCGACATTCACCCCGCCGATGCCGCGCGGCTTGACCTCAAGGCAGGCGAGTTGGCGCGCGTCGAAAGTCCGCATGGCGCCAGTATCCTGCCCGTCCGGTTGTCGGAAATGCAGCGCAAGGGCGAAGTCTTTGCCTCGTTCCATTGGACCGATCGCTTCACCTCGGCCGGGCCGATCGACACGATCGTCGGCGCCGCCACCGATCCCATATCGGGCCAGCCGGAGTTGAAGGCGACGCCGGTTCGGGTTGCGGCGGTCGCGGCGCGATGGAGCGGCCTCCTGCTGCGCGGCTCCGAGAACGTGCCGCCCGGACCCTATTACTGGGCGCGGGCGCCGCTCGAGCGCGGCCACGCCTTCACATTGACCGGCTGGGAGCCGTTGCCCAGCGATCGCGGCACGGAATTGTGGATCACGGCGCTTCTCGATGCGCCGCCGGCGGCGGAGCTGGTGATTTATGCCGATCCAGCCCGCGGCGCGTTCCGCTACGCGAGCATCGTCGGACGGCGGCTTGACGCCTGCCTGTTTATTGCCGCGACGCCCACGGCGCTGCCGTCGCGCGACGCTCTCGCGGCGCTGTTGGGCACCCGCATCGAGCCCGACGCGCGCGCCTATGTACTCGCCGGCGGCGCGGCCCCGGCGGAGACCGCGGCGGGCCGGACCATATGTGCATGTTTCGGCGTCGGCCTTCGGACCCTGCATGATGCGATTGCGCAAAAGCGGCTGACCAGCGTTGCCGAGATCGGCGCAGCGCTGCGCGCCGGGACGAATTGTGGGTCCTGCATTCCGGAGCTGAAGGCGATATTGAACGGCGTGCAGACGGAGGCGGTGGCGGCGGGGTGAGATCGGCAATTACCGTGCGGCAGCTTTTCTGTTCGCGTTGTCCGATGTCCAATCCTTGCCGACGCCGGCGCCAGTCGGGAACACCAGCGATTTGATGACGACCGGCACCGCGCCCGAGGTGTCGAGGATGGCGCCGATGTCGATATAGTCGAAGTCTTTGAGCTCCAGCCCGTCAATCGAGACGATCGGATTTTTGACCTTCATCTCCTCGCAATAGTGAATGCCGATCAGGCCGCCGACGTCGCCGTCGCCGGCGAGCACGATGGGATGGCCTTGCGCGAGCACGGCTTGCAAGCCGTCGGCGACGCCTTTGCAGAAATCGTCGAGGCGGCGAAAGGTCGCCGAGCCGCGCCACGGCACGAACAGCGCGACCGGGCTTGTGCCGTTGCCGAGATCGAGGCGCCTGAGCGCTGAACGGATCGCTTCCGCAATCGCGGCCGGATCGATGTCGTCGTCAAGCGGCAGGGGAGGCGCGATCACCGGCACGTTGCGCAGCGGCAGCGTCTCCAAGGGCGACACGAAGATCGTCGAGCCGGACACCTGCATGGTGTATTGCGAGGCGCCGATCACGGTGGCGCGGATGCGCGCGTCCGGCCGCGCCAGTTGCAATCCGCTCGCCGCGAGCCGCGTGCGCAATTCGGCCGCGAGCTGCGGCCCGAGATCGCCGAACGCCTTGGCCTCGCCGCCGTAAATATATTCCGAAACGCCGCCGGAAAAGCTGACGTCGGCAATTGCACCGCGATAGCCGAGCGGGTCGAGCCGCAACAGGTCAGCGCCGCCGGCGTGCGGCTTACCGCCGCGCATGGCTTCAAATAATTTGTCGGCCATCGCAGCGGCGAGCGCGTGCGCTTGCTCTTCGGTCAAGAGCGCGCCGGTCTCGAGGTTTAATCCAAGCTCCGCGCCGAAGCGGCGGCCGGCCTCTTCGAGCCGCACGATGCGGCGTTCTTCGTCGAGCACAACGAGCCGCGCGCCGATATCGAGCGCGGTGACGTCGATCACCTTGCCGTCAGCGCAGACCGCGATTTTTGCCGTGCCGCCGCCGACGTCGACATTCATCACTGCCGCGCCGCTGCGGATCGCGCGCGCCACCGCGCCCGAGCCATAGGCCGCCATCACCGATTCCAGGCTGTCGCCGGCCGAGACCGCGACCATCCGCCCGGCCTGGCGCGCGAACAACTCCCCGATGGCGCGCGCGTTCTTCCGCCGCACCGCGACGCCGGTGAGGATCAGCGCGCCGGTGTCGATCTCGTCGGGATCGATCTTGGCGTCCTTGTATTGCCTGTCGATAAAAGTGCCGAGCGCGTGGGCGTCGATCTCGTCTTCGGCCGCATAGGGCGTGAGCAGAATGTCGGACTGATAAAAGCTCTCGCGCTCGGTGACGACATAGCGGGCATCGAGCCGCTCCAGCACGATGCGCGAGAAGACGAGATGCGAGGTCGACGAGCCGATATCGACGCCGACGGAGAGCACGCACAATTCGTCCTCTTCGCCGAAGGTGCGCCCGGTATTGGAGAAGAAGATGCGGCCGCCTTGGGACTCGTCGGTCATGCTCTCTTTCCTGTCATCGTCCGCGAAGGCGGACGATCCAGTAATCGAAAATGCCCCTGGGATTGTATGCGGCCCGCTTCGATAGTGGTTACTGGATGCCGCGCCTTCGCGGGGCATGACAGGACGGGGAACGTCATTCCTTCGGCAATAGCCCGCGGTAATCGCGCTCATAATATTCCGGGCGCATGCGGTTCTCGGCGCCTTCGCGCTTCATGCGTTCGGCATATTCCTGGCGCAGGAACGGATCCTCCATGTAGTAGGGAATCGCGGTGCCGCCTTCAGGAATATCCATCGCGGTGTAGTCGGTGTGCTTCTCGCCGGGCGGGCCGGGCTCGCGGCCCGGATTGTGCGGGCCGAACCATGCAGTCAGCCGGAACGGGTCCTTCGAGGCGCCGAAATGCTGGTGATACCAGCGCGCGCCGCCGGGCGCCGCGGACACCAGGCCGACCGGCTCGTAATCGACGCGCTTGACCTGATCGCCCTTGCCGTCCTTCCACGGCGTCAGGCCGAGCTTTTCCGGCCAGGTGTAAGTGTAGCCCTTGCCTTTTACGCAGATGAGCACCGCGGCCGAGGTGTGCGCATGCGCCTTGGAGTAATGGCCGTTCTCGTGCTGGCCGATCCACAGATAAAAAGTATTGCCGGTCATGAAGGGCTCGACGCGGCGCCAGCCCGGCGAGCGGCGGTTGTCGAGCGGGAGGTCGCAATTGACGATATCGGGAATGAAATTGGTGCGCCGCATGGCGAGCCCGCGCACCGGATCGGGCTCGATATCGTCCTTGTACTTGTAGAAATCGTCGGCGCCGGAGAAACGGTCGCGGAACTGATACGGGCAATCGAAGATCATCTCGCTGTTGTTGATGAGGTTCATCAGGTTTGGCGCGGTGGTGCCGGCTAGGAGCAAAGCCGGCGCTGAGCTGGCATTGACGATGCGGTGCATGGCGTTGACCGGGATCGAGAACAGCGAGCCCTTCTGCCATTCGAACACGTGACGCTTGGTTTCGCCGTCGAGCCAAACCTCGGTCGAGCCGCGGCCTTCGACGACGAGATAGATTTCTTCGTAGATGTGCTTCTCGGGAAGAAGCGCGCCGGCGCCCGGCACTTCGACGACATAGGAGCCCCATTTGCCTTCGGTGCCGTGCAGCTGGATATAGCTGCCGCGTCCGCCGAGCCGCGGCCACGGCGCGAGCGGCAGGTTCTGCACCTTGCTCACGCCGATATCGCGATAGATCGGGATGTCGTCGGATTCCATGAACAGGTCGTACGGCGTCTTCGGCCGTCCGAACTTGCCGAAGCCCGCGCGTTTGAACCCGGTCGGCTCGTGCCAGTGAACCTGGCCGGTGATCTCGTGCATGGGCGTCCTCCGGATGCGAGCGGCTGCGCCAAGGAAAGAACCAAGGGCGCAGCAGGTCTGCGCTTGCGGCAAAGCGATGGATCGCTTCGATTGCCTAGGCTTTCACCCCATGTACAATGCGCCCCAACCGATTGCAATGCGACGGCAATCGACGCAAGTCTTTGTCTCTCCTGGAGGTTTTAAGTGCCGGCGCGTGTTCTGCCGCTCGTATTTCATGGCAAGGCCGGCCCGAGCCGCCGCAATGTCCAGGTCGACCGGCTGGTGATCGCCGGCTGGACCGGCCGCGACAAGGCGGCGCTGGAAAAGCACATCGCCGAACTCGAGGCGCTCGGCGTCAAGCGCCCGGCGAGCGTGCCGATCTTCTATCGCGCGTCGACGGCGCGGCTCACCACCAATGAAGCCATCGAGGTGCTCGGCGAAGCATCGAGCGGTGAAGCGGAGTTTGTCCTGTTTCGTCACGGCGAGCGGCTGTGGGTCGGCGCCGGTTCCGATCACACCGACCGCGAGGTGGAGAAATACGGCGTCTCGATATCCAAGGAGATGTGCGACAAGCCGATCGCGCCGGCGTTCTGGGATTACGAAGATATTGCACCGCATTGGGACAAGCTCATCTTGCGCGCGCATATTGCCGAGAACGGCGGGCGGGTGCTCTATCAGGAAGGGCCGGTCACCGCGATGCTCGACCCCAAGGTGCTGATCGAGAAATTCGCCGGCAAAAGCGGACTCGAAGAGGGCACGCTGATGTTCTGCGGCACGCTCGCGGCGCGCGGCGGCATCCGGCCGTCCGAAAGTTTCGAATTCGAGCTCGAAGACCCCGTGCTCAACCGAAAGATCCAACAGCAATACCGGGTGCAGACCTTGCCGGTGCTCGGATGAAGGAACAGACGTCATGCCGATGAACAAGCCGCATCTCGAATTCCACAAGGTCGATATGAACCAAGGATGGGTGACGCCGCCCGGTTATCCGTCCGGCATCCAGCAGAAAATCCTGGCGAGCGATCTCGACGAGACGCGCAAGATGGGCAGCCGCACCCGGCTTTTGCGCTTCGCGCCCGGCGTCTACACCACCGCGCCATTCGTGCACGATCACTGGGAGGAGGTCTATCTCGTCTCCGGCGATCTCGTCGTCGGCAACGACGACAAAGGGCAGGGCGGCGAGCCGTTCGAGGCGCCCACCTATGCCTGCCGTCCGCCCGGCGTCACTCATGGCCCGTTCAAATCCGACCGCGGCTGCATGCTTTACGAGATCCATTATTACGATGAGAGCAAGAAGTAGGGTTCCTGGATGTCATCGTCCGCGAATGCGGACGATCCAGTAATCGCAGTCTGGCCCCGTAAGGCTGGGGACTACTGGATGCTCCGCCTTCGCGGAGCATGACAGCGGAGGAAAGAGGAAAAATGCCGGTATCGGAGCAAACAAAACCCGCTCTGCGATCGTATCTCGCCGCAACGCAGGCCTTTACGGCCGGCAAAGAAACCCCGCGGCAATTCCTCGAGCGCTCGCTCGAATTGCTCGACTATTGGGAGCCGCAAATCGGCGCCTTCGTCGCCACCGCTTTGCCGGCGGCGCGCGACGCTGCGGATCGCTCCGGCGAGCGTTGGCGCGCCGGCCAGCCATTGTCGCCGATCGACGGCATGCCGGTCGGCATCAAGGACATCATCGAGACGGTCGACATGCCGACCCAGATGGGCTCGCCGCTGTTTGACGGCTGGCGCTCGGAAAAGGACGCCGCCAGCGTGCGCGCTCTGCGCGAAGCCGGCGCGGTCATCCTCGGCAAGAC
>JBAQAB010000393.1:0-2029 GCA_049285535.1 Xanthobacteraceae bacterium
GGCATCTTTTTGGCCGAGGCCAACGGCCGTCAAAACGTCGGCAATGCGCGGTCGGACAAATACAAAGGCAGCTTCCAAACCGGGGTGGCCGAGGATCGCAGTGGCCAGCGACAATGGGCGGCGATCAAGCCGGCGATCGCCGCATTCGATCCGGCGCTGGCGGCCCGCGACAGCGAAGAAGAAGCGCGCGCCGGCGGTCTCGATCATCGGTTCAATCATTGGACCGCCGTGCGAGACGGCCTTATGAGCGCGCACGCGGAGCTTTTCCCGCAAATACCCGCAATCGCGAAGCTGCTGCCAAATCCGATCGACCAGATGAAGTTTTTTGAGCTGATCCAGATTGTGCCGACGCCGACCAAGGCCGCGCTCAATTCGGGCGCGCTGCAAAACTATCGAATTTCCAACCCGACGATCATGGGATATCTGCGCAACAACAGCATTTTCGCGTTCGGCCGCGCCGACCGGGCCAAGACATCGGCGACCTATCGCGAAATCCTCGATGCCATGTGGCTCTTCAACGACAAATTCGAAAAGGCACTGACCGCGTTCGATGCGATAAAGGCGCGGCGGGGCTGAAGCCCGTAGGATGGGTGGAGCGAAGCGATACCCATCATCTTTCCCCGAAAGGCCTTGCATTTTCCGTCATATCGCCTGCCCAATCGGGCCATCGCGGCAGCCGCGATCGTCGCGTTCTCAGGCGCCGGCGCCGCCATCGCCCAGGACACTTTGCGGGCCGTCGACGTGGATGCCCGCGACGAGCGCGGGCATGTCCGCGAAATTGTCGCCGTCACGGAGACGTGATCTTGACATTGGTCTCCCCGCGCGCGGGCAGAAGGAGCGCGCCTGTGGACGTGGGAGTCGGAGCCTCGTTGCCGTTGCAGGAGGAGCAAACAACGTGACGATCAATGAGTCGCCGTCATTGCATGCGTTGCGTCCCGGCCCACGCCTCTTCCACCACCATGCTGCGCAGGCACAGCCGACGCTCCGCGTCGGCGTTCCTTATTTCACTTACGGCGGCCGGAGGCCGCCTATGCCCCCTCCCCCGCTATCGCGGTAGCGGAAAGCGGGGTTACGCCTGCGCGTCGGCGAGTTGCGGCGCGGTGGCCGGCGCCTTGCCGGCGGGCTGCGCCGGCTCCAGCGCCGCTTCGACCGCCTGCTCGACGCGCTCAAGCCAAACGAACTCCATCTCCTTGCGCGCGATCTCGGGGATGTCGTCGTAGTCGCGGCGATTGCGCGCCGGCAGCATGACGCGGCGAATGCCGGCCGAATGCGCGGCGACGACCTTCTCCTTGATGCCGCCGACCGGCAGCACCAGGCCGCGCAGACTGATCTCGCCGGTCATGGCGCTATCGCTGCGGATGGTGCGGTCGGTCATCAGCGAGGTCAGCGCCATGAACATGGCCACACCCGCGCTCGGCCCGTCCTTCGGGATGGCGCCCGCCGGCACGTGGACATGGATGTCGCTCTTCTCGAAGCGCGCCGGATCGATACCGAGCGCCACCGCGCGGTTCTTGACGATGGAGAGCGCGGCCTGCGCGCTTTCCTTCATCACCTCGCCGAGCTGGCCGGTGAGAATGAGCCGCCCGGAGCCCGGAATGCGCGTCGCCTCGATGAACAAGATGTCGCCGCCGACCGGCGTCCAGGCAAGGCCGGTGGCCACGCCGGGGATGCTGGTCCGCATCGCCACCTCGTTCTCGAAGCGCGGCGCGCCGAGGATCGGCACCAGATCGTCACGGGTCACGCGGATCGGGCCGCTTTGCCCTTCGGCAATGCGCACCGCCGCGTTGCGCAGCACCTGGCCGATGGCGCGCTCCAGATTCCGCACGCCGGCTTCGCGGGTGTAGTTCTGGATGATGTCGTGCAGCGCGTCATCGTCGATCTCGACCTGGCCGGCTTTGAGCCCATTGGCCTCGAGCTGCCGCTTCATCAGATAGCGGTGGGCGATCTGCAGCTTCTCGTCGGCGGTATAGCCGGCCAGGCTGATGATCTCCATGCGGTCGCGCAGCGGCCCCGGAACGGTGTCGAGCAT
>JBAQAB010000394.1:0-3635 GCA_049285535.1 Xanthobacteraceae bacterium
GCAGCCGCTCGGCGTCGGTGAATATATCGACCACCGCGCCGACCGCGTCGGCGATTTTATGTGACAGAGTTTCCGGCGGCGCGGCGGCTTTTGTGCCGGAGGCTGATTGCGCCGGTGCCTTGGCGACAGGCTTCTTTGTGACCGATTTGGTCTGCGTCGCTACCGCGGTCTTGGGCCGTTTTTTCGCGACGGCGATTTTCTTTCCTGTGGTTTTCTTCTTGGCGGTGTTTCTCCGAGCCAAGGCTTTTGTTGTCTTCTTCTTAGCCAAGGCTTTTGTTGTCTTGGCCGCCTTGGCGGTCACTTTCTTCCGTTTCTTTTTCGCCATTTTTCCCCCCAGATGTCGCCCGCTGGATCACGTCGGGTGCCAGGATAAGCGCCGCAACGGCACCGTACCAGGGGCGGCGGCAATCGGCCACGGCGTGAAAATGGCGAACGCCGCGCGCCGGATGCTCATAGTCCGGACAAATATTTCGCGATGGCGTCGCGGTCGCTTTCGCTCAGCACTTTCATGAATCCCGGCATGTCGAGATTGTTGGTGCGTTGCCCGTCGGCGAAAGCGTTCATGGCGGTAAGCAGATAGTCGTGGCTCAAGCCGGCGAGCCGCGGCGCCGGCGCGCCGCCCTCGAAATGCGGCTGATGGCAGGCCTTGCACATTTCGATCTTGCCGGCGATGTCGGCTGGCGGCGCCGCTGCGGCGCTGCCGGCAGGATCGGCCGGCCAGCTTTTGGCGGCGAAATAATCGGCGAGCTGGCGCAGGTCCGGCAGCTCTATACCCTGGGCAACCGGCGACATGGTCGCGTTGGCCCGCGCGCCGCTGTGGAAGTCGTGCAATTCCTTGTAGAGATAATTGCTCTGCTGCCCCCAGATGATCGGCGTCACCGCGTTGATCGGCGTGCCGTTCTGGCCGTGGCAGGCGCTGCAGACTTCTGCTTTGCTGGCGACATCGTCGGCGGCTTGCGCCGACGCAACGGCCCAGCCGCAAATCAGCGCCGCTCCGAAAACGGTCGAAACCAGACTTTTGAACGTATTCACGCTTTTCCTCCCTTTGCCGAGCGGCTTATCGCGCCGCTTCGGTGCCCAGTCCTAAGTGCCCCGCGGGCGGCATTCTACCTGTCTCCGGCGCTCTGGCGAGGGGTTGATTGGCGAGGGCGCCATGCGCGACCGGCGGGCGTCGGACTAAACCTCACCGCGTCCGCCGATGCGCAGCCAGCGCCGCGCCGAACGCCGCGAACAATGTGCGATTGACTGGATTGGGATCGGCCACGTACTCGGCATGCCATTGCACGCCGAGCGCAAAGCCCGGCGCCTCGCCGACGCGGATGGCCTCGATGGTATCGTCCTCCGCGACGCCCTCGACGACGATGCGCCGGCCCGGCTCAAGAATGCCTTGACCGTGCAGCGAATTGACCCGGATGGTCTCGGCGCCGAGGAGCTTTGCGAATACGCCGCCGGGCGTCAGCCGGACCTCGTGGCGTTCGGCATAGATGACTTTGGGATCGGGATCGATCTCGCCGTTCTCGAGCCGCAGCGCGCGATGATTCATGCGTCCGGGCAATTCGCGGATCTCCGGATGCAGCGAGCCGCCGAAGGCGACGTTGATCTCCTGAAAGCCGCGGCAGATGCCGAGTAGCGGCACGCCGCGAGCGACGGCGGCCTCGATCAGCGGCAGCGCCAGCGCGTCGCGGTTGCGGTCATAAGGCTCATGGCGCGGATCCTCGTCGCGGCCAAAATGGCTCGGATGGACATTGGCGCGCGCGCCGGTGAGCAGCACGCCGTCGACGGTGTCGAGCAGCGCTCCGATATCGATGATCTCCGGCGAGCCGGCAAAGATCAGCGGCAGCGCGCCGGCGGCGTCCGCGGCCGCAAGCAGAATGCGCTCGCTGACGCGCTGCGCCGGAAACTTGCCCTCGGCCAGATGGGCGCTGCCGATGACGCCCACGACGGGCTTTTTCGTTGGCATTTCGCAGTCTTAGCCTGTGATTCCGGCTCCGGCTTTAGCACCTCTAGAGGCGCGCGGGGAGGGTTCGGTGTGCAGGCGAGCTTTGCGAAAATCCCCCTCATCAGGCTTGGCCAGCGTAGATCAAAACAATTCGTTCTCGCGACGCATCCGCGCCCGAGCCTTGCCAATAAACGCTACACCAACACGCCCCGATACCGACGGGAGCGGAGCGCCGGGAGGCGCCGGTCGTGGGTCCGCGCCACGCAGTCGGCGTCACCGCCTTCTGCGCTTCGGGCGCGGCATCCCCCCTCCGTATCTCTCCCGAAAGCGAGGGAGATACGGAGGGGGCGCGCCTCCCGGCGCTCCACCGCGGCTTCCCTATCGGGCTGCCGCCCTTGCCTCGTTTTAGGGTCGTCCTCGAGAAACGCCCGTCGGCCAGCAAGGTGAGCCTTATGTAACGTAAATAGGGACCTCTGTCAATAACAAAGTGACAATAAAATTTGCCGGCGCCGCCGTGTGCGATAGGCGAGCGGCAGCTTTGAGATTCACTCAACGCCGCCGTGCTTGCTATTGGCGGCCGATCGGGCAGGCTGCGGGCTTCAAGGCGGAAAGCCGCGAGCGCCCGCAGGGCCGGGGGAACGATGCAAGGACTACGGGCGGCGGCGGCCGCGCTGATCGCGGCTGCACTGGTGTTCGGTCATCTGCAGCGTGCGGAAGCGCAGGATCTCTCCGGCAAGACCATCCGCATCATCGTTGGGCTTGCGCCCGGCGGCGGCACCGACGTTACCGCGCGGCTGATCGCGCAGCGGCTGGCGGCGAGCCTTGGCGCCACTGTCTATGTCGAGAACAAGCCGGGCGGTGCCTTCGAGCCGGCCTATCGCGAATTGACCGGCGCCGCGCCCGATGGCCGCACGCTGTTCTTCATTTCCACCGCGACAGTGGTCGCGCAGCCTTCGACCAAGGACTATCCATTCGACGTACGCAACATGACGGCCGTGACCGAAGTCGGCCGCGGCCCCTTCATCCTGACCGCGCGCAAGGAGCTCGGCTTCCACAACATCAACGACCTGGTCGATTATGCGAAGAGGAATCCCGGCAAGCTCACTTTCGCCTCCGGCGGCGGCGCCACCGGCTCGTTCTCGCTCTCCGTCGAGCTGTTGCGGCTGGCCGCCGGCATCAATGTCGTCAACGTGCCCTACAAGGGCTCGGCCGAAGCGTTGAGCGATCTGCTCGGCGGCCGGATCGACGCCATGTTCGACGCGACACCGATCGAGATTCCGCAGGTGAAGGCCGGCGCGGTGAGCGGCGTCGCAGTGACCGGCCGCGAGCGGCTTACGGCGCTGCCCGAGGTCGGCACCTTCGCCGAAGGCGGATTTCCGGTTTTTGCCGACGTGTCGAACTATTACGTGATCCTGGCGACGCCGGGCACGCCGCCGGCGGTGGCGCAGAAGCTGCGCGACGAGATCGCCACGGCGGTCACCGCGCCCGGCGTGATCGATCTGTTCGACAAGCAAGGCATGAAACCGAGCGCCAGCCAGCCCGCCGACACCGCGCACATGCTCGCGGCCGATCTGGCGCGCTGGACCGACGTCATGACGAAGGCCGGGATCCAGCCGAAGTAGGGTCGTGCTGGTGTTCCGCTCATTCCCGCGCAAGCGGGAATCCAGCCTGGGTCCCCGTCGTCGCGGGGACGAGC
>JBAQAB010000395.1:0-3282 GCA_049285535.1 Xanthobacteraceae bacterium
GCACCAGGCCGCAGAAGAGGGGCGCCAACGCTCGTCGACCATATCTCTGCTCTGGATTCGCAACGCTGCTTCGCATGGCAAGCTCCCGATATTGCGCCGGTCAGGCGGAGCGGCGCGGGAAGACACGTTAGTCACTTACGTCAGTCGGTCGGTCCGGTCTGTAAACTCAGTTTGTTGCGGTGATGAAGCCTACGACCTTGTCGTTCTGCAACGTGTTGACGATACGGGTGAGGTCGGCTTGCGACAGCTTGGTCGGCGCGACGCGCACCTGGAACAGCTCGCCGCCGGCCGGGCCGTTGACGATGCTCAACTTATTAGCTGCGAGGAAGCTGGCGATATCGGCGGCCGTGGCCTGCGGCTGAAAGCGGATGAGGACGTAGCTGCCTTCGCCCGGAGCGGTGGCCGGCGCCGAGGCGGTCTGATAGCCGCCTTGGCTCTTGGTCTGGAACACGAAGCCGGCGAGCAGGCCAGCCTGCAGCATAATGACAAGCGCTGCCGCCGCCGCCGACCAGGCGAGCGCGCGCGGCGAAAGGCTCGTCAAAAATTCGGCGATCCGCGAGCTGAAATTTACGGACCGGCTCGTCCGGCGCGCCGGCAGCGCGTCGATCTTGGCGAACAGCGTGCGCACATCGCCGGGCGACGGCTCGCCCGCCGCGTCGCCGATCGCGGTTTCCTGCGCGAATTCCGCGCTTACCCATTCGTAGCGGCTGGCGAGCTCGGGGTCGCGGGCGAGCGCGGCTTCGACTTGCCGCATTTCGTCCGGATCGAGCGTTCCCGCCGCGTACCAGGGCAGCAGCAATTCGATCTCGCTCGGCTCGCGCTCGCGCGCGTTGTTGTCTGTCGTGGTCATGGCCAGCCTCGTTCGATGCCTAGCTCGGTCAGGAGCTCCGACAATTTCTTGCGCGCGTAGAACATGCGCGTCTTCACGGTCGCCTCCGGGATGCCGACAATCCCCGCAACTTCCTCAACGGACTTATGCTGATAATAGACAAGGTTGACGATTTCGCGGTGCTCCGCCGTAAGCTTAAGCAAGCATTGCCGCAGCACCGCGGCCTTGTCCTTCTTGGCCAGCGCGATTTCCGGATCGTCGGCATCGTCCGCGATCGTGTCGGCCTTGTCGTCATCCAGTTCCTCCGTCGGCCGGCGCTGCAAGGCATTGAGCGCCTTGAAGCGCGCGATAGCGAAGATCCACGTGGAGACCGCCGACCGCCCCTCGAACGTTCCGGCTTGACGCCAGACGTCGAGGAACACGTCGCTGTTCAAATCCTCGGCTGTCGTTTCGTTACGCACCATGCGCTTGACGAAGCGAAACACCGGGATCCGATAGCGGGCGAACAGCGCCTCCATCGCGAGCCGATCGCCCTTGGCGATCTTTGCGATCAGAACCTCGTCCGAAGTGGTCTGCATCGGCCGGCCTCTGTCGGGCTCCCCAGTAAGGCAGCGGGCGGGCGCACAGGTTCAAGCCAAATCGAAGAAAATTTTGCGCGGCTTCTCGGGCAGCGAAGGCTTGCCGCAAGTTTCGCCGTTCGGGCGCCATTGGGCAAGCCACCGGGCGGCGGCGACATCCTTTGCGGTGTATTGCCGGTTTCGCCCCAAGGGCCGCAAATCCCGATGAAATCACGCGATTTCGACCGTCAAAAAAACATTTGAACCTTTCTCCGACCTCCCTGTCCCACGGGCATTGGAATTCACTTCGACCCCCAACCCCAACTCGGAGAACGACAATGTCACGCAAAATCATCCTCAGCCTCGCCGCGGCGACCCTCGCACTGGCGACGCTTTCTTCACACGCCGATGCCCGCGGCTTCGGCGGTGGCGGTTTCGGCGGTGGCCGCAGCTTCGGCGGCGGCGGCGGTTTTGGCGGCCGCGGCATGGCGATGGCCCGCTTCACCGGCCATGGCGGCCGCACTTTGACCCCGATCTTCCCGGGCCGTCATCCCGTCATGCCCGGACCGTTCCCCCACGGCCATCCCAGCTTCCCCGGCCATTGGGCCTTCCATCATCACGATCATGACCACTGGGTGTTTCGCTTCGGCCGCTGGATCGCCGTCGACGACGTGGTCGACGAAGCGCCGGCTCCAGTCGTGGCGGCGCCCGGCCCGTGCACCTGCCTGACCAAGACCTATACGCCGAGCGGCCTCGTGGTGTTCGCCGACATCTGCACCAAAGAATCCGCCAGCGCTTCGGTCGACGGCAGCGCCGACGCCTCGCAAGTCCCGACCACGCCGGTGGCGGCGAGCGCCGTGCCGATGTCGGTGGTGCCGACTGCGCCAAACTACGCCGGCCGCACTTATGAGGACTATCTGGCGGCCAACCCGCAGTCCGCGCAGCCGCAAGCCGCCAACCCGGCGCCTCAGGCTCCGCAGGGAAACTGAACAGGAAACGCAAAACGAAATATGCGAATACACTTCTCCAAGATCGCGTCGCCTGCGGTCACACCGCAGGCGACCTTTTTTCGTCAACGCCGGCGGCCCATAATCCGTCGGCGAGACCTGCCTGGAGACGCGCATGCGCATTCGCTTTGAATTTGCCTCGCTCACGCTCGACGCCGAGCTCTTCGACACACCGACCGCGAAAGCGATCGCAGCGGCGCTGCCGATCACCGCGTCGGCTTTGACCTGGGGCGAGGAGGTCTATTTCGAGATCCCGGTGAAAGTGCCGCGTGAGAAGGATGCGCGCGCCGTAGTGACGCCGGGCGAGATCGCCTATTGGCCCGACGGCCACGCCATCGCGCTCGGTTTCGGCCGCACGCCGATCTCGCAAGGCGACGAGACGCGGCTCGCCAGCCCCTGCAACATCTGGGCGAAGGCGGTCGGCGACGTGAAGGCCCTTAAGACGGTGAGGGCCGGCACGAAGATCAAAGTGAGCGCGGCTCCCTAAACGAAGCCGGACATTCAATGTGGCTTCACCCGCCGCGCCAGCGAGATCATCAAATCCCAGGCGTTGCGGATGTTGGTGACGAGAAGCGCCAGCGCCGCCGCGGCGAGAAGATCAAGCCCCGCGGACTGCTCCTTGAGCATGAGCCAAGAGGATATCAAGCCTGTCGCGTAGCACAGCATCGGCACGGCGCCATAGCCCAGACGGTCGGAAAGATCGGAGATGGAATTGCGGTGCACGCGCACCATGACGAGGAGCGAGTAGCTGAAGCTGCCGATCGAGGCTACGGCGATGACGATGCCGAACGACTCCCACGTTTGCGTCGGGATCATCGCGATCAGGCTGAGAAACAAGATATTGGCATAATGGAAGACGACCGGGCTCATATATGTCGCGGTGTTGCGC
>JBAQAB010000396.1:0-6065 GCA_049285535.1 Xanthobacteraceae bacterium
TTCCAGTTCGGGTCGACCATGCCATCCGGCGACGAATAGCGAAAAGCCACCCTGCCCTCGCCTTCGAGCCGTGCGATGGTCTCGCCGTCGGCGATGTAATTACCCTCGCCATGCGCCACCGGGACGCGGATCACCTGGCCGGCATTGTAGCCGCGCGTAAACGCGGTATCGGACCGTTCGACCCGGAGATAGACGTCGCGGCAGATGAAGCGAAGCTGCGCGTTGCGCATCAGCACGCCGGGCAACAGCCCTGCCTCGCAGGCGATCTGGAAACCATTGCACACCGCGAGCACCAGTCCACCCTTGGCGGCGAACGCCCGCACCCCATCCATGATCGGCGCGCGCGCCGCGATGGCGCCGCAGCGCAGATAATCGCCATAGGAGAAGCCGCCCGGAATAACGACGATGTCGGTGCCGGCCGGCAGCTCGCGCTCGGCATGCCAGACCATCGCGGGCTCGCGACCGGACGTGAGCTTGAGCGCGCGCGCCATATCGCGTTCGCGATTGATCCCAGGAAAGACGATAACGGCCGATTTCATCCCGTCACCTCGACCCGGTAATTCTCGATGACGGTATTGGCGAGGAGCTTTTCCGCGGCATTTTTCAACGCCGCCTCGGCGCCGGCGCGGTCCGTTCCCTCGATCTCAATGTCGAATACCTTGCCTTGGCGGACGCTGGCGATGCCGCCGACGCCCAACGATCGTAGCGCGCCCTCGATAGCCTTACCCTGCGGATCGAGGATGCCGGATTTCAGCGTGACGGTGACGCGGGCTTTCATGGCCATTCCAATAGGTAGGAATCGCGACGCCCGCAACCAAGCTCCCGGTCAATGCGCCGGTTCGCGCGATTGCTCGAACAGCCGCCCATAGCCGTCAACATGGCCGCTTTCGCCGACCAGCCGCATCGCCGCCCAGAATGCGGCCGTCGCCGACGAGACGACGGGGATGCCGTGGTTCGCCTCGAGCGGCTCGGCCACACCGAGGGTCCGCAAGCCGCCGCAGGAGATCAGGATGGCCTCCGCGCCTGCGGCCTTGGCGGCATTCGCCTTGGCGACCGCCGTATCGCTAAGCGAAATGATCTCGGCCTCGGTCATTTTATGCGGCGCATTGAATTCGAGCAGGTTGAAACATTCGAGCGACAGCACCTCGACGCCGGCCGCCTCCAGAAGCTCCTTGAGCTTGCGATTGACGACGTCGGTATAGGCGGTCGCGACGGCGACGCGCTTGGCGCCCATCTCGCGCAACCCGTCGATTAACGCTTGGCTCATGGTGCTCACCGGCAGCCCGGCGCGCTCGCGCAGATCCTTGAGCAATTGAGCATGCGCCTCGGGCCCGCGGTAGAACGTCAGCGAGGTGCCAATCACCATAATGGCGTCGACGCCCTGCTGCGCCAGATATTCGGCCGCCGGGAGTATGCCGTTCCACGCCGCCTCATAGCCTTCCGGCGTCAGCGCCCGCACCCCCACGCCACGGGGGATGAAGCGCACGCCGGGATACATGATCGGGCCTTCGAACGGCACCTCGTCGGTCGCAAACGGCACGACGAGGCCGATGGTGATATCGCGCGCCACCACTTTAGCCCTTGACCAGGATCGGTCCGGTGCCTTGCGGCCGCTCGCCTTCGCTCATGATACCGAGCCGCTTGGCGACTTCGGTATAGGCCTCAAGCAAGCCGCCGAGATCGCGGCGGAAGCGGTCTTTGTCGAGCTTCTCGTTGGACTTGATGTCCCACAGCCGGCAAGAATCCGGAGAAATCTCGTCGGCGACCACGATTCGCATCAAATCGTTCTCCCACAGCCGGCCGGTCTCCATCTTGAAATCGACGAGACGGATGCCGACGCCGAGGAACAGCCCGGACAGGAAATCGTTGACGCGGATCGCGAGCGACATGATGTCGTCGATCTCCTGCGGCGTCGCCCAGCCGAACGCGGTGATGTGCTCTTCCGACACCATCGGATCGTTGAGCTGATCGTTCTTGTAATAGAACTCGATGATCGAACGTGGCAGTTGCGTGCCCTCTTCGATGCCGAGCCGCGTTGACAGCGAGCCGGCCGCGATATTGCGAACGCAAACTTCCAGCGGAATGATTTCCACTTCGCGAATCAGCTGCTCGCGCATGTTGAGCCGGCGAATGAAGTGGGTGGGAACGCCGATATCGTTGAGATGCTGGAAGATGTATTCGGAGATCCGGTTGTTGAGGACCCCCTTGCCTTCGATCACCTCGTGCTTCTTGGCATTGAACGCGGTCGCGTCGTCCTTGAAATGCTGAATCAGCGTTCCGGGCTCGGGCCCTTCATAGAGGACCTTCGCCTTGCCTTCGTAGATGCGGCGACGGCGGCTCATCGGAGTGTACCGGGTTTTAGTGAAATCCATGGGAATGCCGTGGCTCCATTTTCGGATGTCAAGATCCGCGGCGGCGGCGGGCAGCTACGGTACTTTCGCGCGACTCAATTCAGCGGCCCCTCCGCGTCACGAAAGCTAACCGATGGTGAGGCGGAGTACAATCGACATAGACCTGCGCGGGCTTCGCCGCAACGTCGAACTGCGTGCTTGATTGCGGTTGCCTTGACGGCCTAGCCTCGATATGCAAGGCGCAAGTGAATTGCACTGCGATTTGCGCTATTCCGACGCGGGTTAAAGCCCCAGGCAAGCGCAAAGCAAGCCGAAAGCAAGCATCAAGGCCGGCACATGACGACATTCGACAAGCGCGAAGACGCCTTCGAAAAACAATTCGCGCACGACGAGGAACTGAAGTTCAAAGCGACCGCGCGGTGCACCAAGCTGCTCGGGCTGTGGGCGGCGGAAAAGCTCGGACTTTCCGGCGCCGAAGCCGACAGCTATGCGCTCGCCGCGGTCATGGCTGCGATCGAGGGCAACGCCAAGCAGAGTACCGCCGAAAAAATCCGCAAGGATTTCGACGCCAAGGGTGTCGCGCAGTCCGATCATCAGATCGCCCGCACGATGGACGAGCTGATGACGAAGGCGGTCGCCGACATCAAGGCCGGCCGTTAACCAAGCCGGCGACGGCGATCACACCATAGCGATTGGAATTTCCGCCATGACCATGCCCGCTTTCACTCTCGCCAGGCGCTTCCAGGCCGGAGAAACGGTATTCACCGGCTGGTGCGGCCTGCCCTATCCGCTCCTCGCCGAGACGCTCGCACGCGAGGGGTTTTCCGCAGTTGCGGTCGAGAGCCAGCACGGCCTGTGGGACGTCGCCGGTATCCTCCACGCCGTAGCGGCGATCCGTCAGGGCGGCGCGGCTCCCATGGTGCGAGTGCCGCTCAACGATTTCGCGCTGGTCAGCCGGGCGCTCGATTTCGGCGCCGAGGGCATCATCGCGCCGATGATCAACACGCCGGCGGATGCTCGCGCCTTCGCCGCGGCGGCCAAGTTTCCGCCACTCGGCGAGCGCAGCTGGGGCCCGCACCGCGCCATGGCGCTCGGCGGCGTCTCCGACATGCCGACCTATCTGCGCGAAGCCAACGACCACATCGTCACCTTCGCGATGATCGAAACCCGCACCGCGTTGCAAAATTTCGAGGCGATCATCAATACACCGGGGATCGACGGCTTCTTTCTCGGTCCGTCGGATTTGTCGATTGCGCTGTCGGACGGCAAGACCGTCGACCCGTTGTCGAAAGAGGTCGACGAACATCTCGACAAAATGATCGCCGGCGCGCAAAAGGCGAAGAAAATCCCCGGCGCGTATTCGACGTCCGCCGAGCGCGCCGTGGGTTTCGCCAAGCGCGGCGTCAGGTTCATCACGGTGTCGAGCGATCTCGCGATGTTCCGCGCCGGCGCGGCGGCCGCGATGAAAGTCCTTAAGGGCTAGCCCGCGGAGCCGCGCGCCGGCGACCGCGTTGCGGCGCCGATCGCGTCCACGGCAGCATGCGCGACAGCGTGCGGTCGCGCCAGATCCAGTGATGCACCAGCGCGGCGCAGGAATGGATGCCGGCAAGAATCAAAAGCGCGTCGGCGAGCCTGCCGTGCAGCGACAAAATGCTGCGCGCCAGACTGCGATCGACCGGCCACGGCGACTGCACGTGCCAGAGGGCGAAGATCGGCAGTTGGTTACCGCGCTTGAGCTGGACGGTCACGCCGAGCAACGGCACGACGAGGAGCAAGCCGTAAAGCGTGAAGTGGCTCGCTCTGGCCGCGATCTCGATCAACCGGCCGAACGGCGTCGCCTCCGGTGGCGGCGGCGGATTGACTTGCCGCCACAACAGCCGAGCGAGCAGCAGCGCCAGCACACCCTGCCCCAAGGTCATATGCACGAGCAGGCCGAGTTCGCGCGCGGGGCCCTTCGGGAATACGTCGCCGAACTGACCGAGCAGGAAGCCGCAGATCACGAAGAGCGCGGTGAGCCAGTGCAAAGCCTGTGGAACCGCGCCGTAGCGCGCCTGTGAATTGGCCAATTGCATGTTCGATTGTGATCCCTGGGCGCGATCCCATATCCGGTCGCTTCGTGCCATCGCGCAACGAGGACTGGCTCAACGAGAACTTGGCGCGACGCCAAAACGTGTCACTCAACTTTGACTGTTTTCGGAACGGCCGATGGCCTGGTCGACCCGATCGAGCGCCGCCGCCATATCAGACTCGACATCGCCGGCAAATAGCGGAACGACCGTATAGTCATGCGATTCAAGCCACGCGTTTTTCTGCGCGCGCGCCGCAGCGGCTGCCGCAGTCTCTTCCGCCGGCACGAGATCGACGACAAGACGCAGCGGAAACGAGACGAAGTCGCAGATATGTTGTCCGACGGGCGTCTGGCGCTTAAAGCCGCGGCCGGCGAAGCGCCGGTCGTTGGTAAGCGCCTGCCACAGCGACCGCTCGGCGTCGGTTGGATTACGGCGTAACAGCCGCGCCAGGCCGCGCACTGGTCCGCGCTCCTTCGGCACGCGGCCGGAACCATGCTCGGCAAGCAGCGCGCGCAGCATCTCGGCCTCTTCGCCGTCCAGCACGCCACCGCGCGCCGGTCCTTTGCGGCCTTCCGCGATCGCCATGATCACGCCGTGCAGCGTTTGAATGTCCTGCTGGGTAGGCTGCATACGGGTGAAAATATTGCGCAGGTTGATCTGCATGGTCTCGCGCTTGTCGGGCGGCCGGAAAAATTCAACCTTTTCCAGCTCGCGCTCGAGCGAGGCGAAAAACGCCAACAATTGCTGCTTCGGCGCGCTCCTCGATTTTTGCGGCATGGCGAAGGGCAGCCCGCTGCCCGCGAGCTTGAACCATTCATAGGCCACGATCACGATCGCCTGCGCCAGATTGAGCGAGGCAAAGGCCGGATTGACCGGCAAAGTGACGATGCAGTCGGCCAGCGCCACCTCATCGTTTTCGAGTCCGTTGCGCTCGCGGCCGAACAAGACGGCAACAATCTCGCCGGCGCCGATGCGCGGCGCCGCCTCCGCCGCGGCGTCGGCCGGGCCGATGACGCGCTTGGCCTGGTCGTGGGCGCGCGCGGTGGTGGCAAAGACGAAGCTGCAGTCGGCGATGGCCGCCTCCAGCGTGTCAAAAAGCTCGGCTTCGTCGAGGATACGGTCGGCGCCGGCCGCCATTATGCGCGCCTTGTCGTTGGGCCACGCCTGGCGCGGCTTGACGATCCGCAGCCGCGACAGGCCGAAATTCGCCATGGCGCGTGCGGCAGCGCCGATATTTTCGCCGAGCTGGGGCTCGACCAGCACCACGACCGGCCCGGGTGTCTCGACCCAGCGTTTGGTCTTGTCGGTGCCGGCGCCTGGCATGCAGTGCTCCTGGGCGCGCAAAGGCCCTGAAGGCGCAGCCCCTGCCCAAGCCGGCCGCGTGCGTCAAGCGGGGCCACCCTATCCGGCCGAGACACCCGGCGTCTTCTGGCTTCTTGTGTATGGGTCAGCCGCATTCCGGTCCGCCGGCGGTTGTCCCGCATTATTGACAAGGCTTTTACCAACGGAGTGCGGATGCTATAGGGCGCGCGCCGAACTTCCGTCAGTCGACTTCCCGGTTGGCGATGTCCGCGCCGCGAACAATTCATTTGGGGGCCCGCGGGACAAACCATTCCATCGCGCCCGCCAATGGTCCGTTTCCGGT
>JBAQAB010000397.1:0-27314 GCA_049285535.1 Xanthobacteraceae bacterium
GCGCTCATCTCAGGTCCCCCGTTTCCTTCTCACCCCGAGGTGTTTGCCGATCACTTGGCTTTTCTCTTGTACATCGCGAGCATTCGCTGGGTGACCAGGAAGCCGCCGAAGATATTCACGCACGCAAAGATCAGCGCGACGAAGCCGAAGCCGCGCGCCCAGCCCGAACCTGACGAGATCATGCCGACGCCGACCGCCAGCAATGCGCCGACCACGATCACCGAGGAGATCGCATTCGTCACCGACATCAGCGGCGTATGCAGCGCCGGCGTCACCGACCAGACGACGTAGTAGCCGACAAAGACCGCGAGCACGAAAATCGACAGGCGGAACACGAACGGATTGACGGCGTCGCTGGCCGCTTCCGGCACGCTGGAATGTGCGTTGGCGAGAAGATCGAGCTGGCTGAGGATTGAAAGCGTCACCACGATGGGCCTCCAGTTCTATTCACTCTCCCCGCCGTGGAGGGAGAATCAATTACGCCGCACTCTTTGGCTTGAAACCCGGATGCACGACCGCGCCATCGCGCGTGAGCGCCGTCCCCTTGACGATCTCGTCATCCCAGTTGACGGCGAGCGCCTTGGTCTTCTTGTCGATCAAAATCTCCAGGAACGCATAAAGATTTTTGGCATAGAGGCTCGACGCCGTGGCGGCGAGCCGGCCCGGCACGTTACGATAGCCGACGATCTTGATGCCGCCGACGTCGGCAACCGCGTCGGCCTGCACGCCCTCGACATTGCCGCCGCGCTCGACCGCGAGGTCGACCACGACCGAGCCGGGCCGCATCGACGCCACCATCTCTTTCGACACTAGCCGCGGCGCGGGCCGGCCGGGAATGAGCGCGGTGGTGATGACGATGTCCTGCTTCTTGATGTGCTCCGCAACCAAAGCGGCTTGCTTAGCCTGATATTCCTTGGACATTTCCTTGGCGTAGCCACCGGCGGTCTCGGCCGCTTTGAATTCTTCGTCTTCGACCGCGATGAATTTGGCGCCGAGGCTCTCGACCTGCTCCTTGGCAGCCGGGCGCACGTCGGTCGCGGTGACGATGGCGCCGAGCCGGCGCGCGGTGGCGATCGCCTGCAGGCCGGCGACACCGGCGCCCATGATGAAAGCCTTGGCGGCCGGAACCGTGCCGGCCGCGGTCATCATCATCGGCAGCGCGCGGCTGAATTCCTCGGCGGCATCGACGACGGCACGGTATCCGGCGAGATTGGCCTGGCTGGAAAGCACGTCCATCCCCTGCGCGCGGGTGATGCGCGGCAAAAGCTCCATGGCGAAAGCGGTGACGCCGGCCTCGGCCATGGCGCGCAACGCGTCCTCATGCCCATAGGGGTCCATGATGGCGATGACGATCGCGCCTTTTTTCAACTGCGCCAGTTCGACCGAATTCGGGCGCCGTACCTTGAGCACGATATCGGCGCCGGTCAGCGCATCGCGGGCGACGGCGGCGCCGGCCGCGGCATAGTCGGCGTCGAGAATGCCGGATTTGACGCCGGCACCCGGTTCGACCGCTACCTCGGCGCCAAGGCCGATCATTTTCTTGACGGTTTCGGGAGTCGCGGCCACGCGCGGCTCGCCCGCATCGGTTTCGGCAACAACCGCGACTTTCATCAATCCTCCGACGGCGGCAATGGCCGGCAATCAGCCGATGTCGGTATTTGCGGTTAGATCACGTCAGGAAATACGCCATCCCGATAACAATGATGACGACGATTGCCATCGTCACTTTCACCAACGTGATGAAATTGCGGTACGTCTCTTCGTGAGCGGGGTAATCGTTGCCCGTCGCAAGCGCGTACTCGACTTCACCGTGGTCGGACATTCCCATCTCTCCAAAACGGCTACCCGGACCGGGCGGGCTTAGCGTAATTGCGTTTGCAGGGCAACCGGACGGTGCCTTTGCGCACGCAATTTCGCCTGCCTGTCATGATAGGGGTGAGTACGGTGGTTCCGTGGGCCAGCTTGCTCGGGCGTAACCGAATCCCTACTCTTCCAGAGGACAGTGGTTACGGACGAAAATCATGCTTAGAAAAGAACAGAATGAGCTTTTGACCCAGACCGGCCCCGGGACCGCAATGGGCCAGCTATTCCGTTGCTACTGGCTACCGGCGTTGCTTGCCGAGGAATTGCCGGAAAACGATTGTCCGCCGGTCCGGGTGAAGCTCCTGTCCGAGCGCCTGGTCGCCTTCCGCGATTCAGAGGGCCGCTATGGCCTGATCGACGAGTTTTGCGCCCATCGCGGGGTGTCGCTGTGGTTCGGCCGCAACGAGGAGGCCGGCCTGCGCTGCCCTTATCACGGCTGGAAATATGACGTGAACGGCCAATGCGTGGATGTGCCGTCGGAGCCGATTGAGAGCGGCTTCTGCAAGAAGGTCAAGCTGACCTCTTATCCCCTGGTGAAGATCGGCGACGTGCTGTGGACCTATATGGGACCGGCCGACAAGAAGCCGCCGCTGCCACAGTGGGAATTTGCGCTGGTACCGCCGGAGCAAAGCTTCGCCTCGAAGCGGTTGCAGGACTCCAATTGGTTGCAGGCGATGGAAGGCGGCATCGATTCGAGCCACGTATCCTTCCTGCATCGCGGCGATCTCGGATCCGATCCGCTGTTCAAGGGCGCCAAGGGCAACCAGTACAATCTCTCCGACATGCAGCCGCACTTCGAAGTCGTCGAGCAGCCCGGCGGGCTGTTCATCGGCGCGCGGCGCAATGCCGAGAACGGCAGCTACTATTGGCGCATCACGCCGTGGGTGATGCCCTGCTTCACCATGATCCCGCCGCGCGGTGACCATCCGATTCACGGCCACTTCTGGGTGCCGATCGACGACGAGACGTGCTGGGCCTGGTCCTACGACTTCCACCCGGTGCGGGCGCTGGCCAAGGCCGAGGTCGACGCCATGAAGGACGGCGCCGGCGTGCATTGCAAAGTCGACGCCGCGTTCCGGCCGCTCGCCAACAAGGACAACGACTATCTGATCGACCGCAGCGCGCAGAAGGCCGGCAGGACTTTTAGCGGCGTCGCCGGCTTCGCCATGCAGGATGCCTCGTTGCAGGAAAGCATGGGGCCGATCTGCGACCGCACCAAGGAAAACCTGGTCTCGACCGACAACGGTATCATCATGTCGCGCCATCGCCTGCTGCGCGCGGCCAAGGCCCTAGTCGAAAAAGGTGTCACACCGCCCGGCGTCGATCCCGAGCATCACAAGATCCGCTCCTGCTCCGTGGTGCTGCCGCCCGACGTCGCATTCAAGGATGGCGCCAAGGAAGCGCTCAAGGCCCAGCGCGGCGTGGCCCAGACGACGGTTTAGCCGGGCGTATCTCCATAATGCGCAGCCGATGCCTGCAATCGATGCAATCGCGATGGAGGCAGGCGGCGATCTCTCTCCTGACGCTGTGGGCGATAGTGAACTCCCCGCTAGCCGCGGCGGCATCTGCCGATCAGGTTCTAAGCTTCGATCACGCGGCGACGAACCAAAAAATCGTCGCGCTGACGTTCGATGCCGACATGACGCCGGGGATGCTGCGTGAGCTCAAAAGCGGCAAGGTCTCTTCCTGGTACAATGAAAAAGTCATCGAAGCGCTCAAGCAGCTGCAGGCGCCGGCGACTCTATTTTTGACAGGGCTTTGGATCGAAACCTACCCCGAGGCGACGAAACAGCTCGCAACAGACCCGCTGTTCGAGCTCGGCAATCACAGCTATTCGCACGGCGCGTTTCATTCCCCCTGCTACAGCCTTTTTCCAATACCGGAATCAAAACAAGCCGCGGAAGTTCAAAAGACCGACGATCTGCTCAGGCAATACGCGGTCTATGCTCCGATGCGCAGGCCATGAAGACGGTGGAGGAGCAAGGCTACACCGTGATCGGCGGCGACGTCGACGGCGCCGATGCTTTCGAGAAAAGTCCGAAATGGGTTGCGTCCGATGTCGTGTCGCACGTCCATCCGGGCAGCATCGTCGTTCTTCACATGCACGGCGGCCCCAACGCGCCGGCAACAGCAGCCGCGCTGCCGGACATCATCACTAGGCTTCGCGCGGAGGGATACACTTTCGTCAAGGTGTCGGACCTGCTGAAACTGCCCGCCGGTGAACCGATAAAGCGGGCGCCGATGGTGCGCCAAGCGACAAGTACGAGCCCCGCCGTCACCCCGGCTTATTTTCCGTTACAGCATTTCTTCCGGCGATGAGCCCCTGACAGATCGCGCGCGGCAGGCCGTGCATGGAAAAGCCGCCCGCGGATTCTCCGCCGCAATACAATCCAGGAATCACTTCGCCGTTCATGCCGACCACCTGGCAGCGCGCATTGATGCGCAAGCCGGCGCGGGTGTCGTGGATGACCGGCGTCGCCCAGGCGGCGTAGAACGGCGGCGTCGCGATCTTGTAGAGCGGCTTCGGCTTGCCGAAGTCGGCATCCTTGCCGGCGTCAACGAACGAATTGTAACGCGTGACGGTGGTGGCCAAATTTTGCGGCGGCATCGGCACGCGCTGATATTTCATTTTGATCTTGCCGGCGAGCTCGTCGATGCTGCCGGCCGTGAAGAAGAAGCCCGCGTCAACATCCACGTGCGGCGGCTGCGGAGTCCATTTTTCCCGCACGCAGGCGTCGGCATCGAAGATCGCCCAGATCGGTCCACCGCCATTGTGATCGTCGCCGATTCCGGCGAGCGCCGCGTTGATGAAATTGCTCGGATTGTATTTCTGGTTCTTGGCGTTGAGATAAGAATACGGCTCGTAAGGATTGGTGCTCTGATAGCTATTGTAATTGAAGTGGCCGGCGGTCTCGTCGTAAAACCGTTTGCCGAGCATGTTGACCAGGATGGCGTCCTGCCAGTCTTTCACCGGCAGCCCGATCGCGCGGGCCTCGTCGAACACTTCGCTGCTCGGATGCCAGCGCACATTGACATAGCCGTATTGGCAGCCGATCGCGCCGGGCTTGGTAATGCCGGAGCCGAATTCGCCGGTATAGTTGAACAGGCCCCACAGCGAAGCGCCGACAGCCATGGCGGCGATCTCGCCGCTGGCGTCCTGATCCGACCACGGCATGCCGGCCAGCCCGCAATATTCCTCGGTCAGCCGCGGATCGAACATGCGGCGGAAATTGACATTGCCGGTCGAACCGCCTGTGGCGACGATGACGGCGTTGCCGGCGCGGATGTTAAATTTCTTGCCCTTGGCGTCGACCGCAACGCCGAGAACCCGCCCAGAATTTGCCGCCTCGCGGTGAATTGCGGTCATACGGTGCTCGACGAGGATGTCGACGCCAGCCTGGCGCGCCGCGGCTTCGAGCGGCCGCATCAGCCCGGCGCCGGCGCGGATCTCGTCATCGCCGGGATCGGCTGGTCCGCCGGTATGCACCATCGGCCAATCGGCGACGTCGATCTGCATGGTGCGCAGCGCTGAAACACCGATCTCGTGCCCGATTCTATTCGGCGGCCGGTCGATGACCTTGACGCCATGCGCCAACAACCACTCGAAGGCCGGCACGCTGATGTCGGCGAAGGCGCGGATGATCTCGCGGTCGTTATAACGGTAGGGCGGAAAGCCGTTGGTCTCGACCACGGACCAGTCGGTCAGGTCCTGGAAGAACAGATCGGGCGAATCCTCGATGCCGTATTTCTTCTGATAGCTGGTGCCGCCGCCGAGCGGCAGGTTGCCGCCCGAGGTGATGGCATGGCCGCCGATATGCGACTGCGCCTCGACCACGATCACCGACGCGCCGGCCTCGCGCGCCACGATTGCGGCCGGCATGCCGGTCGCGCCGGATCCGATCACCACGACGTCGGCCTCGCGATCCCACTTCTCCACGCTCATCGACACTTCACTGCACCTTTCTCATGCTGTCGCGCACGGGCGCGTTGAATGACAGGTCGTTTCCCGGATGCGGCGCAGCACGAAGTGGTGCGCCGCTGTTCCGGGATCGTTCCAAACTCGGAGTTTGTGACGATCCCGGGTCTGCAGCGCATCATTCCGCCTCGCGTCATGCTGCGCTGCGCCCGGGAAACAACGGCAGGGTGCGGACACTAACAGCATTGCCGATTTTGTGTCATGTGGAGCGCTCGGTTCCGCGGCAGTGGAGTGTCCCATGGCGGATTTCGTCCCTACCCACCGGCTCACCCACGAGGCGAGCCTGAAAATGCTGATGGCCGGCGTGACCAAGGCGAATGAACTTGGCTGCAAGGTCTCGCTCGCCGTGGTCGACGCAAGCTGCCGGCTGATTGGCTTTCTCATGATGGACAGCGCGCGGCATTTCTCCATCATCACCACGCAACGGAAGGCCATCACCGCGGCGTCGCAGCGGCTGCCGACCGGCTACGCGCCGGAGGAAAATGCGCTGTCGATGGCGGTGCGCATGGGCGACTTCACCAATGTGCCGGGCGGCTTTCCGATCGAGGTCGGCGGCGAAGTCATCGGCGCGGTCGCCGCCGGCGGCGCCAAGATCGAGCAGGATGTCGAGGTGGCAAAGGCGGCGCTGGCGGCGCTTGCTACACCTTAACGGCTTCGCGCATCTCGTCGCGCGCCGCTTTCACCGCCTTGATGATGTTCTGATAGCCGGTGCAGCGGCAGAGGTTCGACGCGAGCACATCGATCAGGTCCTCGTCGCCGATATGCGGATTCTTTTCCAAGACATTCGTCGCCAGCATCAGAAAGCCCGGCGTGCAATAGCCGCATTGCAGACCGTGGTTATCGATGAAGGCCTGCTGCAATACCGACAGACTGTCGCCATCGGCGAGCCCCTCGACAGTGCGGATTTTCTTGCCCTGCGCCTGGATCGCGAACATCAGGCAGGAGCGCACCGCCTCGTCGTCGACGATCACCGTACAGGTGCCGCAGACGCCGTGCTCGCAGCCGATATGGGTGCCGGTCTGGCCGCAATCGTCGCGGATGGCGTCGACCAGCGTTTTGCGCGGTTCGACCCGGATCGGATAGTCACGACCGTTGATGGTAAGCGTGATGTCGAACTTTTCGGTCATGCCTACACTCAACCGCGCGGCAGCACGTCGGAGAATTTGCCGCGCACCAGCGCCTCGACCTCATCGCTCGACCGCACCACGACCGGAAACGTGTCGCGGCGCTTGAACGGCTTGCAGGCATCGATCACCACGCGCGCGTTGCGCGAATCGTCGCTGCCATAGGCCATCGGATCGAGCGCGGTCGACCAGCAACCGCGTAGCGTCTCCATGCCCTCGCGCGGATCGAAGCGCGTGCACATCGCCCACACCACTTTGTCCATGTCCGCCGGATCGATGTCGTCGTCGACCACGACGACGAAGCGGTTGGCGTAGGCGCCGGCGTGGCATTGCGAAGCAATCAGTCCGGCCTGCTTGGCGTGGCCGGCATATTGCTGCTTGATCGCCACCGTGAGCCACAGCCGGCTGCCGCCCGCGGCATGCGCCCACACACCCTTCACTTCGGGCACGCCGGCAGCTTCAAGCTGGTTCCAGACCGCGCCGGAGCGATAGGTGCCGCGATAAAACGAATCGTCGTCAGGCGGGATGCCGGGAATGGCGCCGAGCAGGATCGGATCGTCGCGATGCATGAAGGTCTCGACACGGATCGCCGGCTCCTTCTTCAGCCCGCCGGCGTAATAGCCGGTCCATTCGCCGAGCGGCCCCTCGTCCAACAGATCGTTCGGGTGAATGAAGCCTTCAAAGGCGATTTCGGCATGGGCCGGAATCGGCAGCCCAGTGCGCGGACCGGCGATGACTTCGACCGGCTCGCCGATCAGTCCGCCGGCCGCGTCGTATTCGTTCTTGCCGTAGGGAATTTCCAGGCCGGCGATCATGAATAGCGCCGGATGCATGCCGCATACGACCGCGATCGGGCACGGCTCGCCGCGCTCGTGATATTTGCGCTTGATGATGTCGCCGTGCTTGCCTTTCGAGAACATCACCGTGGCGACGTTGCGCTCCTGCGCCTGCACGCGATAGGCGCCGTAATTGATCCAGCCGGAATCCGGGTCGCGCATGATCACCATATCGCCGGTGCCGATGTAGTAGCCACCGTCGTGCTCATGCCAGCGCGGCACTGGAATACGGAAGATGTCGATGTCGCCGCCGGTGCGGACGTTGTCCATGACCGGCCCGGTTTTCACCGTGACCGGCGGAACGGCTTTTGCCTCCTTCATATAGCGGCGCCAGTAATGCACCAGATCGATGGCGCCGGCGTCGGGATCAAGCCCTAGCGTAATGTTGATGCGCCGCAGCGAGGTGAGAATATTGGCGAGGATGCGGTGGCCACGCGGAAAGCCGGGCACGTCGTCGAACAGCACCGCCTTGTTGCCGATGCGGCGCTGATAGATGTCGACGATGCCGCCGATTTCCTTCTCGCGCTCGGCGCCGGAGATATCCTGCAGCTCACCGGCGGCGCGCAATTGCGCGATCCAGGCGCGCAGGTCCTGCCGCTCGGCGATGGCCGGTTTGTGCGTCGATCGAGACTTAACGGGTGCGTCCATGTATCCACTCTATCGCGGCATGGATCGCCGGGTCGAGACCGTAGGGGCGGGTTTGAGATCCGCGCCGAAAACCGACGGTGGCGGTCACATATCCAGCACCAGCCGCTCGGTGGCGCAGCCGCAGCAGCAGATCATGACCTTCTCGTTGGTCGCCTGCTCTTCTTCGCTGAGCACCGAATCGTGGTGGATCGGGATGCCGGAAATGACGCGGGTCTCGCAGGCACCGCAGATGCCGAGCTCGCAGGAATAGTCGACGTCGACGCCGGAATCGAACAGCACTTCGAGCACCTTCTTGCCCTCGGGGATGAAATATTCCTCGCCCGATCGCGCCAGCTCCACCCAGAAGCCGCCGGTGCCGGTAGCCGCGGCCGCGTCCTTAGGGGTGAAATATTCGACATGGACGTTGCCGCGCGGCCGGCTCGCGGCCGCCGCCTCGAAGGCTTTGAGCATCGGGTTGGGACCGCAGCAGTAGAAATGCGCGTTCTCCGGCGCGCCCGCGATCGCGGCGGCGAGATCGATAAACTTACCCTCCGCTTCATCGTCGAAATGCAGATGTACGGCTTGCGGGTCGAGCGATTTGAGCGTGTCGAGAAACGCCATGTCCTCGCGTGAGCGGCACGAATAATGCAGCGTCCACGGCCGATTGAGCGCGATCAGCTGCTGCGTCATGCACCAGATCGGCGTGATGCCGATGCCGCCGGCAACCAGCACCACGTGCTCGGCATTCTCGATCAGCGGAAAATTATTGCGCGGCGCGCTGATCTTGATCTGATCGCCAATCTTCATTTCCTCGATGATGTAGCGTGAGCCGCCGCGGCTGGCGGTGTCCTTCTTGACGCCGACGACGTAGCTGTTGGGATCGTTATTGGGTACAACCAGCGAAAATTGACGCACCAAGCCGTTGGGAAGATGCAGATCGATATGGGCGCCTGGCTTATAGGCCGGCAGCGAGCCGCCCTCGTCACGGGCAAATGTGTAGAGCTTGGTGTCGCGGGCGACGTCCTCGATCTTGGTCAGTCGCGCGTCGATAAGATGCGCGTGCGGCTCCGGCAAATGCGGGCGGCTCGACGCGGCGGGCGGGGCTGTGACGGTATCCATACAGGGGATAAATAGGCGGCCCTGGTAGGCTTACGCAACCCGGCCTTTGCTCAGAAAATCATCGATAAGCGGTGGAAATCGCGGCTTTTGTCGATGTTTCGCGGTATTCTGGCGATCCGTCACCGATTGCGGCAACGCCGGGCACGACGTCGAAGGCTATGCCCGCGGTCTGGCAGGCCTGCATTACCGTGCTGCCGCGGCCGGAAACCATTGGGTCGCCACCCATGAGGCGAACGACGCGCCGACCGGCTTTGGCAAAGTCGACCGTCAAGGCATCGATGTCGCGGCTGCCATCATTCGCATCCCACGCCTCGCCGATCATCATTTTCTTGGCTTCCCGGCGTGCAAAATCGAGAATGTCGGCGGCAACGCGTTCATCGAACAGAATAACGTCGGCCGATTGCAGCGCGCGCACCGCGCGCAGCGTCAGCAATTCCGGATCGCCAGGGCCGGCGCCGACAACGATGACCGAGCCGGCCTCGCGCTCCGGCGATGGCGTCAGCAGCGCATCGAGGTCGGCATCGGTCGGCGCCACGTCCGGCGTGGCCATCGCGCGCGCGGTAAATCTTTCCCAAAAGCTGCGCCGATCGCGAAACGACATCGCCAACGCGTGAACGCCCGGCCGCCAGGCGCGCGCGGCTTCGGCCCAGCGCGCAAATCCATTCGGCATCAGCGCCTCGATCTTGGCGCGGATGGCCTGGGCGAAGACGGGCGCCGCGCCGTCGGTGGAAATGCCAATGACCAGCGGCGAGCGGTTCACGATGGCGCCGAAGGCAAAATCGGAAAATGCCGGGCGATCGATGACATTGACCGGCACGCCGGCCCGCCGGGCGGCCGCCGCGAACTCCGCAGCGGTCGCGTCATCGGCGCAATCGGCGACGGCGATCGCAGCGCCGGGGAAATCGGCGGCGTGCCAACCCCGTTCATGAATCACGATCCGCCCGCGCGGCGGAGTGCCGGCAAGCGCGCACATCTCCTCGCTCGGCTTTGGCGAAAAGACCTCGACTTGCGCGCCCGCCGCCGAAAGCAATTCGGCCTTCCATGCCGCGGCCGCGGTTCCCTCGGCAACGATGGCGCGTTTGCTCTCGAGCGAGAAAAAAACCGGCAAGCGGGACAAAACCGCCATGCGCGGCGGCGTTGCGGCGGGACGGCGGTCGATGATCACGGCCTGATAATCTCCTAGTAGACGTCGGTCTGATACCGATCGGTTGCCTTCAGCTCGCTGAGCACTTTCATCGCGTCGGTCGGGCTGCGACTGCCATGCGTGGCGATAACGTCGACGAACGCCAGCTCGACATCCTTGGCCATGCGCTGCGCGTCGCCGCAGACATAAATGTGCGCGCCGTCGTCGATCCAGGACCACAGCTCGCGCCCGGCTTCGCGGATGCGGTGCTGCACGTAGATTTTCTCGTTGGAATCGCGCGACCATGCCAGCGACAGCCGCGTCAACAGACCGGCCGCATGCATGGCATCAAACTCTTCCTCATAGAAAAAGTCGTATGCGCTGCGCTGATGGCCGAAGAACAGCCAGTTGCGCCCGGGAGCGGCTATGGCCTGCCGCTCATGCAAAAAGGCGCGGAACGGCGCGACACCGGTGCCTGGCCCGACCATGATGATCGGTATCGCAGGGTCGGCCGGCAAGGCAAAATGCTGCGCGTTCTGGACATAGACCTTGATCGTATCGCCAGGTGCAATGCGGCCGCCGAGGAAGGTCGAGCAGACGCCGTGACGCGCACGCTTGTCGATTTCGTAGCGCACCGCATCGACCGTAAGCGAAACGCGCCCTGGCGTAGATTTCAGCGATGACGAGATCGAATAGAGCCGCGGCTGCAGCGGATCGAGCGCCTCGATAAACGCTTCCGGATCGGGCCGCACTCTCTGAAATTTGTGCAGGGCCGCCAGCACGTCGAGTGTCGCGGCGTCGCCGTCTGGGTCGCCGCCCGCGGCGAGCTTTATCGCCTTCTGTTTCCGCTCTCCGCCGGTCATATGCGAGATGAGTTCGAACAGCATGTCGGGCGCCGGCGACAGCGATGTGCCGCAGGTGAGCTCTTCTCGCAGCGTCCGATTGCCGATTGGAAAGTCCGGCGGCGCGTCGATTGCGGCGATCACGGCCTCCACCAGTTCCGGATCGTTGGCGGAAATTATGCCGAAAGAATCGCCCACGGTGTAATCGAGATTGCTGCCGGCGAGATCGATATCGATATGCCAAGTCTCCTTTTGCGAGCCTGGCTTGTTCAAGCGCCGGCGCGACAGGAACGTCGCGGAGACTGGATTGTCGCGTGATCGGCCGGGCAGCGCTGCGTCCTTGGGCGCAAGCTGTGGGATTGCAGCTGGCGCGGGCTGGGCGTCCGCCGTCGGCGCGCCCTCAAGCTCCGCATAAAGCTGCTTGAGCATGCGAGCGGTTTCTTTACCGCCCGGCACGCAAAGATTGAGACGCTTTTCCGACCGCGCGAACAACGCCGCCGAATAGTCCTGGCAATTGTAGCTGCATTGGCCGCAATCCTGTTGCGCCATCGCCGCCATCAGCCGGCGCGGCAGCGGCCGCCCCTCGGCGAGCGTCATGCGATCCGGCAGCGGCATCGCCGGGTCGTGCCAGGGTGCGCCGTCGTCAACCTCGATGGGCTCCGGCGGCGCGGCATCGCCAACAAGGCCGGGCAACAGTTTCGCCACGTCGGCGGTGGAGAGCGGCGTGACACCCTCCTCCAGCCCGAACAGCCCAGCGAACAGACCGTTGAGCCAAGTGCGCTGCTCCGGCGTGAACGGCGCCGACTCGGGGATAAACGATGGGATCGGCGGCCGCGGCGTCATGCTCATTCCGCGGCCACCAATTCGGTCATGGACTTAAGCGCGTCGATCTCATGCCGCCGCGTAAAGGCAAGGAACGTTTCGTCACGCGAGGCGCGATGCGCCAGATAGGCTTTCAAAATGCGTTCGACGGTTCGCGGCGTAGCCTCCGCGGTCACATCGCGAAATAGCTCTCGGCCAAGCGCGGCGTTCGGACCGAAACCGCCGCCGACCAGAATGTGATAGCCCTCGATCGGATCGTCGTCCTCATTCGCCTGGACCTTGCAGGCGAGCAATCCGATCTCGGAAATGAAATGCTGCGCACAGGAGTGATGGCAGCCGGTCAGATGAATATTGACCGGCGTGTCGAGTGTTACGCGCGTCTCGCACCAGCGCGCAATCTCCTCGGCGTGGCGCTTGGTGTCCGAAGCGGCGAATTTGCAGCCGGTATTGCCGGTGCAAGCAACGAGGCCGGAACGAATGGCATTGGTGGTAATGGCAAGGCCGAGCGCTTCGATCCGCTCCTGCGCTGCTTCGAGCTTGTCGGTTGGCACACCTGAGATCAGCAGGTTTTGCCAAACGGTAAGCCGCAGATCGCCGTCGCCAAGTTCGCGCGCGATATCGGCGAGACCGTGCATCTGCACGACCGACAGCCGCCCCACCGGCACGACGACGCCGAGCCAATTCAAACCTTGCTGTTTCTGGGGGTGAATGCCGAGATGCGCGGTGCGGTCGAACACCGGACGTTGCGCCACCGCTCCCGGGACGGCACGATCGAACTTCCGGCCGAGCTTCTCCTCCAGCAGGACGAGAAACTTTTCGACACCCATGGCGTCGAGCACGTATTTCAAGCGTGCCTTGGTGCGGTCGGTGCGGTCGCCATGATCGATAAAGACACGCACCACAGCGTCCGCCACCCTGCAGGCGTCTTTCGGCTCGACCAGCACACCGGTGTCGCGGGCGAAATCGCGATGACCGGTAATGCCGCCGAGGCAAAGCTTGAACCAGATGCCCGGTTTCAGACCGAAGCCGTCTTTCACCTCGACCGCCTGGAAACCGATATCGTTGGTGTCTTCCAGCACCGCGATGGTGCCGGCGCCGTCGAAGGCGACGTTGAACTTACGCGGCAGACCGTAGAGCGAGCGATCGTTGAGAATGTGAAAATGCCATTCGCGCGCGTAAGGCCGCGTGTCGATGAGTTCCTGCGGGTCGATGCCGGCGGTCGGCGTGCCGGTGACATTGCGGATATTGTCGGCGCCGGAGCCGCGTGAACACAGTCCGAGATCCTGGATTGCCTCGATCATGGCGACGGCGTTGTGCGCCTGCACTTCGCGGATCTGGATGTTGGCGCGCGTCGTCACATGCGCGTAACCACCGCCGTAGCGTTCGGCGAGATCGGCAAGCCCTGAGAACTGCGCCGCCTTGACGATGCCGTTAGGGATGCGCAGGCGACACATGTAGGAATTCTGATTAGGCGCGACATAAAACAAGCCAAAAAACCGCCAGCGAAAATTGTCCGGCGGCTTGGGATACTCGCCCTTGGCCGCATGCGCCTTCAGCCGCTCATAGGTGTCGAACGGATGCTGCTCGCGCTTGAATTTTTCCGGATCGGAGAGTTTCCGCCCCGAAGCGAGCACCCGATTTTGCGCCGCAAGACCCGCCGCGTCCGGACCCGCGGCCTCTGACGCCGAGCCAGCGGGAGGCGTCCCGGGCACGGCGCCGGCAACGCTCTTCGCCGCTTTGGCAATCTGCACTCCGGCGACGAACCCTTCGAGATAACGCTTCTGCTCGGGGTTGAAATCGCCGGGATCTGCGGCGGCGGTTTTGAGGTCCGCCTCAGTCATTCGGCGGGAACTTGCGCTGGCGCCGCCAGCGGCGCTGGCGCCGAGCTGCGCGGCTTGTGAGTGATGTAGAGCGCGAGCCCGGTGAAGACGAAGCCGCCGACCAGATTGCCGAGCGTTACGGGAATCTGATTCCACAGCCACCATTCGCTAAAGGTGATCTTGGCGCCCATCATCATGCCCGTTGGGATGACGAACATGTTCACCACCGAGTGCTCGAAGCCCTGCGCGAAGAAGATCAGGATCGGCATATAGGCGCAGGCGATCTTGCCGATGGTCGAGGATGTGGACATGGCGGCGACGATGCCGAGGCAGACCATCCAATTGCAGAGGATCGCTTTGACGAACACGGTGACTAGTCCGGCAAAGCCGAGCACCTCGTAACCGGTCGTCTTGGCTTCGGCGATGGCGATGATCTTAGCGGCGACCCCGGCCGGGGCTGCGGTGCCGAAATTGGTCAGCGCAATCGCCAAGAGGCCGCCGTAGACCACGCTGCCAATCAGGTTGCCGATAAAGACGTAGCTCCAATTGCCAAGCATGGCCTTGGTGCTGACATGGTTCTCGATCCACGGCAGCGGCAACAGCCCGAAGCTGCCGGTGACGAGATCGAGACCGAGCAGCACGATCAGGATGAGGCCGACGGGGAAGACGAGTGCGCCGACCAGCGGCTGGTTGGTCTGCACCGTGGCGGTGAAGGCAAGGCTGGTCGCCGCGGCGAGAATTGCGCCGGCGAGGCCGCCGCGGATAACAAGGTCGAGTGGGGACAACGCCAGCTTGCTGCGGCCGGTATTCATCATGGTGGCGGCAACGTCCGCCGGCTTCACGTAATCCATGTTTGGCTCCCGTGGTTGGGGCCAGCCGTAGCGACGCAGGGGCTGGACCAAGGCCAACATTGCTGCAAAGCAGCAAGCCTCGTGCCAGTATCAAGTATCTGCATTGATTGATGAATCTGATTCGTCGCACGAGACGGATGGCCGACCTTGCGGCGCATGTCGCTCAAATTTTGGGCAAGCCAAAAAGGTGGTCGCTTTGAATGACCCCGGAGATTCGCGCTTAAAGACTTGGCGGGCGCCCGGCGGGATTCCACCGGGCGCCCTTAAGTCACGTCAGCCGGCCTATAAGCCGGGTTCTGGAAGGCCTGCGAACACAGTTCGCAGACGTGACGGCCATTCCTCTGGGACGCCGGTTGCCCGGCGCCTCAAGCAACCTACCCGGACGGCAGAATCCGGACACGATCCCGAAACCAGCTTGCGCAAGTTTCGCGCCGTCCCTATTCGGTCTTGCTCCCGGTGGGGTTTGCCATGCCGCCGGCGTTACCGCCGGCGCGGTGCGCTCTTACCGCACCGTTTCACCCTTGCCGCGGCAAACACTACGCACCGCGGCGGTCTGTTCTCTGTGGCACTGTCCCTGGGCTCGCACCCGCCGGACGTTATCCGGCACCGCTTGTCCATGGAGCCCGGACTTTCCTCCCCGGCAACCTTTCGGTTTTGCCGGAGCGGCCGTCCGACCGACTGACAGAACAGGGATGGGGACGAAGCCGCGCGCCGTCAAGTGGCCGCAAAAATAGCGGTTAAGGAGCGACCAGCAGCACCGCGGTGCGGGCGCGAGCCGCCATGGTGCGAGCCCGGCCGCGCGTGGCAAGCAGCTCCTGCAGCGTGCTCCGTGTCGATTGATCGGCAATGCCATCGACGCGCTCCGGCCGAAAATGGCGCTGGAAAGCGGTGACGACTTCAAGGGTCATGGAATCGTATTCGCCGTTGACCTCGACGCCATAGCCGTACTCGGCGAGCGACTTTTGAATTGTGGCGACACCGTCGCCGCGGTCGCCGGGCTTCAGCGACTGGCCGAAATTCATGATGGGAGCCGGCTTGACCCAATGGCCGACGCCGGATTCGTAAAGCGTGCGCCAGGGAAATTTCTCACCTGGGTCCTGCTTGCGGCTCGGCGCCACGTCGGAATGCCCGAGGACCCGCGACGGAGGAATTGTATTGCGGGTCAGAATGCTGCGGCACAGCGCGGTGACCGCCGCGATTTGCCGCTTGGGAAAATCGGGATAGCCGTGGTCGTGGCCGGGATTGGCGATCTCGATGCCGATCGAGCAGGAATTGATATCGGTTTCGCCCGCCCACGACGACTTGCCAGCGTGCCAAGCGCGCCGGCTCTCCTGCACCATTTGAACGATGCGGCCGTCCTCGAACACGAAATAGTGCGCCGAAACTTCGCTGCCGCGGGCCTTAAGAAGCTCGAGCGCGGCCTCGGCGTCCTCCATCCCGGTGTAATGCAGCACAATCGTGTCGGGCCGCCGGCCGTCGCGACGCTCGCCCTGATTGGGTGACGGCATGACGTCGGCAACTACGCAGGAATCGGGCGCAAACGCAGGACGCGACATTCGCAGACTTTAGGAGAACGCGGCGCCGCCACAAGCCGATTCGCTCCGGCGTGCACAGAAAAAGCACACGCTCGTTGGCGCCGCATCGCGCCCAGCGCCGGGCTGCGCGCAAATCCGGATCGCTTCAACTGCCGAGCGGCGATCGGGTGAGTGTCTTCGTAACGGAGCCCGTCAGGGAAATTTGCGGACCCTTCGCCGGTGCCCTTTCAACCATTCCTTAAGCTTACCCCGCACTAATCGAAATCGAGCGGTTTTGCCCAATCGACTCGGGCCGGTCCGTTGACGCCCATGTTGTCCCATGATAGCCCATTTTTTCCCAGAAACGCTCATGATGCGAGGGCCTTACGGGGTGGGCCTCCCGCGTGGCGAAGGGCGAGATGGATCGCTTTGTGTCCCATTACCTGCTGCGGCTGGACGCCAAAGGGCGCATATCGGTGCCGGCGTCCTTTCGCGCGGTGCTGGGGCGCGACGGCTTCGACGGACTCTATTGTTATCCGGCACTCGATCGGCCGGCACTCGATGCCGGAGGCAATGCGCTGCTTGCCGAGATCGAGACGCTGATCGCCGGCTTCTCGCCCTATTCCGACCGGCGCGAACAGTTCTCTCTGGCGCTCTACGGCACCAGCGAGACGCTCAAGATCGACGGCGAGGGCCGCGTCGTGCTCACCGATACACTCAAAGCGCATGCCGGCATCAGCGACAAAGCGACTTTCGTCGGCCTCGGCCACAAATTTCGGATCTGGGAGCCCAGCCGCTTTCGCGCGGAACTCGCGGAGGCCACCGAGAAGGTCCGCGCCTTCAAAGCCGAGCTGGGAACCCGGATGACGGCGGCGGCAAAACCGCCCGGAGCACGGGAAGGATGACGGGCAGCGACAGCCATGCTGTCGCTGGCGGACTGGCTCGTCATATTCCCGTGCTCGGCCGCCGTGTCACCGACTGGCTCGGCGTCCACGACAACGGCTTATATATCGACGCGACTTTCGGCGGCGGCGGCTATACGCGCGCCATTCTGCAAACGCCGGGCGCACGCGTGATCGGCATCGATCGCGACCACGACGCCATCGCAGGCGGCGCCGCTCTCGTTGAGGAAGCGCGCGGCCGGCTTGAGCTCGTCGAGGATCGCTTCTCCAATCTGGCCGCGATCGCAGGCAGTGCCGCGGCCGATGGCGTTGTGTTCGACCTCGGCGTGTCGTCGATGCAGCTTGACGAAGCTGCGCGCGGATTCTCATTTCGGCTCGATGGGCCGCTCGACATGCGCATGGGGCGCGACGGTCCGAGCGCCGCCGATGTCAGCGCGCGCGCGGGCGAGCGCGACCTCGCCGGCATCATCGCCACCTTGGGAGAAGAAAACCGCGCCCGCGCCATCGCGAGGACAATCGTCAGGGAGCGCGACCAGCGCCCCATCACAACGACGCGCGCTCTCGCTGAAATCGTCGCGCGTGTTGTCCATCCGCGCGAGGGCGCCATCCATCCGGCTACCCGGACGTTTCAGGCGTTGCGCATTTTCGTCAACGACGAACTCGGCGAATTGGCGCGCGGGCTCGCTGCTGCCGAGCGCGCGTTGAAGCCATCAGGCCGCGTTGTTGTGGTCGCCTTCCACTCGCTCGAAGATCGCATCGTCAAAACCTTCCTAGTTGAGCACAGCCGCACGCCGGCGGGCTCGCGCCACCGTCCCGTTGTCGCGGCGCCGCCGCCGACATTCCAAGTGCTGACACGGCGTCCGGAAATCCCGGATGAAGCCGAGATCGCCGCCAATCCACGGGCGCGCTCCGCCAAGTTGCGCGCCGCCGAGCGCACCGAGGCACCGCCGCGCGATACCGCCATCGAAGATTTGTTGCCGCGACTGCCATCGCTCGCTGCCATCATGCGGGGGCGGTCATGATCCTTCGCGTGCTCAATTTTGCAGTGATCGGAGTGCTGGTGCTCGCCGCCGCGTGGGTCTATCGCATCAAGTTCGACGCCACGGTCCAGGCCGAGCGTCTCGCCAAGCTGCGCGGTGAGGTGCGTCACGAGCGCGACGAGATCGCCGCGTTGCGCGCCGAATGGGGGCAACTCGATGACCCCGCGCGCATCGAAGCGCTGGCCAAGCGCTTCTTGCAGCTCAAAACCATCGCGCCGACGCAATTCGACACGCTCGATCATCTGCCCGACAAACCGCCGCAAGACGTCACCGCCAGCAGCGATCCGATCGGCGGCATGATCGAGAATCTCGAGGAGCCGCGCACCTTCGGGACGACCGGATCTGTTCCGGCCGCCGCAGCCAATCCCGCTGGCGGCGTTCAAGCACCGGCTGCTCCGGCGCCAGCCGGGGCTGCGGCTGCTTTGCCTGGAGCGCCGCAGCAATGAACGCGACTGCGGATACATTCGTGCAGGCTCCTGCGATCCGCTCGCGCGAAATCCCGTGGCGGCAATGGCTCATCCGCAAGCTGCTCTATGGCAAGGATCTCGACCGCAGCGCCAAAGCGCGGACGCGCATTAGCCTCGCCATTCTCGCCTTCGCGCTCGTCTATGCCGTGATCTCCGTGCGGCTCATAATGTTCGCGGTTCAGGCCGACGAGCATACCGTGCAGCGTGTGGTGTCCAGCGACGCCGTCGCGACAGCGCGGCCCGACATCCTGGATCGCAATGGCGAGGTTTTGGCGACCGACGTGCGCGTGCCGTCGCTCTACGCCGAACCGCGCCGGCTGATCGACGTCGATGAGGCAGCCGAGCTCCTGACCGCCGACCTGCCCGATGTCGACGCCAAGGATCTACGCGAGCGGCTGTCGTCGAAGCGCGGGTTCGTTTGGCTAAAACGCGACATCACGCCGGAGCAGCAGCGTGAAATCTACCGTCAAGGACTGCCGGGCATCGGCTTCCTCAACGAGAACAAGCGCGACTATCCGAACGCCGACGAGGTCTCGCATCTCATCGGCCACGTCAATATCGACAATCAGGGCATTGCCGGGATCGAGAAGTGGCTCGACGGCCAGGGGCTCGCGGCTTTGCACATGGCCGGCCTCGCCACCGACCGGCTGCAAACTCCGGTGCAGCTCGCGGTCGACCTTCGCGTCCAACACGCGCTGCGCGACGAACTCGTCGCCGCGCGCGCAAAATTCAATGCGCTCGCCGCCGCCGGCCTCGTCCTCAACGTGCGCACCGGCGAGGTGGTCGCGCTGGTCTCGGAGCCCGACTACGATCCGAATAATCCCAGCGAGGCGCTCGATCCGTCGCGCATCAATCGACTGACCACCGGTGTCTACGAAATGGGATCGACCTTCAAAGCCTTCACCGTGGCGATGGCGCTCGATTCCGGCAAGGTCACGCTCAATTCGAAATTCGACGCGCGCGTGCCGCTGCAGATGGGCCGCTTCGCCATCCACGATTTCGACGCGCAGCATCGTATTCTCAGCGTGCCGGAAATTTTCACCTATTCGTCGAACATCGGCGCGGCGCGCATGGCGCTGTCGCTCGGCAGCCAACCGCAACAGGCCTTCTTGAAAAAACTCGGACAGCTTGATCGGTTGCGCACCGAATTGCCGGAAAGCGCCGAGCCGATCCTGCCGAGACGCTGGAGCGACCTGACCACCGCCACCATCGCCTTCGGTCATGGCCTGTCGGTGGCGCCATTGCAGGCGGCGATGGGCGTCGCCGCCATCATGAACGGCGGCATTCTGATCCCGCCGACCTTCCTCAAGCGATCCGAGGCCGAGGCTGCAAAGCTCGGCCGGCGCGTCATCAAGCCGGAAACCTCTACGATGATGCGCTATCTGATGCGGCTCAACGTCGAGAAAGGAACGGCCGAGAAGGCCGATATTCCCGGCTATTACATCGGCGGCAAGACCGGCACTGCCGACAAGGTCGTGGGCGGCCGCTACTCCAAGACCAAGGTACTCACCGACTTCATGGCGATCCTGCCTGCGGATCGCCCGCACTATCTGCTCTTGATCATGCTCGACGAGCCGCACACGACGCCGGAAACCCACGGCTTCACCACATCGGGCTGGAACGCCGTGCCGACCGGCGGCGCCGTGGTGTCGCGGATCGCACCGCTCCTCGACATCGCGCCGCGCATGGACCTGCCGCCCGCCGATCAGCAGATACTGGCCACGCTAAGGGAAAGCAGGTAAGGCCTTTATCGGGTAAGTCTTCAGCCGCATTGTCGGCTGGGCCGCCAAGTCGAATCTGCCAAGTCGATCTCTTAATCGACCGGACCATGAAGCTTCGCGAAATTTTGCCTCCTGATGCGGAATTCAACGCGCACCTTGCCGGTCTCGACGTCGGGGGGGTGACGGCGGACAGCCGCGCGGTCAAATCCGGCGACGCCTTCGTCGCCGTCGCCGGCAGCAAAGCCGATGGCCTGCAATTCGTCGCGGCGGCTATCGCCGCGGGCGCAATCGCGATCGTCGCTGAACGGCCGCCGCAAGGTCCGTTGCCCGCCAACGTGACGTTCATGCGCGTTCACAATGCCCGGCGGGCACTGGCGCTAATGGCGGCTAAATTCCATCCGCGCCAGCCGCGCGTCATCGCCGCCGTCACCGGCACCAGCGGCAAGACGTCGGTCGCCGCCTTCACCCGGCAAATCTGGACCGCGCTGGGCTACCGCGCCGCCAGCATCGGCACCATCGGCGTCGTGTCGCCACGCGGCGAAACTTACGGCTCGCTGACCACGCCGGACCCCGTTGCGCTGCACCGTTCACTCGACGCGCTTGCCGGCGATGGCGTCACTCATCTCGCCATCGAGGCATCCTCGCACGGCCTCGACCAATACCGGCTCGACGGCTTGCAGATCGCGGCTGGCGGTTTCACCAATATCACGCGCGATCATCTCGATTATCATCCGAGCTTCGAGGCTTATCTCGCCGCCAAGCTGCGGGTGTTCGAGGATTTGCTGGCGCCCGGCGCCGCGGCGGTCATCGACGTCGATCACGAGCATGCCGATGCTGTGGTGGCGGCGGCGGAGACGCGCGGGCTTTCGCTCCTGACCGTCGGGCGCAAGGGCACCGGAATTCGTCTCGATCTTGCGGCGATCGACGGTTTCGCGCAGCGGCTGCAGCTCGAATATCGAGGCGAACATTTCCAGGTGCGATTGCCGCTAGTCGGCGAATTTCAGGTCGAGAACGCGCTGGTCGCCGCCGGGCTCGTTATCGCGACCGGCGGCCATCACGGATCGGTCTTTGCGGCACTCGAACAACTGTCCGGCGCCAAGGGACGGCTAGAGCGCGTCGGCGCAAGCCACGGCGCGCAGATTTTTGTCGATTATGCACACAAGCCCGATGCACTCGCCAAAGCGCTCGACGCTTTGCGGCCCTACGTCAGCGGCCGGCTCATCGTGGTATTCGGCGCCGGCGGCGATCGTGATCGCGGCAAGCGGCCCTTGATGGGCGCCGTCGCCGCCGCCAAAGCCGACCGGGTGATCGTCACCGACGATAATCCGCGCAGCGAAGATGCCGGCGCGATTCGCGCCGCAATCATCGCTGCCGCGCGCGGCGCCAGTGAAATCGGCGACCGCCGGCAGGCGATCCGCCGCGCCATCGCCGATCTGCGCTCCGGCGACGTTCTCCTGGTCGCCGGCAAAGGTCATGAAACCGGCCAAATCATCGGCGACCGGGTTGTACCGTTCAGCGATCATGAGGCGGTCGCCACGGCACTCAAGGAACTCGCCGCATGACCGCGCCCGCGCTGTGGACCACCGATGCGATGGTGAGCGCGATGGGCGCCGAACGCTTCGGCGCGCTGCCGGAAGCGGTCTTTGGCCTGTCCATCGATAGCCGCAGCCTGGCGCCGGGCGACGCGTTCTTTGCCATCCAAGGCGACAATCGCGACGGCCACGATTTCGTGGCCGCGGCGCTTTCCGCCAAAGCCGGCCTCGCCGTGATCGCTGCCGACCGGCGCAGCCAATTCCCCGGCGATGCACCGCTCCTCGTCGTGCCCGACGTCCTTACCGCTTTGCGCGCTCTCGCTGTGGCCGCACGGGCGCGCATGCAAGCCAAGGTGATCGGCGTCACCGGCTCGGTCGGCAAGACCGGAACCAAGGAGGCGCTGCGGATTGCGTTGTCGAAGGACGGCGAGACGCATGCCTCCGTTGCGTCCTACAACAACCACTGGGGCGTGCCGTTGTCGCTCGCCCGATGCCCCGCAAGCGCACGTTACGCCGTGTTCGAAATGGGCATGAATCACGAAGGCGAGATCGAGCCGCTGTCGCGGCTGGTCCGTCCGCATGTCGCGATCATCACCACGATCGCGCCAGTGCATCTGGAGTACCTCGGCTCGCTGACCAAGATCGCCGACGCCAAGGCGGAAATCTTTTTCGGCATCGAGCCACGCGGCGCGGCAGTCATCAATCGCGATATCGCGCAATTCCCCCATCTCAAGCGCCGCGCCAAAGAGGCCGGCGTCGCCCGCATTGTTTCGTTCGGCGAGCATGAAGCGGCCGATGCGCGGCTGATCAAATGCGCGCTGCATCCGTCCTGCTCGACCGTCGAGGCAAAAATCCTCGGCATCGATCTCGCGTACAAGATCGGCGCTCCCGGCCGCCATCTCGTCATCAATTCGCTCGCAGTCCTGGCCGCAGCAGAACTGGTCGGCGCCGATCTTGCGCTCGCGGCGCTGGCGCTCGCCGAATTCGCGCCGGTGTCCGGCCGCGGGGCGCCGATCGCAATCGAGCTTCCTGGCGGCCCGGCACTGGTTCTCGATGAAAGCTACAACGCCAATCCGGCTTCCATGGCGGCGGCGATCGAGGTGCTCAGCCGGGCATCGATCGGACCGCAAGGACGGCGCATCGCCGTGCTGGGTGACATGCTCGAACTGGGGCCGAAAGGCCGCACGCTCCATCGCGCGCTGCTCGATGTAGTGCTCGCCAATGCAGTGGACCTGGTATTCTGCTGCGGTCCGCTGATGCAGACGCTGTGGCAGGCCCTTCCCGCGAGCCGCCGCGGCGGCTATGCAGAGAACTCTGCCGCGCTTGAAACGCAGGTGCTGCGCGCAATCCGCGCCGGCGACGCCGTCATGGTCAAGGGCTCGCTCGGCTCGCGCATGGCGCTCATCGTCAAGGCGCTGCAACGGGCCTATCCGCACCGGGATCCGGACGAAGACACCATCGAAGGCGCCCTCGCCGGCGCGTCCGCACAAGGTTGATGCGATGCTCTACTGGCTGGTCGATCTGTCGGACAAGCTCTCGGTCCTCAACGTATTTCGCTACATCACGTTCCGCACCGGCGGCGCCGTCATCACCGCGCTGATGTTTGTGTTCTTGTTCGGCCAGACCATCATCGACCGGCTGCGGCTGCTGCAAGGCAAAGGCCAGCCGATCCGCGCCGACGGACCGAAATCGCACATCATCGCCAAGGCCGGCACCCCGACCATGGGCGGGCTGATGATCCTGTCCGGGATGCTCGTGTCCACCCTGCTTTGGGCCAACCCCGCCAATCCTTATGTGTGGGTCGTGTTGTGGGTGACGCTCGGTTTCGGCCTGGTCGGCTTTTACGACGACTACCTGAAAGTCACCAAGCAGCAGGCAACCAATGGATTTGCCGGCCGCACGCGCTTGAGCGTCGAAGCCGTCATCGCCGGCGTTGCCTGCGTCGCGCTGGTCGAACTCGGCCAGGGGCCGTTTTCGACCTCGCTGGTGTTTCCGTTTTTCAAGGAACTCGCTTTCAATCTCGGCTGGTTCTTCGTGCTGTTCGCGATCTTCATCATCGTCGGTGCCGGCAATGCGGTGAACCTGACTGACGGCCTCGACGGCCTTGCCATCGTTCCGGTGATGGTCGCGGCGGCGAGCTTCGGCATGATCTCTTATCTGTCCGGCAACGCCGTATTCGCCGATTATCTGCAAATCCATTATGTCGCCGGCACCGGCGAGCTGGCGGTGCTGTGCGGCGCCGTGCTTGGCGCCGGCCTCGGCTTTCTCTGGTTCAACGCGCCGCCGGCTTCGATCTTCATGGGCGACACCGGCTCGCTGGCGCTCGGCGGCATGATCGGCGCGGTGGCAGTCGCCACCAAGCACGAGATCGTGCTGGCCGTGATCGGCGGCTTGTTCGTGCTTGAAGCCGTTTCCGTCATCGTGCAGGTGGTCTCCTTCAAGCTCACCGGCAAGCGCGTGTTCAAGATGGCGCCGATCCATCATCATTTCGAACAGCTCGGCTGGACTGAGCCGCAGATCGTCATTCGCTTTTGGATCGTTTCGGTCGTGCTGGCTTTGGCGGGCCTTTCAACTTTAAAATTGAGGTAGCGGCGTCGTGATTCCGATCACGACCTTTGCCGGCAAAAAGGTCGCGATTTTCGGCCTGGGCGGCTCGGGACTGGCAAGCGCGAGCGCGCTGCTTGCCGGCGGCGCCGATGTCGTCGCTTTCGACGACATCGCGGCAAGCGTGGCGAAAGCGAATGCGGCCGGAATTCCCACCGCCGATTTGCATGGCGCCGACTGGAGCAAAATCACAAGCCTGGTGCTCGCGCCCGGCGTGCCGCTCACGCATCCGGCGCCGCATTGGGCGGCGTTACTCGCGCAAAAGGCCGGCGTCGAAGTGATCGGCGACATCGAATTGTTCTGCCGTGAGCGAAGGCGTCGCGCGCCCGGCGCGCCCTTTGTCGCCATCACCGGCACCAACGGCAAATCGACGACCACGGCGCTGATCGCCCACCTCGCCGCCTCCGCCGGCATGGACGCACAGCTCGGCGGCAATATCGGCACTGCAATCCTGTCGCTGGCGCCGCCGCAGCCAGACCGCGTTCATGTCATCGAATGCTCGTCCTATCAGATCGATCTGGCGCCCTCGCTCGATCCATCGGTCGGCATTCTGATCAATCTGAGCGAGGACCATCTCGACCGCCACGGCAGCATGGACCACTACGCCGCGGTGAAAGAGCGACTCGTTGCCGGGGTGCCCAAGGACGGTACTGCGATCATCGGTGTCGACGACGCGCGGTGCCAGAAAATCGCGGATCGGCTCGCGCAAGCGGGCAAGCGCGTCGTTCCGATTTCGGTGCGGCGCAAGCTGACGGACGGACTCTTTGTCGAAAACGAGCTGATCATTCGAGCCGATGGCGCAGGCAAATCCCAAATCGCCGCGCTCAGCGGCATCGGCTCGCTGCGCGGATTGCATAACGCACAGAATGCCGCCTGCGCCGCGGCGGCGGCCTTGGCGCTCGGCCTCGATGCTGCGGCAATCCAGGCGGGACTTCGCTCGTTTCCCGGGCTGGCCCATCGCATGGAGGAAGTCGGCCGCCTTGGCGTTATCTTGTTCGTCAACGATTCCAAGGCCACGAACGCCGATTCAACCGCGCAGGCGCTAGCCTGTTTCAACGACATTTTCTGGATTGCCGGCGGCAAGCCGAAGACCGGCGGCATCGAATCCTTGCGCGGCTTTTTTCCGCGCATCCGCAAGGCCTATTTGATCGGCGAGGCCGCGGGCGAATTCGCCGCGACGCTCGGCGCCGCCGTGCCCCACGACATCACCGGCACGCTCGACAAGGCGGTGACCGCCGCCACGCGCGATGCGCAGGACTCAAGCGCGCAGGAACCGGTGGTGCTGTTGTCGCCAGCCTGCGCCTCGTTCGACCAGTACCGCAATTTCGAGGTGCGAGGCGACGCCTTCCGCGAGCTGGTGCTGGCACTACCGGGCGTGACGGCCAAATCTTAATCGCCTGCCTTCATCGCTTCTCTTAATCTCTTGGAAACCATCCCGGTGTCACCACTACGCCGGTGATTTGTAGCCGGGATTTCGCTTCGGAACGCTGATGGCTTCGCGCGCACAACCCACGCTGTTTTCCGAATGGTGGTGGACGGTCGATCGCCTGACGCTGGCGGCGCTCGCCACTCTGATGCTTGGCGGCATCGTGCTGTGCCTCGCCGCAAGCCCCCCGGTGGCCACCCGCATCGGACTCGATCCGTTTCATTTCGTCGACCGTCAGGTGCTGTTTCTCATTCCCGCCGGCGCGGTGCTGATCGGCACCTCGTTCCTGTCGCCGCGCGATATCCGCAAAGTGGCGCTGATCGTCTTTATCGTCAGCCTGCTGCTGACCGCGGCGACGCCGCATTTCGGAGCCGAGATCAAAGGCGCGCGGCGCTGGCTGGTCATTCTCGGCGTCAACATCCAGCCGTCGGAATTTCTCAAGCCTGCTTTCGTGATCCTGATCGCCTGGCTGTTCGGCGAGACGGCGAAGCGGCCGGAAATGCCCGCCAATTCCATGGCGCTCGCTTTGCTCATCGTCGTCGTCACGCTTTTGGTGCTGCAGCCGGATTTCGGCCAGACCATGCTGATTTTGCTGGTGTGGGGCGCGCTGTTTTATATGGCGGGCATGCGTCTGATCTGGGTAATGGGGCTGGCCGGCACGGCCGGCGCTGGCTTGATGGTGGCGTTCTTCACGGTTCCGCACGTCGCCCAGCGCATCAACCGGTTTCTCAACCCGGCATCCGGTGACAGCTACAACATCGATATCGCCACCGAATCGTTCCTCCGCGGCGGCTGGTTCGGCCGGGGGCCAGGCGAAGGCACGATCAAGCGCATCCTCCCCGAAGGCCACACCGATTTCATCTTTGCGGTCGCCGCCGAGGAATTCGGCGTCGTGCTTTGCCTCATTCTGGTCGCGCTGTTCGCTTTCATTGTGATCCGGGCATTGATCAAGGCGATGCGCACCGATGACCCGTTCATCCGTTTTGCTTCCGCCGGACTGGCTATCCTGTTCGGCTTGCAGTCGGCCATCAACATGGCGGTCAATTTGCACCTGATGCCGGCCAAGGGCATGACGTTGCCGTTTGTTTCCTACGGCGGCTCGTCG
>JBAQAB010000398.1:0-21703 GCA_049285535.1 Xanthobacteraceae bacterium
GGATCGTCGATGCCCGAGGGCGAGCGGCCATAGATGTGCTGGCCGTCTTTGATCGCGAGGTCTTTCAGATCGCACAGCCAGGCATCGATGCGTCGCAGCGCTTCGTCCGGGGCGACCGCGCCGCTGTCCGCGGCAATTCCAGCTTCTTGCGCCAAGCCGGTGCGTTGCGCGGTTTCGACGATGAGCTTGGCGAGCCGTTCGCGGCGGCGGCGGTCGAGCCCATCGGCTTGGGCATATTCGTCGAGCAGCAGCTCAAGTTCATGCGCTTCGCCAGTTGGACCGCCGGCGACGAGCGGCGGCGGCAGATGGCCTATGGTCACACCGGCAATGCGGCGCTTGGCCTGCGCCGCCTCGCCGGGATTGCTGACGATGAAGGGATAGATCACGGGCAACGCGCCGGTTACGATTTCGGGAAAACAATCCGCCGTCAGTGCGACCGCCTTGCCGGGCAACCATTCCAGCGTCCCATGCGCGCCCATGTGAACGAGCGCGTCGGCCTTCGCGACGTGCCGTAGCCACAAGCCGAATGCAACCAGTGCATGCCGCGGCAGCAGAACCGCATCGTGATAATCGGCGCGCCGTTGCGCCGTCCGCCCGCGATCGGGCGGCAGCGTCACCAGAATATTGCCGAATTTCTTTGTGCGGAAATGAAAGGCGCCGGCGCGGACATCAGGATCGGCTGACGGTTCGCCCCAAGCCTCGTGCAAACGTATAGTGGCGTTGCGTGGCAGCCGCGACAACAAGGTCTCGTATTGCGCGAGTGTCAGGATCTCGTCTTCCGACCCGCGTGCGAGCGCATTGAGCAGATCGCGCGGCGTTCGCGGCGCGCCGCTCACCGCATAACCCGCCGCGGCAAGATCGCCGAGCGCCGCGATCACGCTCGCCGGCACGTCGAGACCGACGGCGTAGCCGGTGCGGCCTTTGGCGCCGGGATAATCCGGCATCAATATCGCGATACGACGCTCATTGCGCGGCAGCGCGCGCAACCGAACCAGCGCGGCGATGCGATCGGCGACCATGGCGACGCGATCCGGTTCGGGCCGGCTCGCCAGCGCAGTGAACGCGAGACCTTCCTGCGGCGGCAGTGGGTCCTTGAAGGCGATGGCGCCGGCGAGAATGCGGCCGTCGAGCTCGGGCAGCACTACATGCATCGCGAGGTCGGCGGCGCCGAGGCCGCGCGGACTCTCGCGCCACGCGGCCCGTTTGGTGGTGGCGCTGATCACCTGCAGGACCGGAACTCCGGCGGCATCGAGCGCGGCCGGCTGATCCGCGCCGCCGCCGGCCGCGAAGGCCGTCATGGTGACGATCAATGCCGGATCGAGCCGCGCCATCGCATCGCGCAAGAAGGCGTCGGCTTCGCGATCTTTCAGGCTGGTGATGAAAAGCGGAGCGGCCGCGAGGCCCCGCACCGCGAGCGCCATGCACAGCATATCGATCGGCGCGGTATCGGCCGCGAGCAGCATGGCGCGATAGAAGACGATGGAAATCACAGACTGGCCGGGCGCCAGCACCGCAATCAACCGATCGACTGCGACGGCGCCCTCGCCCGGCAGATAACCGGCCAAGCGAGGCACCCCTTTTGGCTCGCGCAAGGCGATGTCGCGGCCGGCATGGCGCGCCAGGCGGCCCAGCAGCGCGCGCATATTGGTCCCACCCCCCTCGCGAAAATACTGCAGCAGCGCAGCAAGCTCTTTACGCGGCAACGTCGAGGCGGCTTCGAGCCTCATATCGTCGCGGTCCTCGCCGGGCAGCACGGCCAGCGCAATGCCCCGCTCGCGCGCCAGCGTCGCCAGCCGGTCGACGCCGTATTTCCACCAATCCAATCCGCCGAGAAGGCGGATCAGGATCACCTTGGCATGGGCGCCGACGCGGTCGATCCACAAATCGACCGACATCGGGTGACGCAGATCGCGCAGATGCGCCAACCGCACGCTCGGCATGTCGCCGCGCTCGGCCTCCCACGCCGCAGCGAGACCGGCGAGATCGCTGTCGGCGAACGACAAGATAGCGATGTCGCCCGGCGGCTGGCCGAGATCGACCGCTTCGACGAGTTCGTCGAGGCCGGTTGAGCTCGTGGTAAGCAGATGCATCGCTGAGCTCGACTGTTAATCGGTGAGCGCCTGCGCGATGGCGGCGCGGTCGAGACCTTTCAGTCCAATGACGACAAGCTGACCTTGCCGTGGCTCGGAGGCCGTCCACGGCCGGTCGTATTGATGCGACACCCGCGGACCGACCGCCTGCACCAACAAACGCAGCGGCTTGTTCGCGATCGCGGCAAAACCTTTCACCCGCAACACGTCAAAGCGCTCGGCCAGGCCGGCAACGCGCGCCGCCAACGCCGAAGGATCATCAATCTCGCCAAGCGGCACGACAAATGAGTCGAAGTCGTCGTGGTCGTGCTCCGCTTCGGCGTCGTGGCGGGTGCGGCGGTTGGCGATGTCTTCTTCGGTACCGACACCCAGGCCGAGCAACAGCGCCTCATCGACCTTGCCGTCGGTGACGGTGAGGACTTTCACACTGCGCGGCAGCGTCCGTGCGATCGCCGCCAGCGCGGCATTAATCCCATCCTCGTCGAGGAGATCGCTTTTGTTGAGCACAATCAGATCGGCGCAGGCGATCTGATCCTCGAAAACCTCCTCGACCGGATCATCGTGGTCGAGCGCGGTGTCAGCGGTGCGCTGGCGCTTGAGCGCATCGAGATCCTGTGCGACCCGGCCGTCGGCGAGCGCGGCGCCGTCGACCACGACCACCACGCCGTCGACGGTGACGCGGCTCTTGATCGCCGGCCAATGGAATGCCTGGACTAGCGGCTTTGGCAACGCCAAGCCGGAGGTTTCGATCACGATGTGCTCGATGCCGCCTTTTGCCAGAATGGCGTCGAGCGCCGGCACGAACTCGTCGGCCACTGTGCAGCACAGGCAGCCATTGGCGAGTTCGACGATGTTATCCTCCGGGCAGGCGGCATTGCCGCAGCCTTTAAGGATTGCGCCGTCGACGCCGACGTCGCCGAACTCGTTGACGATGACCGCAAGGCGGCGGCCTTGCGCATTGGCGATGACGTGACGGATCAGCGTCGTCTTGCCGGCGCCGAGAAAGCCGGTGACGATCGTGCAGGGCACGCGCGCGAGCCGGCTGTTGACCTTGTCGTTCATAGATCGACCTCACTAAAATCGAGTGGCGGCACGCGCGCGATCAGTCCGCGCTTGAGAATGTCCGGCCGCCCGCGCCACGGCAGGATGCCGTCGGCGGCATCGGCAAGGAGCCGCGCGCCCTCAATCAAGGCGCCGGCATTTTGCTCATCGAGACCGCCGAAGACGTAGGTCCACGATCCATTGCAACGCATGGCGGCGCTCGGGCCGCGCGAGCAATTGGCAAAGCATCGCAGCCGCCGCACTGCCACTTCGGTTCCGGCCGCCGCGCGCTCGACGGCGTCGGCCAACAGCGCGCCGGGACGCGGATCGGAATCCTGGCCTCCGGCTCCACGGCAAGTGATGCAGACATAAACGACCGGCGCCGTCATCGCATCACCTCGATGCGCTCGACGGCCGGCCGGTCAAATCCTTGCCAACGATAGATCAAATAGGAAATGATCCAGCTGCCGATAAAAACGCCGATGACGAGATAGCCGAAATTGGCAAGGCCATCGTTGAGATTGCCGACCGTGCCCCAGAAGCTGCCGCCGAGACCCAGCTTGTCGGCGATCAGGCCGAGCGCCTCGATGCCTCCGATCAAGAAAGCGACCAGCGCCGAAATCGCGGTGATGGTGAGATTGTACCAGATCTTGCGGATTGGATTGAGGAACGCCCAGCCATAGGCGCCGACCATCAGCACGCTGTCGGTGGTATCGATCAGCGTCATCCCCGCGGTGAATAGCGCGGGAAACAGCATCACGGTGCCGAGGCTCATGCCGCCGGAGGCTTGAGTGGCGGCGACAGTGAACAGCGTGATCTCGGTCGCGGTATCGAAACCGAGTCCGAACAGAAAGCCGATCGGGAACATCTGCCAGCTCCGCGACACCATGCGGAACAACGGCCGGAAGATGCGGGCAAGAAAGCCGCGGCCGGAGAGCAACAGATCGAGCTCATGGTCGGCGACCACTTCGCCGCGGCGCGCGCGGCGGAAGCTGCCCCACACCGCGCGCAGGATGACGAGATTGATCGCAGCAATGGCTAAGAGGAAGAATGCCGACGCGCCGGTGCCGATGATGCTGCCGATCACCTTGAACGGATGCAGCCGGCCTTCCAGCGCGAAGGCCAGTCCGACGATCACAGCCACGGAGATGGTGACGACGAGAGAATGTCCGAGCGAGAAAAACAGGCCGACCGAGACCGGCCGCTTGCCTTCCTGCATCAGCTTGCGCACGACATTGTCGATGGCCGCGATGTGATCGGCATCGACAGCGTGGCGCAATCCGAGCACATAAGCGAGAAATGCGGTGCCAAGGAGCGTCGGCCGCCCGGCGAAGGCAATGACCGCCCAGGTCCACACCGCCGCGTTGGCGGTGAGCAGCAGAACATAGATTGCTATGACTTTCGGACGCTGATCGGCCGATGCGTCATCGATCGCGGCCTTCAGGAAACTGAGCACGAAATATCCTCGCATGCCTGGCGTCGGCGCGAGCGAGGACCAAAAGACTCATCGTCTTTCAGATCATCCACGGATACACCCCGACCCGCGTTTGTCGCGTCGACACGGCCGATGGCAGGTCTCCTGGCTCGCGGATCGTCGCCTCGTCCTGCCTTCCCGGCGTTTATTTGAGCATGTTCCGGATCATGCTCGAGCGCCAGTGGCTCAACCGGACGAGACTACCCGCTCACAGTTGCGGGGGCAGCTGCGGATTTGGCTTGAGGCTTGCGCCCCTGGCCGCACCGCATTCCCTATTCACCCTCACGATGAGGGACCATCGATCCGCTAGTGATAGATTTCGCCGGGCGCCCCTGTCAATCTGCCGGCCAAGCTTCTGATGGCAAAGGGTCATGGCGAAGGCAGAAAATATCACTCTCGTGCTCGGCGGCGCCCGTTCGGGCAAAAGCCGCTATGCCGAGAGCCTGATCGCCGCCCTGCCGCCGCCGTGGCAGCCGCCTTGGACCTATCTGGCAACGGCGGAGGCGGGTGACGCGGAAATGGCGACCCGCATCGCCGCGCATCGCGCGCGCCGCGGGCCGCAGTGGCGAACTATAGAGGCTCCGCGCGATCTGGCGGCCGCGCTCAACTCGTGCCGGACCGCGCCGGCACTGGTCGATTGCCTGACGCTTTGGCTGTCGAACCTGATGCTGGCTGATGCGGATATCGATGCCGAGATCGATCGGTTGGAACAAACGCTGGCGAATGTGGTAGCGCCGGCGGTGCTGGTCGCCAATGAAGTCGGCTTCGGCATCGTCCCCGATAATCCGCTCGGCCGGCGGTTTCGCGATCTGCAGGGTGTTCTCAACCAGCGCATGGCCGCGCGCGCCGATCGCGTCGTCCTCGTTGTCGCCGGATTGCCGCTCGCCATAAAGGGAACGTTGTAGAGTGATGCCATGACGCAAACGATCGATGACGCCGAAGCGGAACGGCATCGCGCCAAGATGGCCAAGCGCAAAGCCGTACAGGATGCCGAAGTCGCCGAGAAGACGATCGAAAAAGGCCTGCTCATCGTCCATACCGGCACCGGCAAGGGGAAATCGACGGCGGCCTTCGGGCTTGCCTTGCGCATGCTCGGGCGCGGCCATCGCGTCGGCGTGGTGCAGTTCATCAAGGGCGCCTGGCATTCGGCGGAACGCGACGCGCTGCAAAGATTCGGCGAGCAGCTTGTCTGGCACACCATGGGCGAGGGCTTCACGTGGGAGACCCAGGATCGCGCCCGCGATGTCGCCGCCGCCGCGCGCGCCTGGGGCAAGGCGCAGGAATTGATGACCGATCCGAGCCTGGCGATGGTCGTGCTCGACGAGCTCAATATCGCGTTGCGCTACGATTATCTCGATCTTGCCGCCGTCGTCGCCGCGCTGACTTCGCGGCGGACCGGCTTGCACGTCGTGGTGACGGGGCGCAACGCCAAGCCGGAACTGATCGCCGCCGCCGATTTGGTCACTGAGATGACGCTGGTGAAGCATCATTTCGCCGCCGGCGTAAAGGCGCAAGCCGGCATCGAGTTCTAGCGCATGATCCGGAAAAGTGGGAACCGGTTCTCCGAAAAGATCATGCGCAAGAAAAAGATGATGTGCAGCGCTTTAAACCAATCGGATAGGCGCTAGGCATGCCGGCGCGCGCGCTGATGTTCCAGGGCACCGGCTCCGACGTCGGCAAAACGCTCATCGTCGCCGGGCTGGCGCGCGCCTTGACGCTGCGCGGCCTCCGCGTGCGCCCGTTCAAGCCGCAGAACATGTCGAACAATGCCGCGGTCACGGCCGATGGCGGCGAGATCGGCCGCGCCCAGGCCTTGCAGGCCCGCGCGGCGCGGGTGCCGCCGAGCGTGCATATGAATCCGGTATTGCTCAAGCCGCAGAGCGAGATTGGCGCGCAGATCGTCGTGCAGGGCCGCGTCTATGGCAGCGCCAAGGCCGCCGCCTATCAACACATGAAGCGCGATCTGTTACCCTTCGTGCTCGACAGCTATGAGCGGCTGCGCGCCGATGCCGATGTCGTTCTCATCGAAGGCGCGGGCAGCGCCGCCGAAGTCAATCTGCGGGAAAACGACATCGCCAATATGGGCTTCGCGCAGGCCGCCGGCGCGCCGGTGGTGCTGATCGGCGACATCGACCGCGGCGGCGTGATCGCAAGCGTTGCCGGCACCAAAACCGTCATCGCGCCGGACGATGCCTCGTTGATCCGCGGGTTCATCGTCAACAAATTCCGCGGCGATCCGGCCTTGTTCGCCGATGGCATGGCACGGATCGCGCAACTGACCGGATGGCAGGCGCTCGGGCTGGTGCCGCATTTTCCGGACGCGCGACTCTTGCCGGCAGAAGACGCGCTGGCGCTGGAGCAAGAGCTCCCGGCAAAATCGCAGGCGCGTCTGCGCATTGCGGTGCCGATCCTGCCGCACATCGCCAATTTCGACGACCTCGACCCGCTCGACGCCGAGCCCGCGGTCGAAGTCATCCGCGTGCGGCCGGGCGCAGCGCTGCCCGGCGATGCCGATCTGATCGTCCTGCCCGGATCGAAATCGACCATCGCCGATCTCACTGCGCTGCGTGCCGCCGGCTTCGATATCGACATCGCCGCCCACCGCCGCCGCGGCGGCGCGGTCTTGGGGCTGTGCGGTGGATTTCAAATGATGGGGCGAAGCGTGGCCGATCCCGACGGCATCGAAGGTCCGCCGGCCACCGTCGACGGCCTTGGCCTGCTCGACGTTGCAACGATCCTTTCAGCGGAAAAGCGCCTGGAGCCGGTGCGCGGCGCCACCGCCGACGGCGCGCCGTTTGCCGGCTACGAGATGCATATGGGCGTGACCGCCGGGCCCGATTGCGACCGGCCCTTTGCCCGGCTCGCCGATGGCACGCCGGAGGGCGCGATGGCGCCGGACGGGCGCGCGATCGGTACCTATATTCACGGCCTGTTTGCCGACGATTGCCAGCGCGCGGCGTGGCTCAACCGCTTCGCCGCTGGAGCAACGAACCTTGCTTACGACGCCTCGATCGAGCGCACGCTCGATGCGCTCGCCGCGCATCTTGCCGCACATCTCGATCTTGAAGCGCTGCTTAAGCTGGCGCGATGAAGAGCGCCGCCAAGGCGGCAAGGACTGCGATCAGGATCGCGTCGGCGATGCGGTAAAGCGAAAGCGCGCGACGGATATCGGCCGCAGTCGGGTCCCAACGGCCGCCGCCCATGACCGCGTCGTCGACGAGCACGCCGCCATAAACCCGCGGGCCGGCGAGCGAGAGACCAAGCGCTCCGGCCATCGCGGCTTCGGGATAGCCGGCATTCGGCGACCGATGCCGCGGCGCGTCGAGCCACACCGTTTGCCATGCCGCAACCGACGATCCATCCTTCCGCAGCGCCGCCGCGGCGATCAGCAACAGCGCCGCAAGCCGCGATGCCGGCAGGTTGACCAGATCGTCGAGGCGAGCCGCCGCCCAGCCGAACGCTTCGTGCCGCTCGGTGCGGTGGCCGATCATACTGTCGGCCGTGTTGATGGCTTTGTAGATGGCGATGCCGGGGAGCCCGGCGATGGCAAGCCATAGCACCGGCGCGACCACCGCATCGGAGAAATTCTCGGCAAGGCTCTCGATCGCCGCACGGGCGATCCCGGCGATATCGAGCGTTGCAGTATCGCGGCCGACGATATGCGATACTGCGTTGCGCGCGGCGCCGAGATCCTCGGATTCGAGCGCAGCGGCGACGGCCGCCACATGCCGATGCAGACTGCGCTGCGCGAGCAATGGGCTTGCCGCAAGAGCGATGATGAAAATGCCGAATGACAACCGCAACAGCTCGCGTTCGATGACGAAGGCCGTCAAACCGGCCATGACGATGACGATCAGCAGCGCGACCACGCCGGCTAATTGCCGCTGCCGTGCACTCGCTGCTTCGCGATTAAGCGCGCGATCGAGTTCGCCGATCAGGGCGCCGATCCAGGTCACCGGATGGCCGATCGCGCGCACCAGCGGCTGCGGATAACCAAGACCGAGCTCGATCAGCATGGCGAGAAGCGCAAGCGCGACTGACATGGTTCCCTTTAGCGGCCCAGACGGACTGCTTCTGCATGGCGGCGAACACGGCGGCGATCATGCCGCCGCGCGGCGGCTGTTTCCCGACGCCGCCGAACCATTCGTCGACCTTTCGACCGGGATCAATCCTAACCCATATCCGCTGCCGCGTTTGCCAGTCGAGGTTTTCGCGCACTTGCCCGACCAACACTCTCTGGATGGGCTCGCCGGCGCCGCGGCAACAGCCTATGGGGCGCCGTCGGCGGCCTGTGTGGTGCCTGCCCCGGGAACCCAAATTTTGCTGCCGCTGGTTTGCGGTTTGGTTCCACCCAGCCGTGCCGCGATTCTGACGCCCACCTATTCCGAGCATGCGCGCGCCGCGGCGCTGGCCGGCCACGCCGTTGCCGAGGTTCGCGATCTCGGCGCGATCGGCGGTGCCGCCCTCGTTGTTGTCACCAATCCCAACAATCCGGACGGCCGGCTGTTTGCCAAAGGCGATTTGCTGGACGTCGCCAAGACTCTTAGCGCGCGCGGTGGCGTGCTTGTGGTCGACGAGGCCTTCATGGATGTCGGACCGCGCGGCGCGAGCCTCGCTCCAGAGGTTGGCTGCGGCAACATCGTGGTACTGCGCTCGTTCGGCAAATTCTTCGGGCTGGCCGGGCTGCGGCTCGGCTTTGCGCTGGCGCCGCCGCCGCTTGCCGCGCGATTGTTGGCGTTGCTCGGCCCGTGGGCGGTTTCCGGCCCGGCACTTGCTGTCGGCGTCGCGGCGCTGGCCGATGGGGATTGGATTGAAAGTAACCGGCGCGGCCTCGCCGCGGCGGCGGCGCGGCTCGATGCGATCTTGAACGGCGCCGGACTCGACATCGTCGGCGGCACGACACTGTTCCGGCTAATCCGAACGGACGCAGCCGGCGCGCTGTTTCATCATCTCGGCCGCGTCGGCATTTTGACGCGGGCTTTCCCCGACCACGCCACGTGGCTGCGTTTTGGCTTGCCGGCGGCCGAGGCGGACTGGCAGCGCTTGCAGATTGCGATGGCCGAGTTTCGCGGCAGCAGATAGGTTTCAAGCGATGAAACAGCACTTAAGCCCGCACAGCGAACGCGCCGATACCGCGGCACCGGCACTGCGACCGGTCGAATTCGATCACGCCTTCCGCGCACGCTTGCGTGAGCTTCTGGTCTGGCGCCGCGATGTGAGACGCTTCCGGCGCGACGCCTTGCCGAACGGCGCTCTGGAGACGCTGATCGACCTCGCCTGCCTTGCGCCTTCGGTGGGATTGAGCCAGCCGTGGCGCTTTGTGATCATCGAAGACCCCGCTCGGCGCGACGCCGTCCGGCAGAACTTCGCCACTTGCAACGCGCAGGCGCTCGCCGCCCAAGACTCCTGCCGCGCCAGCAACTATGCGCGGCTCAAGCTCGCCGGATTGCAAGAGGCGCCGGCGCATTTCGCCGTCTTTGCCGATCGGTCGACGGCGCAGGGGCACGGCCTTGGCCGCCGCACCATGCCGGAAATGATCGAATATTCGGCGGTGACCGCGGTGCATACAATTTGGCTCGCCGCACGCGCCCAGGGCATCGGCATGGGCTGGGTCTCGATCCTCGATCCCGCGGCGCTCGCCGAGATTCTTAACGTGCCCACAGATTGGAAATTCATCGGCTATTTTTGTCTCGGCTATCCGCAGACCGACGACACCATCCCGGAACTCGAGCAGGCCGGCTGGGAGCAGCGGCGGCCGGCGTCGATCATTTTGCGACGTTGAACGGGATTAATTCTCAAAAGCCGCAAGATTAATTCTTGCCGCGTGAATGTGCCAAAACAGGGCACGCGCCCTGGCACTCCCCTTGCTCACTCTCCAGCCGACGTCTGCGTCTGTTCCGGAATGACAAAACGCGTTCCGAACGAGCTTGCGCAAACGCGGTGCAACGGAGCGCCGGCCGATGACACGAGATCGGCGCGCCAGGGAGAGAGCGGTGTTAACCTTGAGCTGTGCCAGAGTGGCCTTGGTGTCGCGCTATGCGGCGCGGATCGGCGCCGCCGCGAGCCTTTCGGTCGTGGCGGTAGCGACCATTTGCAGCGTTGCCTATGCCGACGGCCTAGCGGCCGGTGGTTGCATCGGCGGCGGAAGTTCGTTGAACTGCATCGTGCGCTGGGGCGAGGCCCGCGATCCTTACATCAGGACCGTGCCGCCGGCCGCCGACGAGATCGAGCGGACCCACGCCGCCGAACGCGATCGCAAGTGGGAAGCGCGTTGCAAGCCGACCATCACTCAGGATCGTTACGGCGTTCCGCGCTACCAATATGCGGCGCCAGGCTGCGAGTTCGGCGTCATTCAGTAAAACCGATGCGCGGCGAATAGTCAGCGATAAGCGTTGGCCGATTTCGCTGTCCGCTCCGGATGCCGCCATGCGGCGATCGGCGTCTTGACCGCGCCCGGCAGGTACTTGGCGACCACGATCGGATCGAGCTGGGCAAGCGCGTTGTCCGGCAAGCGATACCAAGTCTCATCGCGTCCGAACAAAGCGATGCCGACGTAGCCGCGAACCGTCAGCGTCTGACCATCGGGACTCACCCGCATCATTGCGCTGTAAATATTGCCGTCACGCGGATCGAGAATATTGCCGTCGTGATATTCCAGACCATTGCGCTTCATGTTCCTGATCAGAGGCAGCCCGAGCAGCGGCTGATCCTTGCGGTCGTCGCGGCAACTCGAACAGGTCGGATTCTTGGGATCGTCCGGCCGCAGGAATAGTTTCGCGATGACGCCTTCATAGGCGTCATTCTGGTCGACAAACAAAAACCATCCGACCGGTTTGCCGGTGTCCGCATCGGTCTTCTGCCACAGACCGGCAACCGACGGTTCGGTCGCCGGCTCGGACTGTGCGATGCCGGCCAGCGCGACGAGTGACGCCACGACCATCGCCATGAGCAGCTTTGTCGATTTCATTGCCAAGAATCCTCTCCATTCGTCGCTGCGAATCGCTGCGCGACAGTGATGGCGGAGAATTATTACTCGTTCCACAATGCGGTGATTTAAGGACACCAGCGTGGAGGAAACGCCATAGTGTGCGGCCGGGAACCGGCTTGCGCAATTTGGTCGCGGCGGGCCGCGATTGGGAACTTAGTCCGCCGCTTCTCGTTCCACCACTCGAGCCCGTCGTATTCGGCTCAATCGCATTCTCCTTGCAATCCACCGCGTAGCTTCTCATGATTGTTCCCGATACTGGCGCTTCGTTATTTGAGCTTGGGATTTGAGACATGCGGCGCATCGATTCCATGCCGCGTTCCGGTTCGCGCACCAGTCTGGCGCTGGCCAATCTGCGCGGTATCGTGATCCTGATCGTGCTCGGTTTCCATGCGATGCTGGCCTACCTCAACTGGATTCCGGTAACCGGTTCCGGATTCGACACTCCGCCCTACGATTGGCGCGCGTTCCCGATCATCGACAGCCATCGCTTCTTCGGCTTCGATCTTATCTGCGCCTGGCAGGACGTTTATCTGATGGCGCTGATGTTCTTTCTTTCCGGCCTGTTTGTCTGGCCAAGTTTGCAGCGCAAAAAAGATTGGGCCTTCTTGCGCGACCGCGCGCTGCGGCTCGGTCTGCCGTTTGTCTTCGGCATCGCCGTGGTGATCCCGGTGGCGGTTTATCCGGTCTACCGCCTGACCGCGGCCGATCCGAGCATCGCCGCTTATTGGCATAGCCTGCGCGCGCTGCCGTTCTGGCCGAATGGGCCGCTGTGGTTCTTGTGGCAGCTTCTGGCGCTCAATTTTGTCGCCGCCGGCCTGCATTTCATTGCGCCCAACGCTATACCGGCGCTCGGCCGCTGGTCGGCGGTGGCCGATAAGTCGCCAGCTCGCTATTTCGGCGTGCTGCTTGCCGTTTCCGCGATAGTTTATGTCCCACTGGCGATCGCCTTTACCCCGTGGGTCTGGTCCAATTCGGGCCTGTTCGCCGTGCAATGGTGCCGGCCGCTGCTCTATGCGGTCTATTTCTTTGCCGGCGTCGGCATCGGGGGCGCCGGCATCGAGCGTGGCCTTGTCGCGGTCGACGGCATCTTGGCGCGGCGCTGGACCTATGCGCTGGCGGCCGCGCTCGCCTCGTTGTTTCTCTGGATGGGTTTGACGGCCCTGACTATGCCGCATGGCGCCTCGCTCGGCGTCGAGATTGCCGCCGATCTGAGTTTCGTGCCGGCCTGCGCCGCCGGCTGTTTTTTCCTCATCGCCGTCTGCCTGCGGTTCGCAACCGGCTATTCGCGGCTTCTCGGCTATCTGTCGGCTAATGCCTATGGACTTTATCTGGTGCACTACGTCTTCATTGTCTGGTTGCAATATGCGCTCCTTGCCGCGCCGCTGTTCGCCATTATCAAGGCGGCCGTCGTTTTTGGCGGGACGCTGGTCTTGAGCCTGGCGACGACGTTCGCGGTGCAGCGCTTTTCCTGGGGCGCTCGCCTCATCGGCACGCCGCCGCGCGCGGTCGCGGCCTCGTGACAGCCGCACCGCGCACAGGATCGCCGTCGGGACGCGACCGGCGGAAGGTCCTATAATCCATGCATCGTTCGGCGGCGGCAGGTTGCCGCTGCGCCGACCGGCACCGGGGCCGCCATGATTGCCGCGATGCGACGACACGCAACCGTGCTTGTGGCTATTCTGTTCGCGTTGCTCGCGACGCCGGCCAGCGCCGCGTCACGTGCGCTCGTCCTTGAAATCAGCGGCCCGATCGGCCCGGCCATCACGGATTATATCGTGCGCGAGATCGGCGCGGCTTCGCCGCGCGAGACCGGCCTGATCGTGCTGCGCATGAATACGCCGGGCGGCCTCGATTCGTCGATGCGCGAGATCGACAGCGCGATCCTGGCTTCGCCGGTGCCGGTCGCAAGTTTCGTGGCGCCGAGCGGCGCCCGCGCGGCGAGCGCCGGCACCTATATCGCCTATGCCAGCGCGATCGCTGCCATGGCGCCCGGCACTAATATCGGCGCCGCCACGCCGATCCAGCTCGGCGGCAGTCCGCTCGCGCCCGGCGGTGGCTCGGATCAGAAAACCCAGACACCAGGCAAAGCCGGCGAGCCGGCCGACACCGAGTCGCGCAAAATCGTCAACGACGCGGTCGCCTATATCCGCAGCCTCGCCGCCGTCAACGGCCGCAACGCCGACTGGGCCGAAGACGCGGTGCGCAACGCCGTAAGCCTGCCGGCCGACGAGGCGCTCAAGCTTCATGTCGTCGACGTGGTCGCCGCGGACGTGCCCGATCTGCTGCGCCAGGTCGACGGCCGGACCGTGACTGTAGCCGGCAAGCCCGTGCGGCTGGCGACCGCCGGACTGCGGGTGGTGGCGACGCCGCCCGACTGGCGCATCAAGCTTCTCGCGCTGATCACCAATCCGAACGTCGCCTTCATCCTCATGCTGATCGGCGTCTACGGCCTGATCCTGGAATTCTTTAATCCGGGCGCGGTGGCACCGGGCCTGGTCGGCACCATCAGTCTTTTGGTCGCGCTCTATGCGCTGGCGCTGCTGCCGATCAACTATGCCGGCGCCGCGCTGGTGTTGGTCGGCATCGGACTGATGATCGCCGAAGCCCATATCGGCGCTTTCGGCACGATCGGCGTCGGCGGTATTGTCGCCTTCGTCATTGGCGCGCTGATGATGTTTCCGTCGCAGGTGCCGGGCTTCGAACTTTCGCGGGCGGTCGTCATCGGCGCCGCCATCGGCAGCGCCGCCTTGTTCCTCCTCGCGCTGGCGGCGCTATTGCGGTCGCGCAAGCGTCCGGTCGTGACCGGCGGCGAGGCATTGATCGGCGCCAGCGGCGAGACGGTATGGTGGCAAGGCCATGAGGGCCGCGTCCGGGTCGAGGGCGAAATCTGGCGCGCGCGCCGACGCCCCGCTCGCCGAGGGCTCGCGCGTCAATGTGGTCGGCCGCGACGGCTTGGTGCTGCATGTTCGGCCGACCTAGATCGGAACTTCGCCGCACCCGCATTTGCGCCCGCAAACCCTTTTGAGTGAAACCCCGCCTCCCCACGTCCAACAAGGACCGATTGAACCGCCGCATCAGCCCAAGGAGTCCGCCATGTTCTTCACCGTCGTTATCGCCGTCGGCGTTTTGGTTCTGATCTTTCTCTACGCCTCCATCCGTATCTTGCGCGAATACGAACGCGGCGTGGTGTTCACGCTCGGCCGCTATACCGGCACCAAGGGTCCCGGACTCATTCTGCTTTATCCGTTTATCCAGCAGATGGTGCGCGTCGATTTGCGCGTGGTGGTCGACGAAGTGCCGCCCCAGGACGTAATTTCGCGCGACAATGTCTCGGTCAAGGTCAGCGCCGTGCTCGATTTCCGCGTCGTCGACGCCGAGAAGTCGATCATCCAGGTCTGCAATTACCTCGCGGCGACCAGCCAGCTGGCGCAGACCACACTGCGCTGGGTGCTGGGCAAGCACGACCTCGACCAGATGCTCGCCGAACGCGACAAGCTCAATGCCGACATCCAGGAAGTGCTCGACAAGCAGACCGAGGGCTGGGGCATCAAGGTTTCCACTGTGGAGCTCAAACGTATCGACCTCGACGAGAGCATGGTGCGCGCCATCGCGCGCCAGGCCGAGGCCGAGCGCGAACGCCGGGCCAAGATCATCAATGCGGAAGGCGAATTCCAAGCGGCGCAGAGACTCGTCGACGCCGCGCGCCTGCTGGCGCCGGTGCCGCAGGCGATGCAGCTTCGCTATCTCGGCACGCTGTTCGATATCGCCAATGACCGCAGCAACACCATCATATTTCCGTTCCCCGCCGAGCTAACTCAGGCTCTCTCCGCCATGGCGGCGGCTCGGAGCGGCTGACAAGCGCGGTCTCCCCTGAGGCAAATCGCGCGCCCGGTTGCCGTGGATTCGCAAAAAGGTTTGAAGGCGGCCACGCCAATGTTATGTGGTCGCGGCAAGGTCGCGGCCGCGCTTCCCTGCCGCAACTTCTAAGACAATTCCATGACAGCAAATCCGGCACCATCGGGCGAAGACATGCGGGCGATTATCCCGATCTCGGTCAGCGGTTGGGCACGCCTGTTCACCCGATGGGACGTCCTGGCAGTTCTTTTGATCCTTGGGCTGTTGGTCTTTCTGGGCGAGGCGAGCCGCCACCTGTTCGAGCCACTTGCGGAGCTGGAGAAAACGCCGCCATCCCTCGATCCGCGCAATCTGCCGGAATATGCCGCGCGCACCACGCTGCGCATGCTTATCGCCATGGTGCTGTCGCTCCTCTTCACCTTCACCTATGCGACGCTTGCCGCCAAGAACAAACGCGCCGAGCGGCTCTTGGTCCCGCTGCTCGATATTCTGCAATCGGTGCCGATCCTCGGCTTCATCTCGGTGACGGTGGTGTTCTTCATGGCGCTGGCGCCCGGCCGCGTGCTCGGCGCCGAGTTCGCCTCGATCTTCGCCATCTTCACCAGTCAGGCCTGGAACATGGCGTTCAGCTTCTACCAGTCATTGCGCACGGTGCCGACCGAGCTTGACGAAGCGTCGCGCAATTTCCGGCTCAGTGGATGGATGAAATTCTGGCGGCTCGATGTGCCGTTCGCCATGCCGCAGCTGATCTGGAACATGATGATGTCGATGTCGGGGGCTTGGTTCTTCGTCGTCGCCTCCGAGGCGATCAGCGTCGGCAACACCACGGTCACGCTTCCCGGCGTCGGCTCCTACATAGCCTTGGCTATCGAGCACCAGGATCTGCGAGCGGTGACATGGGCGATCGCGACCATGCTGGTGGTCATCCTGATCTACGACCAGGTCCTGTTCCGGCCGCTGGTGGCATGGGCGGATCGCTTCCGCTTCGAACAGGAGGCCGGCGTGCTGCCGCCGCGCTCATGGGTATTCGACGTCTTGCGCCGGTCGCGCGTCGTCGAGCGGCTGACCCGACCCTTCGGCGTGCTATGGCGGCTCACGCTGCGGCCGCGTTGGCCCGACAAACCCCAATCCAGCAAGCAAACGCCGCCGCTCGCGCAGAGCCGCATCGCGTTCCTATTCGGCCTCATCGTCGTTGCGCTCAGTGCGGCCGCGTTGTGGCAAATTGTGCGTTTCATCGTCGAGGGCATAGCGCTCGCCGACGTCGGTCTCGCGATTTTGCTCGGCTTTGCGACGCTTGCCCGCGTCGTCGTTCTCATCGCCATTGCCAGCGTCATCTGGGTGCCGATCGGCGTCTGGGTCGGCACGCACTCGCGCGCGACCAATATCGTGCAGCCGATAGCGCAGTTCCTCGCCGCCTTCCCGGCCAACGTGCTGTTCCCGGTCGTCGTCTCGCTGATCGTCGCCTGGCGGCTCGACCCGAATATCTGGCTCAGCCCGCTGATGATCCTCGGCACGCAATGGTACATTCTGTTCAATGTCATTGCCGGCGCCGCGGCGATCCCGGCCGAGTTGCGCGCCGTTGGCGTGAACTTGCACGTGCGCGGCTGGCTGTGGTGGCGGCGCATCGCGCTGCCGGCGGTGCTGCCCTATTACGTGACCGGAGCGATCACCGCGTCCGGCGGCTCATGGAACGCGAGCATCGTCGCCGAGGTCGCGTCCTGGGGCCAGCAGCATCTGCAAGCCTTCGGGCTCGGCGCCTATATTGCGCAACAGACCGATGCCGGCGATTTTCACCGCATCGTACTCGGTATCGTGGCGATGAGCCTGTTCGTCGTCGTCATCAATCGCCTGTTCTGGCGTCCGCTCTATTTCTACGCCGAACGCAAATTCCGGCTGGGATGAGGATCACTATGACCGCCGCCCTCCTCGACGTTCACGCGCTCCGCCAGTCGTTTCCGCGCGCCGATGGCGGCGAGCATCTGGTGCTCGATGGCGTCGAGCTGTCGCTGACGCAGGGCCAGATCGTCGGCCTGCTCGGCCGCACCGGCTCGGGCAAATCGACTTTGCTGCGTTTGATTGCCGGTCTGGCGGAACCTTCGTCCGGCACGATCACCTATCTCGGCGAGCCGGTCCATGCGCCGGCGCCGGGCATCGCCATGGTGTTCCAATCGTTTGCGCTGTTTCCGTGGCTGACGGTTCTGGAAAACGTACAGCTCGGGCTTGAGGCGCTCGGCCTGCCGGAGGCGGAAATCCGCAAACGCGCACTGGCGGCGATCGACCTGATCGGCTTGGACGGTTACGAGTCGGCCTTCCCGCGCGAATTGTCCGGCGGCATGCGGCAACGAGTCGGCTTCGCCCGGGCGCTGGTCGTGCATCCCAACATCCTTTTGATGGATGAACCTTTCTCCGCGCTCGATGTGCTGACCGCGGAGACGTTGCGCACAGACTTTCTCGAGCTCTGGGGCGACGGCAAGCTGCCGATCAAAGGGGTGATCCTGGTTACGCACAATATCGAGGAGGCTGTCCTGTTGTGCGACCGCATCCTGTTGTTTTCCACAAATCCCGGCCGCATCATTAGCGAAATCCCCGTCGAGTTGAAACAACCGCGCAACCGGCTCGACCCGCAGTTCCGCGAACTGGTCGAGAAAATCTATGTGGCGATGACCGCGCGCTCGCCGACGCCGCTGCAAATCGGCACCGGACCGGCCGCGACGATCTATACGGCGCTGCCGCGGGTATCGGCCAACCTCCTGTCCGGACTCATCGAGACGCTCGCCGCCCCGCCGTTTAGCGGCCACGCCGACTTGCCCGTGCTGTCCGACGAATTGCACATGGATTCCGACGAGCTGTTTCCGGTCGCAGAATCGCTGCAACTGCTGCGGCTGGCCGAGGTCGAAGGCGGCGACATCAAGCTCACCGATATCGGCAAACAATTCGCCGAGCTCGGCACCGACGACCGCAAGAAACTATTCCAGCGCCAATTACTGTCCTATGTTCCTCTGGCCGCTCATATCCGTCACGTGCTGCAGGAGCGCGCCAACCACGTGGCGCCGAAAAGCCGCTTCTATGACGAGCTCGAGGATCACATGACGGCCGAGGATGCCGAACTCACCTTGCGGGCCGTGATCGCATGGGGACGTTACGCCGAAGTCTTCGCCTATGACGACGATTCCGGCGCGTTCAGCCTGGAGAATCCGACCTGATCGATTCTCCCGGCTCCGCCGGCATCAGGCCGGCGGCGGCCGATCGGCCATTTCGTGACGGCGTAATCGGCGCTAGGATGTGCTGTTGGGGCGTCGGTTACGGTCGGCAATTTCGCGGCTAGCCCCTTGACGGAGCACGATCTTTTCGGCGAACCACCGCCCTGCGCGCAGCGCCGGGCTTTCTCGAGTCAGCGAAAAACGAGGGCGACGATGTCAATACAAACGAGGACGGAAGGCGGCGCGCATTGGCGCTGGCTGCTCCTGGGATCGTTGGCACTGAACTTGTTCTTCGTCGGCGCGGCGGGCGCCGTGGCGATCCGTTTTTCCGGCCCGGTGCCGCTGGCGACTGTGGCGCGGATCGACCACAGCCTTGCCGGCCGGCTCGATCGCATCGCGGCCAAGCTGCCGCCCGCCGACGCCACAGTCTTGCGCGCGCAGCTCCGCGGCGAGGCGATGAAGGTCGCGGCCGCCGAGGCCGATCTTCGTCTGTCGCAAGAGGAGGTGCGCAAAACTTTGCGCGCGCAGCCGTTCGATGCCGAGGCGATGCGAACCGCAATGGCGGAAAGCCGCGTCGCGCACGACAATTTCGATCAAGTGCTGCACGACACGATCGCGGCGGCGGCGGCGAAAATGTCGGTGGTCGGCCGCACCACGCTGGCGGATTGGCGGACTGAGCACCAGAACACCGCGCGGCCCGCTGGAACTTTTTGAATACCTTACGCCGCGCTGCGGCGGCCTTGCGTCGCGAGCGCCAGCAATGCGCGTTCGGCGATGGTATCGGCGAGCGCCGGCCGGCGCCGTGATTGCAGCACCGCCTCGGCAAGCTCGGCCATGGCGGTCGAGAGCCGCGCCGCGCTCCAGGATTTCAACGCTGCGTCGACCAGCGCCTTCCGGCGGAAATGCAGCGGCGGCTGCACCGCATCGAGCGAGAACGGCGCGCCGTCCTCGATTGCTATGCGCCATTTGTGCAGCTGCGCGAGTTGGCGCTGGGCGTTGAATAACAGCGAGCCGGCGCTGGTGCCCGCCGTCCGCGCTTTGGCGAGCTGCGCTTCCAGCTCACCCGGACGGCCGGCGAAAGCGGCGTCGACGATATCTTCCAGCGCCAGCGCCGAGGCATCGGACACCACGGCGGTCACATCGTCGACGCCGACTTGATCGCGGCCGCGGGCATAAAGCGTCAGCTTGCGAATTTCGTTGCGCGACGCGGCGCGGTCGCCGCCGAGCAAGGGGATCAGAAGCGCCCGCGCCTCGGGCGTCAGCGTCAAGCCGGCGGCGCGCATCTCGTCGTCGATCAGCCGCGCCCGGTCGCGCTCACTGTCGGCATAGCAGGGTAGGGCCACGGCGTTCTTGGCGCGCTCGCATAGCGAGCGCAGCGGCGCATTGCGACGCAAATCGCCGGCTTCGATCACGACGCGGCATCCGCCAGGAGGCAAGGCCAGGACCGCCTCGACCGCGGGCGCGATGTTGCGGCTTCCGGCCTTGAGCCACACCGCGCGGCGGCCGCCGAACAGCGGCATGGTCTGCACCTCTTCGACAAGCCGCGTCGGTTCGGCGGTAACCGCCTCGCCTTCGAGGCGCGCCAGCGCGAACGGATCGTTCACGTCGTCGACCGAGGCTTTGACGATGGCGCTGGAGCGTTCGCTGACCAGGCCGGCATCCGGACCGAACACCAGAACCACCGGCCGCACCGGATCGGGACGCGCCACGAAGGCGTCGACGTCGGCGGCTTTGACGGCAACCATTGAAAATCAGGTCCCGGCGACGAAATACGACGCCAGCCTGTTGCGGATCGTATCGGCGGCCGTTTGCACGGCGCGATCCTCGGCATCGCGCTGCGCGCGCTGGACGGCGAAACGCTGCTCCTGGCCGGGTGAGTCGTAGTCGACGTTGGCGAATGTGGAATCTTTCAACACGATTTTGCCGGTCGCGATCTCCACGAGCTGATAGCTCACCCGGACGCCAGCGACTTGCGCCGTCGGGCGTCCGCTGGAAGGATCGACGATTACGGTAAAGCCGCCCTGCGTCACCGTGAGATCGAGCCGATGGGTCGGAGCATTGGCGCCGGCGCCGCCGTTGAGATCGAACTGCAAAGCGTTGTGCACGCCGATGGCAAGACGGGCTTGCGGCGTGCCCTGGCGGGTGGGAACCGGCGCGATCTGCACTTCGGCGAGCTTGTCTTTGATGCTTTCGCCGCCGACCGAGGGATGCGAGCTGTAAAGCGGCTCAAAGCAACCGGCAAGGAGGCTGGCGGCGCCCACAATGACGCCAAGCCGCACGGCGGCGAACCGCGCGGCGCGCGCAGCTGCGCGATGGTCAGGCCACCACATTGACGATCCGCCCCGGCACGATGATCACCCTCTTCGGCGTCTTGCCGTCCAGCGCCGTTTTTACCGCATCGAGCGCGAGAACGGCAGCCTCGATTTCGGAATTGCCGGCGTCGCGCGCCACAGTCACCTCGGCGCGTTTCTTGCCGTTGACCTGCACCGGCAGCGTTACCGTATTCTCGATCAGAAGCGCGGGCTCGACTTGCGGCCAAGCCGCCTGCGCAACCAGCGTGTCATGACCGAGCGCAGCCCAGCTTTCCTCGGCAAGATGCGGCATCATGGGCGCGAATAATTGCACAAGAATATTAACCGCCTCGCGCATCGCCCAGCGGAAATCGGGCGTGGAGGCAGCCCCCTCATCTGACCCAGTCTCAGACCCCAGTTCGCCAATTACCTCATTGAGCGTGTTGGCGAATTCGTAAATCGCCGCCACACAAACATTGAAGTGTAGCTTTTCAATGTCATCGCTGACGCGGGCCAAGGCCCGGTGCGCCGCCTTGCGCAGGCGAAGTGCCGTAGGCGAAAACGCGTCCGGTCGTGCGTCCGGCGCCACTTTGGCGATCTCGGCCCCCTCGCCGACCAGCCGCCACAGCCGCTGCGCAAAGCGCCAGGCGCCCTGGACGCCGCGCTCGGTCCATTCCACGTCGCGGTCCGGCGGCGAGTCCGACAGCATGAACCAGCGCGCGACGTCGGCGCCGTAGGCATCGATGATCTCGTCGGGGTCGACC
>JBAQAB010000399.1:0-20879 GCA_049285535.1 Xanthobacteraceae bacterium
CGGGCACGGCGCTGCAGATGCTAATTGGACGTCTGCCCGAGCCGCGTAAGGCTGCGCTGGTGCGCGTGCGCGATCCGGGAAACGGCGAGACGATCGATGAAGCGCTGGCTCTGTGGTTTCCGGCGCCGCATAGCGAGACCGGCGAGGATGTTGCGGAACTGCAGCTGCACGGCGGCCACGCCGTGGTCGCCGGGGTACTCGATGTCTTAGGCAGGATCGAGGGCTGCCGGCTCGCGGAACCAGGCGAATTTACCCGGCGCGCTTTCGAGAATGGCCGGCTCGATCTGACGGCGGTCGAGGGGCTTGCCGATCTGATCGGCGCTGAGACTCCGGCGCAGCGCCGCCAGGCATTTCGTCAGCTGAAAGGTTTAATTGGCGACCGCGCCGAGGCGTGGCGGCAGCGGTTGATCGAGGCGCTGGCGCTGGTCGAGGCGCGCATAGACTTTTCCGACGAGGCTGACGTTCCGGAAGATTTGATCAGTCCCGCAATTCATGTTGCGCGGCAATTGCGCAGCGAGATTGCGGCGGCGTTGGCTGGAGGCGGGCGAGGGGAGCGGCTACGCGAGGGCTTGGTCGTGGCCATTGCCGGGCCGCCGAACGCTGGGAAATCGACCCTGCTCAATCGTCTGGCTCGCCGTGAGGCGGCAATCGTCTCGCCCTATGCCGGGACCACTCGCGACATTATCGAAGTGCATCTCGATCTCGATGGCTATCCGGTGACGTTACTCGACACGGCGGGGATTCGGGACAGTGCCGAGCCGATCGAACAGGAAGGCGTGCGGCGGGCCCGGGAACGCGCAGCAGGTGCTGATTTGGTGCTGTGGGTCATTGACGGATCGGCCGACGGCCGAATGATTTTTCCGGAGACGAATCTTGTAGCGGCCACGCGGATTTGGCTGGTGGTCAATAAAGTGGACTTGACGATACCCGGGAGTGCCGCACCGACAAATAATGAAGTTGAGTTCAGTTGTTATGTTTCCGCAGCGACCGGCGCCGGAATGGAGGAGCTCGTCGAACGATTGGCTGATTTTGCCAAGGACTATTTTTCGACGGTAGAGGCCGGCATCGTAACCCGCGCGCGGCATCGCCATTTGTTTGAAGAGACCGTAGCTGCGATCGATCGGGCATTGGCCGAGGCTGCCAAGGCCGGGGAGCATGAAGAGTTGATCGCCGAGGAATTGCGTTCGGCAGCAACTGCCTTGGGGCGGCTCACCGGGCGGGTCGATGTCGAAGATATTTTGGACGTGATCTTTCGCGATTTTTGTATTGGTAAATGATTCGTTAACGCATTTGCCTTGCTGTTTCACGTGAAACGGTTGCCACCCCGGGGCTTTTTGACCGGGTGTTTTGCCTTCGCTAGAAGGGCTCCGACTATTGGAGACTGCGATGGACGGCCGCTTTGATGTGATTGTTGTCGGTGGCGGCCATGCCGGCTGCGAGGCCGCTGCAGCGGCGGCGCGAATGGGCGCATCCACAGCGCTCATTACCCAGCGATTCGCGACCGTCGGCGCGATGTCGTGCAATCCATCGATCGGCGGGCTCGGTAAAGGTCATCTGGTCCGCGAAATCGACGCGCTCGACGGTCTGATGGGCCGGGTCGCAGACGCTGCCGGCATCCAGTTCCGGGTTCTGAACCGGCGCAAAGGGCCTGCCGTGCGCGGTCCGCGCGCGCAGGCCGACCGGAAGCTCTATGCCGCAGCGATGCAACAGGCGATCCGGCAGACGGTGAATCTGACCGTCATCGAAGGCGAGGTCGACGATCTCTTGGGCGAGGACCGCGTCGAGGGCGTGCGCCTGGCGGATGGCCGCGAGTTCGCGGCGAGCGCCGTGGTTCTGACGACCGGAACATTTCTGCGAGGCCTCATCCATATCGGCGCGCGGCAGATCGCGGCGGGCCGGGTCGGGGAGGCGCCGGCAGTCGGTTTGTCTCGCACACTCGAGCGCGCAGGTTTTGCGCTCGGACGCCTCAAGACCGGTACGCCGCCGCGGCTCGACGGCAGCACGATCGACTGGGCGGCGCTGGAAATGCAGCCGGGTGATGAACCGCCGGAGCCGTTCTCGGTGCTGACCACGCGCATCGCCAATCCGCAGATCCAGTGCGGCATCACCCGCACCATGCCGGCGACTCATGAGATCATTCGCGCCAATGTGCATCGCTCGCCGATGTATTCCGGCCAGATCAAAAGCCGCGGTCCACGCTATTGCCCGTCAATCGAGGACAAGATCGTGCGCTTCGGTGAGCGTGACGGGCACCAGATCTTCCTCGAGCCGGAGGGGCTCGACGACACGACGGTTTATCCCAACGGCATCTCGACGTCTCTGCCGGAGGAGGTTCAGGAGGCGCTGGTCGCCAGCATTCCCGGGCTGGAGCGCGCCCGCATTGTGCGGCCGGGCTATGCCATCGAATACGACCACGTCGATCCACGGGAGCTGATGCCTTCACTGGAGACAAGGCGTCTGTCGGGGCTGTTCCTGGCCGGCCAGATCAACGGCACCACCGGCTATGAGGAGGCTGCGGCGCAGGGCCTGGTTGCCGGTCTGAATGCCGCGGCGCGAGCGAATGACGGGGCGCCGATCATCTTCGATCGTGCCGAAGGCTATCTGGGCGTCATGATCGACGATCTGGTGACGCGTGGCGTCAGCGAGCCGTATCGCATGTTCACGTCGCGTGCCGAGTATCGGCTGACGCTGCGGGCCGATAACGCCGACCAGCGGCTGACGGGCAGGGGGATCGCACTGGGATACGTGGGCCCCGAACGTGGGGGCCACCATCGCGCCAAGATGGCGGCCCTCGATGCGGCGCGTAGTATGGCGCGAACGGTCAACCTGACGCCGAGCGAGGCCGCGCGTTATGGCCTTTCGCTGCGCAAGGATGGCCAGCGGCGATCCGCGTTCGAGCTGCTTTCCTATCCCGATATCGGGATAAGCGACCTGGCGCGGATCTGGCCGAGCTTTGGGAAGCTCAACGCCACGATCGCCGGGCAGCTGGAAATTGACGCCAAATACGATGTCTATCTCAGCCGCCAGGCCGCAGACGTCGAATCCTATCGGCGTGACGAAAGCGTCGTCCTCGCCGACGATATCGACTACGCCGCTCTGCCCGGCCTATCCAACGAGGTTCGCAATAAGCTGCAGACACAGCGGCCGCGGACGATTGGTCATGCCGGCCGGATCGATGGGGTCACGCCAGCGGCGTTGACGCTCCTCGCTGCCCATGTGCGCCGGCAGCATCGCAAGCCCGCCAGCAAAGCTACTGGCCCGTCGGCAAGTGGCGTCGCCTGACCTCGTAGCGGACCGCGCCCGCGGTCTCGCACTGACGCCTGTTTCACGTGAAACAGAAGCCCGTCTCGACCACTTCGTCACGTTGCTCCTGCAGTGGCAGCAGCACACCAACTTAATCGCGCCTTCGACCGAGCCGACAATTTGGACACGACACATTGCCGACTCGCTGCAACTCCTCGACCTGGCGCCGAACGCAAAAATCTGGGTCGATCTGGGATCGGGCGGCGGATTTCCCGGCCTGGTTATCGCCTGCGCGCTGGCGGATAAACCCGGAGTCCAAGTCCATCTGGTCGAAAGCATCGGCAAGAAGGCAGTCTTCCTCCGTGAGGCGGCGCACGTTTGCGATGCGCCGGCCATCGTCCACGCCGAGCGGATTGCGGACTTCGTCAAACACGCACCAAACAGCATCGATGTTGTGACGGCGCGTGCTTTGGCGCCGCTCAAGAAACTGCTGGGCGAGGCATCGCCGCTGTTGAAAAAGGGCGCGACAGGGCTGTTTCCCAAGGGACAAGATGTTGCCGCTGAATTGACCGAAGCCGCTAAATGTTGGAAGATTCAAATGAGTTTGGTGCCGAGTCGAACGGATTCTAAGGCCAGAATCGTGGTCGCTCGGACTTTCTAGATACATCTCAAGATTGCGATTGCCCAACCTATAGTTGTCTACGAACTTTGGATATGCGCTATGACTGACACCCCCGAGCAACCCAGTGTCGTCCCGTTCACTTTGCCAGAACGCGGTACGGCGAAGGCACCACGCGTCCTCGCTGTGGCCAACCAGAAGGGTGGCGTCGGCAAGACCACGACCGCAATCAATCTCGGGACCGCACTCGCCGCGATCGGCGAAGACGTTCTGATTGTCGATCTCGATCCGCAGGGCAATGCCTCGACCGGCCTCGGCATCGACCGCCGCAACCGGCGCTACTCGACCTACGATGTGCTGACCGGCGAAGCGTCCTTGCGCGACGCCATCGTGGCGACGGCGGTGCCGCGCCTTCATCTCGCGCCATCGACCCTCGACCTTTCCGGCCTTGAGCTCGAGATCGGCCAGGCACGCGACCGGGCGTTCCGCCTGCGCAGCGCGCTCAATCCCCTCAATACACTCGGCGGCACCAAGTTCACCTACGTGCTGGTCGACTGCCCGCCTTCGCTCAATCTCTTGACGGTGAACGCCATGGCGGCGGCGAACGCCATCCTGGTGCCGCTGCAATGCGAATTCTTCGCGCTCGAGGGTTTGTCGCAGCTGCTCAAAACGGTGGAGTCGGTGCGCGAACAGCTCAACCCGGATCTCACGATTCACGGCATCGTGCTGACGATGTTCGATGCGCGCAACAATCTGTCGGGACAGGTCGTCGCCGACGTGCGCGAGTTCATGGGCGCCAAGGTTTACGACACCGTCATTCCGCGCAACGTGCGCGTCTCCGAAGCGCCGTCCTACGGCAAACCGGTTCTTGTCTACGATCTCAAATGCAGCGGCAGCGAAGCCTACTTGCGGCTCGCCACTGAAATCATCCAACGAGAAAAAAAACTTTGCGCCGGATGAGGCCAGTGAATGAGTGACGGTCTGGAGAAGACAGCGATGGCGGATGATACGACGCGATCGCGATTGGGACGCGGGCTTGCGACCTTGATCGGTGAAGTCGCGGCCGAGAGCTCGGTCGAACGGCCGCGCGGCCAGCGCCGCGTACCCACGGAATCGCTGCGACCCAATGCGCGCAATCCGCGGCGCGTCTTCTCCAATACCGAGCTTGACGAACTGGTCGCCTCGCTGCGCGAGCGCGGCATCATCCAGCCGATCGTGGCGCGTCCGGTGCGCGGCACCCACGACGCTTACGAGATCGTCGCCGGCGAGCGGCGCTGGCGCGCAGCGCAGCGCGCCGGCTTGCATGAAGTGCCGGTCGTCATCATCGACGCGACTGATGACGAGGCGCTGCAGCTTGCCATCATCGAGAACGTACAGCGCGCCAATCTCAATCCGCTCGAAGAAGCGGAAGGTTATCGTGCGCTCATCCGGGATTTCAGTCACAGCCAGGACGATGTCGCCCGGCTGGTCGGCAAAAGCCGCAGCTATGTTGCCAATACGCTCCGATTGCAGACGCTGCCCGATCCGGTCAAGGAGCATATCCACGCCGGCCGTCTCGACGCCGGCCACGCTCGCGCTTTGGTCGGTCACCGCGATGCGGAGCGGTTGGCGGATGAAATCGTTTCCCGCGGCCTCAATGTGCGCCAAGTCGAAGCGCTGGCCCGCGAAGGCGGCGGCAAGGACGCAAAAGTCAACGGCCGAAAGTCACTTGCTCGGTCGGAGAAAAACGCCAATCTGGTTGCACTGGAAAAGCGCATCTCCGATGCGCTTGGCTTGGTCGTGAACGTCAATGATCGCGGCCGCGGCGGCGTGCTCAGCATCCGCTATCGCAACCTCGATCAGCTCGATGACGTGATGCGCCGGCTGGAAAAAAAGCGCTAAGCGCGATCCAAAAGCCTGTTTAGTCCTTTGCCTGCCACGCCGCCTTGAAAGCCTTGCGCTTCGCCGGGTCATAGAGACTCGGATAATCGTAGGTCAGCGGCTTTGACGGCTCGATGTGCAGAGTGGCGAACACCGGCCCGTCCTGCTCGAGCACATGCGCCACTTGCTGAGCGAAAACGTCGAGCTCGGCGAAATCGTAAACCGCGGCATAACCCGCCGCCCTTGCCAAGCCGGCAAAGTCGACTTTCGGAGACGGAATTGGATGGCCGCCATTAGCCTCATAGGTCTCGTTCTGCGCGACCAGATGAACGAGGTTCTTTGGCGCGACCGCAGCGATGGTGACTAGGCAGCCAAGATTCATGAGAAGCGAGCCGTCACCCTGCAAAACAACGACGCGTTTGTCGGGCCGCCCAAGCGCCAACCCAAGTCCGTGCGAAGAATCCAGCCCCATTGCGCCGATCGACGTATAGTTGAGCACGCGCGGCGCGATCCCGACCCAATCCACCGCGGAGCTATAGGTGGCGACGACCGCCTCGTCGGTGATGTGCCGAGCCAGCACCCGGAAACATTCGTCGCGCTTCATCATGCCGGACTCCGCCCGATCAGGAAGGCGACCGGCTCCGATTCGCCATACGCTTTTGCGATCGCCGGCTGGATTTTGGCCACGTCAGCATCTACGCTGACGAGATGATGCGTGATGCCCATGTCGTCGAGGATCGGCTCCATGATGCGCACGCCGTAACGCGATGAGTCACGCGGCGCCCGCTCCGGCTCGTGCTGCAAAAGCCCCACCATCATGCAGATCGGCTGCTTGTACTCCACCGCGATGCCGCGGATGGCATTGATCGAATCCAGAAAGCCGGTGTGCTGGATCAGGATGAGTGCCCGCTTGTCGCAATAGGACAGTCCGGAGGCGATTCCGATGCATTCATCCTCCTTGCAGACGCGGATAAGCCGCAAGTCCGTATCTCGTGCGATGGGCGCCAGTAGTCCGGAACTGGTGGTGATGTCCGGCACTGACAGAACATAGTCGACCGCACTTGCCTTGATTGCGGCGATGATGCGTTCGCCGCTGAGCAAACCCGCATTGGTACCGGCACTCGTCACAGACGCACTCTCCCTCGGGCTTGCCTTCTCGCTGTTAAGCGTAGACCGGAATGCGCTCAGCAAAAAGCCGGCACGAGAGGCCGGCTTTTTCCTTAGTTCCGATTTGAAGCGCGTTATTTATGGTGCCGTGCCGGCGCAGGCGGCGTGCCATCTGTCCAGGCGTCGTGCGGCAACATCGCGTCGACGATATAGCCGCCGATGAACGGCACAATGCAGTCGCCGACGCCGTCATACATTTCACGCGGCGTGAGGGGGCGGTTGAGCATGACCGTTCCGACGAACGGATAGACGACGGCGCAGGCGTAGGTCGTCACCGCATAGGCTGTGCCGAAGGACATATACCGGTGCGGAGGGGTGCCGTGTTTCTTGGTCGCGTAATAGCCGGCAACACCAGTACCCGCGCCGACCGCGGCGCCGCCCCAAAACAACCTGGGATCCTGGCCGCGCGTGATCCAAGCCCACAACGCGTTCCAATTGTTATCCTGGGCCCGCGCAGCTTGGGGCATCAGCCCCAGCGCAAAAATCAGGGCCAGCGCAGCAATGATCGTCCGCTTCATTATAGTGACTCTCCCGCCATTACCGACGCCCAAAATAGCGCAGTATGGTTAATGCCATCGTGAATGCGTTGACGACGGCTGTCGAGGGAGGAGCGCCCGCAATCGCGCGAATTCCGGACGCCTGTGCCAATTTGGCAACGACTTATCCCCAGGCCACCGGGCGATATCCTCGCGACGGCCTATTCCGCCGCCGTCCGGCCTGCGCCGCCCGACCCGAAGCGTTGCTCGATGTAATCGATGACGATTTTCTGGAAGTCGGCTGAAACCGTCGGACCACGCAATGTCATGGCCTTCTTGCCGTCGATAAAAACCGGAGCTGTCGGTTGCTCGCCGGTGCCGGGTAGCGAAATACCGATATCGGCGTGTTTGGATTCGCCCGGTCCGTTGACGATGCAGCCCATGACCGCGACGTTGAGACCCTCGACGCCGGGATAGCGCGTCTTCCACTCCGGCATCGAGTCGCGGATAAAGCCCTGGATGCTGGCTGCAAGCTCCTGAAAAGTGGTCGAAGTCGTCCGTCCGCAGCCCGGACAGGCGGCAACCAGCGGCACAAAGGTACGCAGCCCGACTGTCTGCAACAATTCCTGGGCCACTTTGACTTCTAAGGTGCGGTCGCCGTTCGGCTCGGGCGTGAGCGAAACGCGAATGGTGTCGCCGATGCCCTGCTGCAGCAAAACGCCCATCGCAGCCGATGACGCGACGATACCCTTCGAACCCATGCCGGCCTCGGTAAGGCCGAGGTGCAGCGCATAATTGGAGCGCCGCGCCAGCTCGCCATAAACGCCGATCAAATCCTGCACCGCCGAAACCTTGGCCGAGAGGATGATTTTGGAGCGCGGCAGGCCGATCTCTTCGGCGCGCCCCGCCGAGAGCAACGCGGATTGAACCATGGCCTCCCGCGTCACGTCACGGGCATCCACCGGGTGGTTCGACCGCGAATTCTCATCCATCAGGTGGGTGAGGAGCTCCTGATCGAGCGAACCCCAATTAGCGCCGATGCGCACCGGCTTGTCGTGGCGGATCGCGGTTTCGACGATCGCGCCGAATTGCCGGTCCTTCTTTTCCTTAAAGCCGACATTGCCTGGATTGATGCGGTATTTGTCGAGCGCCTCGGCGCAGGCCGGATGATCGGCCAGGAGCTTGTGGCCGATATAGTGGAAGTCGCCGACGATCGGCACGTCGACATCCATTTTGAGCAATTGCTCCTTGATGTGCGGAACCGCCGCCGCGGCCTCGTCGCGGTCGACGGTAATTCGCACGATCTCCGAGCCGGCGCGCGCCAGCGCCGCGACCTGCTTTACGGTCCCCGCGACATCGGCGGTATCGGTATTGGTCATCGACTGCACGACAACGGGTGCGCCGCCGCCGACGGTCACCTTGCCGACCTTCACGGCAACGGTCTGATGCCTTTCGGCCGGGCCGGAAAACTCCATCATAGCCAAGTCCTTACAGCGATAATGCTTCAGTTCGATGACCCTCGGACCCGTTGCGGGGATCGAGGGCTGACCCGCTCATATAGCGTCACCGGGGCCGGTTGACGAGGAGCAGGCCGGCAGCCACCAACGCGACGGCCACGATAAAAGCCGGCGTCAGCGGCTCGCTCAGCACGATGTGACCCGCCGCCACGCCAAATAGCGGGGCCAGAAAGGTGAAGACCGACAGCCGGGCGGCCGAATAACGGACCACCAGTGCGAACCACACCGCGAATGTGACACTCACGACCCAGACCGTCTGATAGGCAAAGGCGCCGAGGGCCAGCGGCGACGGCATAGCGTTAATGTGTTCGCCAAACACCAGTGCGCCGGCGGCGAGCAGCGGCGCCGAAACGACGAGCTGGTAGAGCAGCGTTTTCTCCGCGCTGATTCGATTGAGCGGGCTGACCTTAATGACCAGCGTCGTCGCCGCCCACGCCAAAGCAGCCCCAATAAGCATAAGGTCGCCGAGCGCTTGGTGTGGACTGATCGCCGGCGTCGGCAAGCCGAAGGCAAGGGCGATGCCGATGAAGGACAACAGCAGACCGAGCCATTGCGAAAGTCGGAAATGATCGCCTGGCACCAGCCAGCGCGAACCGATCACGACAAAAAACGGCGCGAGATAGAGGAACAGCGTGCCACGCGTCACCGTCGTCCAGACCAGCCCGCGATAGATCAACAGGAATTCAAGCGCAAAGAGGACACCGGCCAAAATCCCGGCACGAAGCGTGCCGTCGCGACGAAACAGCCGTATTCCGCGCACCTGCGTCCATATCCCCACCAGCACTGCCGCGATCAGCGAGCGTGACGCCGATTGGATCAGCGGCGGGATATCGTGAATCGCAAGCTTGATCGCGACATTGTTAAAGCCCCAGCTCAGGCACAGCCCGATCGTTATTGCGACGGCGAGTGCATCGAGCGGACGGGACGACGAAGAAGCTGGCGCGGGCACGCGATTGGATACCGCGACATCTATCGTTTGCGGCAATGCGAGCAGATACCGGCAATCTCGATCAACGGACTCTTGGGCGAAAATCCCGCGGCGCGCGAAGACGCCTTTAGCGCCTCGGCGGCGGCGGCGCCCGGCGCTTCACCGACCGCGCCACAGCTTTCACAAATCAAAAAAACCACGAGATCGTCGCCATCGTGATTATGCACACAAGCGACATAGGCGTTGCGGCTCTCGATCCGATGAACAAGCCGATTCTCGCACAGGAAATCGAGCGCACGATAGATGGTGATCGGCGCCGGCCGACTCCTCTGCGCCAACCGATCGATGATCTCATAGGCGCCAAGCGGCTTGTGACTCGACAATAGCGCTTGCAAGACTTGGCGGCGCATCGGCGTCAGCCGTTGCGCGCGCGCCGCACACTGCGCTTCGGCGTGGGCGATCGCCGCGCTGGCGCAGCGTTCATGGTCGTGGTCCGGCGAGGGAAAAATCGCGTGTGCTGTATTGGTCATGACGCAGTCATAGTCGGAACGGCCAACCTTGCGGGCTGCCATACATGAAGTGTAGCGGATCGCGCGGATCGCGAAAACGTGACGCGCCCCCTGATTTATATGTTGCGCTGCAGCAAGAAGCGCCGCACATTCCCGCCGTTTCGCACCCATCTGACATTGGTACGGGCGTCCTTCTGCCGGGCGCCCTCCTGAATTGGGGTTTGTCATGCTGAAAGGAAAGTCCGCACTGGTGACCGGTTCGACTTCGGGCATCGGTCTCGCCATAGCCCGCGCGATAGCCGCCCAGGGCGCCAACGTCACCATCAACGGCTTTGGCGACAAGGCCGCGATCGAAAAGGAACGCGCCGGCATCGAGAAGGATTTCAACGTCAAGGCGATCTATTCCGGCGCTGACATGAGCAAGCCCGCAAAGATTGCCGACATGGTGCACTTAAGCGAGAAGACCTTCGGCTCGCTCGACGTGCTGGTCAATAATGCCGGAATTCAATACGTCGCGCCGATCGAGGAATTTCCGATCGAAAAATGGGACCAGATCATCGCCATCGGTCTATCGGCGGCGTTCCACGCCATCCGCGCCGCGGTGCCGGGGATGAAATCGCGCAAATGGGGCCGCATCATCAACACCGCCTCGGCGCATTCGCTGGTCGCTTCGCCATTCAAGTGCGCTTACGTGTCGGCCAAGCACGGGCTTGCCGGCTTGTCGAAAACCGTTGCGCTTGAAACTGCGACGTTCGGCGTCACCTGCAACTGCATCAGCCCGGGCTATGTCTGGACGCCGCTGGTCGAGAAACAAATTCCCGACACCGCCAAGGCGCGCGGCATGACCGAGGAACAAGTCAAGCGGGACGTGATCCTGGCGGCACAGCCAACCAAAGAATTCGTGACCGTCGACGAAGTCGCGAGCCTCACCGTCTATCTCTGTTCGGATGCGGCGAAAGCCATTACCGGCGCCAATCTTTCGATCGACGGTGGTTGGACCGCCGAATAACCAAAGGCATGAGCAACATCCTCAACGCGCTGCTGCCCGGCCGGGCGGCAGCGAAAGCCGCCGCACCCAAACCCAAGCATATCAATCTCGCGCTGCAAGGCGGTGGCGCCCATGGCGCCTTCACCTGGGGCGTGCTGGAGCAGCTTTTAACCGACGAGCGGCTGTCGATTGAGGGCATTTCCGGCGCCTCCGCCGGCGCGATGAATGCGGTGATGTTGGCGGATGGACTGCTGCGCGGCGGCCGCGATGAAGCGCAAAAAAGGCTGGCCGATTTCTGGCGTGCGGTATCGAGCACCGGCAATCTTCCGTCGCTGCAGCGGGCGGTGATAGAGCGCCTGCTGTCATTCACGCCGCTTGAAGGCTCCCCGGTCCAGGCCTGGTTCGACACGCTGTCGCGCTACTTTTCGCCTTACGACGCCAATCCGCTGAATATCAACCCGCTGAAGGATCTGATCGAGCGGTTCGTCGATTTCGACAAGCTGCGTGCGAGCGATGATTTGAAGCTGTTTATTTCGGCGACCAATGTGCAGACCGGCCGCGTGCGCATTTTCCCGCGCGAGAAGATCACGGCCGAGGCCGTCATGGCGTCGGCCTGTCTGCCGACGATTTTTCGCGCCGTCGAAATCGACGGCGTGCCCTATTGGGATGGCGGCTACCTAGGCAATCCGGTGATCTTCCCGTTTTTCGGCACCACGACCACCGAGGATGTTTTGGTGGTGCAGATCAATCCGCTGGTACGGCAGGCGACACCGACGTCGGCCAGCGAGATCATGAACCGCATCAACGAAATCACGTTCAATTCTTCGCTGATCGGCGAATATCGCGCCATCGATTTCGTCGCCAGGCTGATCGATCAGGGCAAGCTGCCGCGCGGCACCGGGCCGGGACAGTATCGGCGCATCAATATTCATCGCATTGTGCTCGATCGCTTCGGCACCCATTTCGATGCCTTCAGCAAGCTCTCGACCGACTTCGATTTTTTCAACATGCTGCATGTCACCGGCAAGCGCGCGGCGCGGCGATTTCTCGACGAGCATTTTGACGATATCGGCGTGAAATCGACGGTCGACCTGCGGGCCGAGGCTCAGGCCGAATGGGCGTGATGAGGAGGATGGTGCAAGGCCGACCGCGCACTGTGAGACTGGAAATCAGGAAATGCCCTGACCGGGTGGAATGCGGAAGCCGCAAGGCTGCCCTGCAGACTTTCCATGCTGTAATTTAGTAAGCTAACTCATATTATGCCTGCATTAATTCAGGCATGCAGCCATGCTTCCGCGATCACTCAATAGAGAATTCGCCTTTACTCTCAATGATGTAGCTCGGATGCTCCGCACCTATGCGGATCACAAAGCGAGCCAGTTCGGCATTACGCGGGCCCAATGGGTCGTCCTCGTCCGGCTCGACCGATTCGAGGGTCTCAAACAGTCTGAACTCGCCGAAATGCTCGACCTGCAGCCGATCACGCTGACCCGGCTCCTCGACCGGCTGTGCGAAAGCGGCCTTATCGAGCGCCGGGCGGATCCGAACGATCGCCGCGCCAAGCGGCTTTACCTGACCGCCGAGGCCCGGCCCCTGCTGGAACGCCTTGGCGATCTCGGCGAGGAATTGATGAACACCGCGCTTGCCGGCGTCGATCGCGAGGCCGTCGAGCGGATGGTCGCCCAGCTTGCCATCGTCAAGGAAAACATCCGCCACGCCATCCAGAACAAGACCGCTCCCGACGCGGCCGGAGGGCGGCGCTATGGCTGAGCGCGCCCTAAAACCCGTCCCGGCCGAAAGGGACGAAGCACCGGATGTCCGAGAGATCCCCTCGGCGGTGCCGGCGTCCCGCCCGTCCGATATCGGGCCGACCCCATCCAAAAAGAAGCCGCGCAAGCTCGACCGGCGCGGCGGCATTCGCTGGGGCCTCTTTGCAGTTCTGCCGCTCGTTCTGATCGTCGGCATCTACTGGTACGCCACCGGCGGCAAGGTGATGTCGACGGACGACGCCTATGTGGACACCCGGACGGTTGGCATCTCGACCGACGTTCCCGGCATTGTCCAGACAGTTGATGTTGCGGACAACGAGCGCGTTCGCGCCGGCCAAGTGCTCTACCGGCTCGATCCGCGGCAGTACCAAATTGCGCTCGACAACGCCAAAGCCAATCTGGCGCAAACCGCGCTGACCATCGATGCCATGAAGCAGGATTACAAGCGCATGGTGAGTGACGTTGCCGCCGAGCAGGCGCAGGTCGTTCTGGACCAAACGAATTACGTGCGCGACACGACGCTGCTGCACAGCGGCACCGTATCTCAGGCCATCTACGATCAGGCGCAATCGACGCTCGACACGGACAAGAGCAAACTCGAATCATTGCGTCAGCAAACGCAAGTCCAACTGGCCCGGCTCGACGGCAACGCCGATATCCCCGCTACTCAGCACCCGCAATACCTGCAGGCTCAAGCGCAGGTCGAGGAGGCTCAACGCCAGCTCGATCACACCGTCATCTCCGCGCCGTTTGCCGGCCGGGTCACCGATGTTTCGGCGATCGCGCCCGGAAAATATCTCGCCGCCTCAACCACGGCCTTTTATCTTGTCGATACCGATCACGCCTGGATTGAAGCCAATCCGAAAGAGACCGAGCTCACTTATGTGCGGCCTGGCCAGCCTGTTACCGTCACGGTCGATGCCTATCCCGACGTCACCTGGCACGGCACGGTCGAAAGCATCAGTCCGGCTGCGGCTCAGGAATTTTCGCTGCTGCCCGCGCAAAATACCAGCGGCAATTGGGTCAAGGTCGTCCAACGCGTTCCGATGCGGGTGCGCGTCGACGCCTCGGAACAGAACAAGCCGCCGCTGCGCGCCGGCATGAGCGCCATCGTCAACGTCGATACCGATCACGCGCGCGGTTTCCCGCACTTCTGGTGACTGACGTGGCCGACCCATCAACCGATGTTCCCAATCGCGGCATGATCACGCTTTGTGTGATCCTCGCCACGCTGTTGCAGGCGTTGGACACAACCATCGCCAATGTTGCGCTGCCCTATATGCAAGGCAGCGTCTCCGCCAGCCAAGACCAGATCGATTGGGTGCTGACCTCCTATATTGTCGCCGCCGCGATCATGACCCCGCCCACCGGCTTTCTGGCGAGCCGCTTCGGGCTCAAGCGCTTGTTTTTGGTCTCGGTGACCGGCTTCACTCTGGCTTCGATGCTGTGCGGCATGGCGCAGACGCTGACGCAGATCGTGCTGTTTCGCGTGCTGCAGGGCGCGTTCGGCGCGGCTTTGGTGCCGCTGTCGCAGTCGGTGCTTTTTACGATCTATCCGAAGGAGCGCCAGGGCTTCGCCATGGCGCTGTTCGGCATCGGCGTCATGATCGGCCCGGTGCTCGGCCCGGTGCTCGGCGGCTGGCTGACCGAGAATTATAGCTGGCGCTACGTCTTCTACATCAACCTGCCGATCGGCATTCTCGGCTTGGTCGGCATGAGCGCGTTCCTGCCGCATTCGCCGCCGCGGCCGGCCGAAAAGCTCGACTGGTTCGGCTTCGGCACCCTGAGCCTGGCGCTCGGCTCACTGCAGATCATGCTGGACCGTGGCGAGATCAAGGATTGGTTCTCATCCGGCGAAATCATCATCGAGGCCGTCGTCGCGGCTTCCGCGTTTTATCTGTTCTTCACGCACATCTTCACGTCGCAAAACCCGTTCGTCAAACCGTCGATGTTTCGCGACCGCAATTTCACCGCCGGCATGCTGTTTGTCGTCGTCATCGGCCTGACCTATTACGCCTCGATGGCGCTGCAGCCGCCTTATTTGCAGGAGTTGACGAATTATCCCGTCGTCACCTCGGGCCTTATCATGGGACCGCGCGGCGTGGGCACGATGGCTTCCATGCTGATCGTCGGACGCATGGTTGGCCGCATCGACACCCGCACTCTGCTCGCGTCCGGGCTGGGGCTCACCGCGTGGTCATTCTACCAAATGACCGGCTGGACGCCGGATATTTCGCAGGAGAGGATTATCGCGGTCACGATGGTGCAGGGTTTCGGCCTTGGCTTTCTGTTCGTGCCGCTCAGCGCAGCGACGTTGTCGACGCTGCCGGCGCATTTACGGACCGAAGGCGCCGGCCTCTACAGCCTGTTCCGCAATGTCGGCTCGAGCGTCGGCATATCGGTGGTGAACGCGATGTTGATCCGCAACACCCAAGTAAACCACGCCGATATTGCCGCGAATGTGACGGCGGTAAGCCACGGCTTCGACAATCCGGCGGTGGCGCATTTTTGGGATCCGCTGACGGCCGCCGGCCGCACCGCGCTCGATGCCGTGATCACCACCCAGGCGCAGATCATCGCCTATATCGACGATTACAAGTTCCTGATGATTGCCACGCTGGCCGTGCTTCCGTTGCTGATGGTGTTTCGGCGTCCGTCAGCTCCTGCCGCCCACGTTCCAGTGATGGAGTGAAATGAAAACGGGCGGCCTATGGGCCGCCCGTTCAAGAACTTCCGAAAGTGGAAAGCGACTATTCGCCGCCGGCCGCGGCTTCGCGCGGCTGGTCGCCCTCGGCTTTCTGCTTGGCTTCAAGGTCTTCGCCGGTCTCCTGATCGACCACTTTCATCGACAGCCGCACCTTGCCGCGTTCGTCGAAGCCGAGGAGCTTCACCTTGACCTTGTCGCCCTCTTTGACGACGTCGCTGGTTTTCTGAACCCGGCGCGGCGCCAGCTGGCTGATATGGACGAGTCCGTCCTTGGCGCCGAAGAAATTGACGAAAGCGCCGAAGTCCATGACCTTGACCACGGTCCCTTCGTAGATGTGGCCGAGTTCCGGCTCGGATGCGATGGACTTGATCCAATTGATCGCCGCCTTGATCGACTCGCCGTCAGCGGAAGCGACTTTCACCGTGCCGTCGTCCTCGACGTTGATCTTGGCGCCGGTTTTCTCGACGATCTCGCGGATCACCTTGCCGCCGGCGCCGATCACTTCGCGGATCTTGTCGACGGGGATCTTGAACGACTCGATGCGCGGGGCGTATTCGCCGAGCTCGGCGCGCGCGGCGGTCAATGCTTTCGCCATTTCGCCAAGGATATGCAATCGGCCGTCTTTGGCCTGGGCCAAAGCGACTTTCATGATCTCCTCGGTAATCCCGGCGATCTTGATATCCATCTGCAGCGAGGTCACGCCGCCTTCGGTGCCGGCGACCTTGAAATCCATGTCACCGAGATGGTCTTCGTCGCCGAGGATGTCCGACAGCACCGCATAGCGCTTGTCTTCGAGAATAAGGCCCATGGCGATGCCGGCGGTCGGCCGCTTGAGCGGCACGCCGGCATCCATCAGCGCGAGCGAAGCGCCGCACACCGACGCCATCGATGACGAACCGTTTGATTCGGTGATCTCCGAAACGACGCGGATGGTGTAGGGGAACTCCTCTTTCGACGGCAGCATCGGACGGATCGCCCGCCAGGCGAGCTTGCCGTGGCCGATTTCACGCCGGCCCGGCGCTCCCATGCGGCCGGTCTCGCCGACCGAGTAGGGCGGGAAATTGTAGTGCAGCAGGAACGTCTCCTTATAGGTCCCTTGCAGCGCGTCGATGAACTGCTCGTCTTCGGAGGTGCCGAGCGTGGCGACCACCAAAGCCTGCGTCTCGCCGCGGGTGAACAGCGCCGAACCATGGGTTCGCGGCAGCACGCCGACTTCCGCCACGATCTGCCGCACGGTTTTCACGTCGCGGCCGTCGATGCGCTTGCCGGTGTCAAGAATGTTCCAGCGCACGATCTTGGCTTCGAGCTCCTTGAACACGCCGGCAACCGCGGACTTTTCGTATGTCGGTTCGGCGCCTTCGGGGAGAAAGTGCTCCATCACCTTTTGCTTGACCGCGGCGACGGCGTCCTGGCGATCTTGCTTGCGCACGATCGCATAGGCCGCGCGCAGATCCTTTTCGGCGAGATTCAGAATCTCCTTCTCAAGCGCTTTATTTTCGCTGGCAGGCAGGTCGCGCGGTTCCTTGGCGGCCTTTTCCGCTAGCTTGATGATGGCCTCGATGACCGGCTGGAAATGCCGGTGCCCGAACATCACGGCGCCGAGCATGATGTCTTCGGACAGCTCTTTCGCTTCCGATTCCACCATCATGACGGCGTCCTGGGTGCCGGCGACGACGAGGTCGAGCTGGCTTTGCGGCATCTCATCGAGCGTCGGATTGAGCACGTATTCATTGTTGATGAAGGCGACGCGGGCGCCGCCGATCGGGCCCATGAACGGCGCGCCCGAAAGGGTGAGAGCGGCCGAGGCGGCGACCATCGCGACGATATCGGGATCGTTCTCCTGATCGTGCGACAGCACGGTCACGGTCACCTGGGTGTCGCAGCGCCAGCCTTCGGCAAACAACGGCCGAATGGGGCGGTCGATCAGGCGCGAGGTCAGCGTGTCCTTTTCCGTCGGACCGCGCTCGCGTTTGAAGTAGCCGCCGGGAATCCGGCCGGCCGCGTAGTATTTCTCGGTGTAGTTGACGGTAAGCGGAAGGAAATCGATTCCTTCCTTTGGCTCCTTGGCGGCAACGACGGCGGCCAGCACACTGGTCTCGCCATAGGTGGCGAGTACGGCCCCGTCGGCTTGACGCGCTATTCTGCCGGTTTCCAGCGTTAGGTTGCGGCCACCCCAGTCAAGTTGCACCTTGTGAATATTAAACATTGCGATTGTCTCTCATGGTTTTCGGCAAAGTGCGAAAGCCATAAGCAAGACGGCGAGACGCTGTCGGCGCAGCAGCGCTGCAATGCCGCATCAGCGTCTGGCGATCCTGCCATGGCCTTCGGACCTTCCTCAGATATGAACGGGCAACGGCCCATTCTACGGGTCGGCAGCTCTGCTGCCATTTCCAGATGGCAGCTCAAGCTGCCGGGCAATAGCAGAGCGCATCTTGCGCGCCGCTTACAAACGCGCGGGACTTCCCGCGCGCAAACTTTTAGCGGCGAATACCCAGCCGCTCGATCAGCTCCTTGTAACGGCCGTCATTCGTGCGCCGCAGATAATCGAGAATCTGGCGCCGTTGCGACACCAGCTTGAGCAAGCCGCGGCGCGAATGGTTGTCCTTTACATGGGTCTTGAAGTGTTCCGTCAAATTGTTGATCCGCTCCGACAGGAGCGCAACCTGGACCTCAGGCGAACCTGTGTCACCGGATTTGGCGGCGTAAGTCTTGATCACTTCCGCTTTACGCGCGGTCGTTATCGACATCGTCATCAACCTCTTTGTCTTGCGGCACGACCAGCGATGCCGGTTAAATTAAACACGCGGCGGGGAACAATCTCGCCGCGCTCAACCTCGGCAATGGCCAAAAGCTGGCCGCTGGAAGCGACCTGGACCATGCCGCGGAAGATGGAGGCGTCCCGTCCGCGCAACAATACGGCTTGGCCCCTAGCGAGCCTCGCCGCGTCTGCCGGGCCTACGGCCAGCGCCGGGATGTCGTCCAGCGCGGTCTCGATCGGCAGAAGCGTATCGGCGAGGTGTCCCTCACCGGCGGCCGCTCTATGGCACAAAGCCTCGACCTGTTCCAGGGGTATCATGTCGCCCTCGCCAAAGGGCCCGACGCAGCTTCGCCGCAAGGCCGAGACATGCCCGAGCGCCCCCAGCGCCCGACCGAGATCCCGGGCCAGCGACCGCACATAGGTGCCTTTTCCGCATTCGGCGGCCAATACCGCATGGTCGGGGTCCGGAATTTCGAGCAATTCGAGGCAGTGGATCGTGACGGCGCGGGGCGCCAGCTCCACCGTCTCGCCGTCGCGGGCCAGGTCATAGGCGCGCTCACCGCCGATTTTCACGGCGGAAAAGCGCGGCGGCACCTGCTCGATCGTGCCGATAAAACGCGGCAACAGGGCGCGGATGGCGGTTGCATCTGGCCGGATGTCGCTCGTCGCCACGACACGGCCCTCGGCATCGTCGGTGTCGCGCTCCTCGCCCCAGCGAATGGTAAATAGATACGTCTTGCGGCTGTCGACGACGAACGGCACGGTTTTAGTCGCTTCCCCGAGCGCGATCGGCAGGCATCCCGACGCCAGGGGATCGAGCGTGCCGGCGTGCCCGGCTCGCTTCGCCGCATAAAGGTACTTGATCACCGAGACGGCGTGGGTCGATGTCATGCCGACCGGCTTGTCGAGCACGACCCAGCCGTGGACGTCGCGCTTCGGCCGCTTCCTCGGCTTTGCCTCTTGCTCCAATCGCACGGGTTCGACGACTTCCGGGGCGGTCATTGCTCGTCTTTCCCGTCGTTGGAGCCTTCGCCGCTCAAGTCGCGTTGAACAACAGGCGTTCGCAGCAGCTTTTCGATCCTTTCGGCTTCGTCGAACCGCTCGTCGATCCGGAATCGAATCTCGGGCGCAAACTTCAAGTTTACGCGCCGGGCGATTTCGCCGCGCATGTATCGCGTGTTGCGATCGAGCGCATCGAGCACGTCCTTTGCATCGCGGCCTCCCAGCGGCATGACGTAGATTGTCGCGAGCCGCAGATCGGGGCTCATGCGCACCTCCGGAACGGTGATCATGTGCGTTTCGATGACCGGATCGTGCACTTCGCCACGGATGAGCATGTCGGCGATTTCATGCCGGATCAATTCGCCGACGCGGAGCTGGCGCTGCGAACCGCCGCTGGACTGATCGCGAGGCTGGTGATGACGTGCCATTGTTTTAGACCGTCATGCGCGGCTTCGATCCGCGCATCTTCTTTTCCATATACGGTGTTCTATCACCGGTATTGCCAGAGAAACTCCGACAATGACGACGTGGCTGTGCGCGAACGTGAGTATCGAACTCACAGCGTCCGCTGCACGCTCTCCACCCGGTAACACTCGATGACGTCGCCGGCCTTCATGTCCTGATAATTTTCGAATGCCATGCCGCATTCCTGACCCGCGACGACTTCGCGCGCGTCGTCCTTGAAGCGCTTGAGCTGCGACAGCTTGCCCTGATGGACGACGACGTTGTCGCGAATAAGCCGCACATTGGCGCCGCGCTCCACCGTGCCGTCGGTGACGCGACAGCCGGCGACATTGCCGACCTTCGACACCTTGAAGACTTCGAGAACGACGGCATTGCCGAGCATGGTTTCGCGCAGCGTCGGCGCGAGCAGACCCGACATCGCCTTCTTCACGTCGTCGACCAGGTTATAGATGATATCGTAATAGCGGATTTCGACGCCGGCCTGCTCGGCGGCTTCGCGCGCCTCTTTGTGGGCGCGGACGTTGAAGCCGATCAGGGCCGCGCCCGAGGCCTCGGCCAAAGTTACGTCGGATTCGGTGATGCCGCCGGCGCCGGCGAAAATGATGCGTGCCGCCACCTCCTCCGTGGAAAGCTTCTCCAGCGCGCCGACGATCGCTTCGATCGAGCCTTGCACGTCGGCTTTGATCAGCAGCGGAAATTCCTTGCGCCCGGTGGTCTTGAGCTGACTCATCATCTGCTCGAGCGAGCCGCGCAGGCCGGTCTGCCGCGCCGCCATCTTTTCGCGTCTCTGGCGGGTGCGGTAATCGGCGATCTCGCGCGCGCGCGCTTCGGTATCGACGACGGCAAGCCGGTCGCTGGCCTCGGGCGTGCC
>JBAQAB010000400.1:0-4930 GCA_049285535.1 Xanthobacteraceae bacterium
CGCTGCCCATGACCAATACCGTGATGTAAAGGCTTTCCCAGATGCTTGGCATGTCGGTGCGCTCCGCCATCGGCGTGCCGAATACGTCGACCGCGACGATGACATCGGCGCGCCCGGCGAGCTTGTCGTAAGGCAGTGGGTTGGTGGTCCCGCCGTCGATCAGAACGCGTCCATCCAGCAAGACTGGCTGGAAAATTCCTGGAATGGCGATCGAGGCGGCAAGTGCCGGGCGGAGCGGTCCCGCCGACAGGGGCGCTTCCTCGCGGCGGTGCAGGTCGGTCGCCATGACTGTCAGCGGGATTTTGAGCATCGAAAAATCCGGCGGCACCGCTTCCGGCAGGAATTGGTCGCAGGCTTTTTCGGCGTCCATTTGCGTTGCCCGGCTGATTGCACCGGCAAGCAGATCGCCGAGGGTGCCGGCGCGCGCCTTCATGAAACGCCGCCGCAATTCGCCGCGACCATGCGCGATCGCCAGCACATGGTGGCGGAGGTCCTTGCCGCTCATTCCTGAGGCGTAGGCGGCCCCGACCAGCGCGCCGATCGAGGTGCCCGCCACGGCCACGGGTCTCACGCCCATTTCATCGAGCGCTTCGATCACCGCGATATGCGCGAGCCCGCGCGCCCCCCCGGAGCCGAGCGCAAGCGCGAAAGTTTTCATGCGCCGGCCTGCCGGGCGAACTCCCAGCCCTTGGCGGCGAGCGGCGGCACCAGTTCCGCCTTGGCGGCAGCGTATGCGCTGGTGGCGGTGCCGTCGCGCACGCGTCCGGCGATGCCCTGCATGATCGCGGCAAGGCGGAAAAAATTGTAGGCGAAATAGACCGCCAGATAAGGCCGCGGATCGAGGCCGGTCCGCGCCCTGTAAGCATCCACGTAATCCGCAAGCGTGGGAATGCCGACCGCGGCAAGGTCGAAGCCGATCAGCGAGCCGGTGCCGGCTTGCGAATGCGGCATGTGCCACGCCATCAAATGATAGGAAAAATCGGCTAGCGGATCGCCAAGCGTCGAGAGCTCCCAATCCAGCACGGCGGAGATCTTCGGCGCATCGGACGCGATAATCATATTGTCGAGCCGGTAATCGCCGTGCACGAGGCGCGGCGGTGCACGCGGCGGCAAATGCGCTGGCAGCCAGCCGATCAGGCGCTCCATATCCTCGATGCGCGCGGTCTCCGACGCGCGATACTGTTTCGACCAGCGCTCCACCTGCCGCGCCACGTAATTCTCGCCGCGGCCGTAATCGCCAAGTCCGATCTTGACCGGATCGAAGCTGTGCAGCCGCGCCAGCGTCGCATTCATGGCGTCGTAAATTTGTGCGCGTTCGGCGGCATTGGACGCCGGCATCTGCGGTTCCCAGAAGACGCGGCCCCCGACATAAGCCATGACGAAGAACGCCGTCCCGATAAGGTCCTCGTCGGCACAATAGACGAGGGGCTCGGCGACCGGAAATCCCTGACTAAAGAGCGCGCTGATGACGCGGTATTCGCGGTCAACCGCATGCGCCGAAGGCAACAGCTTGCCCGGCGGCTTGCGCCGCAGCGCGTAGCGCCGCAGCGGAGTTTCGACGAGATAGGTCGGATTGGATTGACCGCCCTTGAATTGGCTGACCGCGATCGGCCCGGCAAAGCCGGCAATTCGATCGCGCAGATAAGCCTCGAGCCGCTCTGCGTCGAAGCGCAAGCGCTCCGCGACGTCGCGTGTACCGGAAAAGGCGGTCTGGCGGTCGAGTTCGGCCATGGCGCGGTGAGTCTATCCCGCGCCGAAGAACTCCAGCAACGCCTGCGCCGTCGCGGCCGCATTCTCCTCCGCCAGATAATGGCCGCTGTCGATGGCCGAGCCGCGCAGATCCGGTGCCCAGTCGTGCCAACAAGCGAGCGTGTCGAGGCCGGCATTGGCCGGGAGCCCGCTCGATCCCCACAGCGCCAGCAGCGGACACCCGATGGTCTTCCCGGCTGTGCGGTCGGCTTCATCGTGAGCAAGATCGGCGCCCCGTCCGGCGCGGTAATCCTCGCACATGGCGTGGATGCGGAGCGGGTCACCATAGGCGGCGTGGTAATGCGCCAATGCGCCCGGATCGAAGATCAAAACCTCCTTCGCCTTGGCGCCGGCCGCCGCGCGATAATCGAAGAAGAATTTTGGATCGTGGCCGATCAGGGTCTCGGGAAACGGCTCCGGCAGCGACAGGAACAGCCAGTGCCAGGCGCGCGCCGCCAGCCGAGCATCCATGCGCCGCCACATGTCGGAGGTGGTCACAATGTCGAGCACCGCGAGCTGGTCGAGCCGGCCGGGATGATCGAGCGCAAGCCGATAGCCGACGCGAGCGCCGCGATCGTGACCGGCGAGCCGAAAGCGCCCGAAGCCGAGCGTTTCCATGGCCTGGATCATGGCAATCGCCATGGCGCGCTTGGTGTAAGGGGTGTGATCGGGCTGCGCCGCCGGCGCTGCGGACCAGCCGTACCCGGGCAGGTCCGCGATCACCAGCGTAAAATGCGGCGCCAGCAACGGTGCCACGCGGTGCCACATGACGTTGGACTGCGGGTGCCCGTGCAGCAGCAGCAGCGGCGGGCCGCTGCCGCCGCCGCCGACGCGGGCAAAAATCTCACCGCTCGACGTGCCGATCCAGCGCGAGGCATAGCCCGGATAAAGATCGACGAGATCGGGCATCATTTCGCCTCGCGTTCGACCGCACGCCAGCCGATATCATGGCGGCAGAAGCCCTCGGGCCAGCGGATGCGGGATACCGCTTCGTAGGCGCGGCTTCGCGCCTCGCTTACCGTCTTGCCGAGCGCCGAGACATCGAGCACGCGGCCGCCATTGGCGAGGATTTTGCCGTCTTCGGCCCTGGTGCCGGCATGGAAGATTTCCACGCCTTCGACGGCGGCCGCGTCGTCGAGGCCTTCGATCACCGTGCCGCGCTCATACGGTCCCGGATAACCCTTGGCCGCCATCACAACCGTTAGCGCCGGTTCAGCGTACCAGCGCAGGTCGAAATTCTTGAGCATGCCGTCGCGGCTTGCGAGCAGCGCCGGCACCAGATCCGACATCAGGCGCAGCATCAGCGCCTGGGTTTCCGGATCGCCGAAGCGCGCATTGTATTCGATGAGCTTCGGGCCTTCGCCGGTCATCATCAGCCCGGCGTAAAGCACGCCCTTGTACGGCGTACCCATTGCCTTCATCGCCCGCAACGTCGGCGCGATGATCTCGGCCATGATGCGCGCGCTCATAGCGGCATCGATATTCGGCGCCGGCGAATAGGCGCCCATGCCGCCGGTGTTCGGCCCGGTGTCGCCGTCATAGGCGCGCTTGTGATCTTGCGCCGTCGTCAGCGCGATGGCGGTCTCGCCGTCGCAGAGCGCGAAGAAGGAGGCTTCCTCGCCGTCGAGGAATTCCTCGATCACGACCTCGACGCCGGCTTTGCCGAGGCCGCCGCCGAACATCATGCCGATTGCGGCTTCGGCCTCGGCGAGGCTTTGCGCCACGACGACACCTTTGCCGGCGGCTAGTCCATCGGCTTTGATCACGATCGGCGCGCCGCGTGCGCGGATATAGGCTTTGGCGGGGGCGGCGGTGCGGAAACGTTCGTAAGCAGCGGTGGGGATGCCGTTTGCCCGGCACAAATCCTTGGTGAAACCCTTGGACCCTTCGAGCCGCGCCGCGGCCTTGCTCGGGCCGAAGGCTTTGATGCCTGCGGCTTCCAGGTCGTCGATAATGCCGGCGCACAGCGGCGCCTCCGGCCCGACCACCACAAAATCGATGCCGGCGCCGCGGCAAAACGCGATCACGGCGGCATGATCGGCAAGGTCGAGCGCGACGCATTCGGCCTCGCGCGTGATGCCGGCATTGCCCGGCGCGCAGTAAAGTTTATCCGCAAGCGGGCTCGCCGCCATTTTCCAGGCCAAAGCGTGTTCGCGCCCACCGGAGCCCAAGAGCAGGATATTCATCTGGCGAGGTGCATTTTTGGGCGGTCCCTAGCGGGCTTGCGGGCGGTCCGAACTATGTAGCAAAACATATAAAGTGAGCCGACTCGTCAATCTTGCTCCTGTGCAGAACGCCATGAACGAACCGCGCCTTAACCTGCCGGAACTGACCGTCTCCGAACTGTCGATGGCGCTCAAGCGCACCATCGAGGATTCCTATGGTTACGTGCGGGTGCGCGGCGAACTGGGCAAGGTCAGCTACCACAATAATGGCCACGTCTATTTCGATCTCAAGGACGACCGCGCCTGCATCGCCGGCGTGATTTGGCGCTCGACGGCGCCGCGCATCAAACTGAAGCTCGAGGCCGGGCTCGAAGTCCTAATCACCGGCCGGCTCACCACCTATCCAGGGCGCTCGCAGTATCAGATCATCGTCGAGACGCTGGAGCCCGCCGGGCTCGGCGCGCTGATGGCGCTGCTCGAAGAGCGTAAGCAGAAGCTTGCCGCCGAGGGATTGTTCGACGAGGCGCGCAAGCAGCTATTGCCGTTTCTCCCGGCGGTCATCGGCGTCATCACCTCGCCGACCGGTGCGGTGATCAGAGATATTTTGCATCGGCTCGCCGACCGCTTCCCGCGCCGTGTGTTGGTATGGCCGGTCAAGGTGCAGGGCGAAGGTTCGGCCGCCGAGGTCGCCGCGGCGATCGCGGGCTTCAACGCGCTGGCCGAACTCGCAGCTTTGCCTTTGCCACCGCGGCCGGATCTCATCATCGTCGCGCGCGGCGGTGGCTCGCTGGAGGATTTGTGGTCGTTCAATGAAGAGATCGTCGTGCGTGCGGCTGCGGCAAGCTTCATTCCGCTGATCTCCGCGGTCGGCCACGAAACGGACGTGACGCTGATCGATTTCGCCGCCGACCGGCGCGCGCCGACGCCGACCGCAGCCGCCGAGATGGCGGTGCCGGTGCGCGCCGACCTCATGGTCGACGTCGATTCACTGGCGCGGCGGGCGCTTGCGGCGTGGC
>JBAQAB010000401.1:0-15585 GCA_049285535.1 Xanthobacteraceae bacterium
GACGCGCCACAAAAATTCGAAGCCCAGCGCCAGGCGCTGATCGGCGAGATCGAAACCGCGACCGGCGAACGCCGCGCTGCCGCCGACCAGCTCGCGGCGGCCGAGACCGATCTTGCCGAGGCGGACAAAGCCGCGCGCCTCGCCTTGGAGGCGGTCGGCGAAGCCCGCGCCGAGGCGGCGCGCAGCGAGGAACGCCACGACGGTGCGCGCCGCCGGCTCGCCGATGTCGAGCACGAAATTCGCGAAGTTTTGCAAGTCGAGGCGGCGACCGCGGCCGAAGTCGCGGAACTCAAGCCCGATGCCGAGACGCCGTCGATCGCCGAGGTCGAGGCCAAGATCGAGCGCATCAAACAGGAGCGTGAGCGGCTGGGCTCGGTGAATCTCCTCGCCGAGCAGGAATTGCGCGAGGTCGAAGAGCAGCATCAGAAGCTCGTCGGCGAGCGCGACGACCTGGTCGAAGCGATCCGCCGGCTGCGCCAGGGTATTCACAGCCTCAACCACGAGGCGCGCGAGCGGCTTCTCACCTCATTCCAGATCGTCAATGAGAACTTCAAGAAGCTGTTTACCGAGCTGTTCGGCGGCGGCAATGCGGAGCTGCAACTGATCGAGAGCGAGGACCCGCTGGAGGCTGGCCTCGAAATCCTGGCGAAGCCGCCCGGCAAGAAGCCGGCGACGCTGTCACTATTGTCCGGCGGCGAGCAGGCGCTCACTGCCTTGGCTTTGATCTTCGCCGTGTTCCTCACCAACCCGGCGCCGATCTGCGTGCTCGACGAGGTCGACGCGCCGCTCGACGATTACAATGTCGAGCGCTTCTGCACGCTGCTCGACGAGATGACGCGCTCGACTGACACCCGCTTCATCATCATCACCCACAACCCGATCACCATGGCGCGCATGAACCGGCTCTACGGCGTCACCATGGCCGAGCGCGGCGTGTCGCAGCTCGTCTCCGTCGACCTCGAAGGCGCGGTGAAGCTTAGAGAGGCGAGCTGAGAAATACCTTCAGCGCCCCGAACAGCGCCTTCGGATCGTATTGGCCCTGATAGACGGGCGGCGGCGCGGGACCGCGCTTGAGCAGGACATGGATCGCCTCCCACGCCGAGCGCACGGAGCACTCGATGGTGAAGGCTATTTCCTTGGGCATGTCGACGTATTGGCCGATAAGTCCGAGATTGGTCGACCCCTCTGGAACCGGAGGAGGCATGTCGCCGCGGCTCCAAGGGAGCCAGACGTTGTTGACGTAGGGCATGTAGCAAGGCACGCAAATCGAAGTTGCCATGATCGCGTCCAGCTGCGCATCGAAGCGCAGTTGCCGCAACACCTCCTCCAGGATCTCCGCGCCGGTACATTGATCCATGCGTTTCTTCACGAAGTCGCCCGTGCGGCCGGGATAGAGGCCGTAGCCCCACCAGATGCTCGTGTCGGTCGGCTGACCGAGGATTTCCGGCTGGTGGAAGACGGACAGCGATATGACCCAGCCGGAATCCTTCAGCGTGACGAGCCCGCCGCGCCCTGCCTTGCTGTCGGTCAGCGCGGCGATTTTATTGACGAACTCGGACCCTGTGTCGGTGACCGTGAAGGTCACCCAGAGCGAGTCGGGTATCCGGGATGCGCCAAAGAAAACGTCGGGATTGCCGAAATCTATGCGCCCGCGCGCCAGCCGCTCCCACAGCGCCCAAGACCGTCCGGTGGGCCGCGGGATAGGCGCCGCACTCATCGATCCGGGGGAAAGGTCGGCGGCTTGGGAGCCGGTGGTCACGAGCATGATATCGTCCGCCGCGACCGCAACCGACATCACGGCGCCGTCCCGTTCATAATCGAGCCGGTCCACGGTGATGCGGCGCGCTGACGGCGCGAAGCTGATGTCCTTGACGAACGTGCCGGTGAGAAAGTTGACGCCGTGAGGGGTTAACCACCTGACCAGCGGTTCTACGAAGTTTTGGTGCTGGTTCAGCGGCGTGCGCATCACGCCCGTCATGTTCGAAAGGTCTCCGAACAAGTACAGGAAGCGGTTCATGTAGCGCCGAAACTCGATCACGCTACTCTGAGGCAACGATCCCATGATCGTCGACCAGAGGTACCAGAATTCGGTCGAGAAAAATCTCTGAGAAAAGAACTCGTCGATGCGCCGCCCGTCCAGCATCGCTTCCGGCGTCAGCACGACCCGCGCGAGGCAAAAACCGTCGGCAAGGCTGAGCCCGAAACGCGGACCGTGAACGATGCGGCCGTCGCGATCGAAGATGTGCGCTTTGTCCTGGTACGGCTCGCTGGTGTTGAAGGCGAAGAAATCTTTCGTAACGGAGATAGATAGATCGCGTGCGGAAGGGACCGAGTCCAGCAGATCGAATGTGCAGCGGTATTCCTTGTCAAAGACCGAGCCCGGCAAGTTGTAGCCGCTCTCAGCGTCGCCGCCGAGAAAGAACCCACCGCCCAGCACCTCGCCCGCCTCGTAGATCGTGATGTCCGCTCCGGACACCCCGGCATTGCGGATGAGAAGGGCGGCCGCCGCCAGTCCGCCAAACCCGCCACCGACGATATGCGCCTTCATCGGTCTCCTCCGTGGACCAGTCGGTTTGGGAGGTCCTCCCTAGCCGCCTAAACGTGCTTGTCTCCGGTCGAGAACTCTACCCTAAATTGTTCCCTCGGTAATCGCATTTTTGGGGGGACGAGGCGCGAAAAGCGTCAATCGCATGTCGGCAGGCGCAGTTACGGGACGGACTCGTAGCCTGATCCCGACCCGGCGAAGTGCACAGCGATCGGTTGAAAAATGCCATATCCGAACCACAATGTGACTGTTCGCTCCGCTGAAGGGAAGTGGCCACTACTGGCCAATAACCTCGTCTGTTGAGATGCCGACCTTTTCCGAAAGCCTCGAGCTGTCACTGCAGCGAGCCATTGCCGGTGCGGGCCATCATGAGCATGCGAGGCTTGAACATTTGTTGCTCGCGCTCACAGATGATGCGGAAGCCGCCACGATCCTCCGCGCCTGCAATGTTGATCTCGAAAAATTGCGACGCAACCTGATCTCGTTTATCGACTCAGAGCTGGCAAAGTCCCAGCCCGACAGCCCATTGACCGCCTTTCAGCGCGTCATCCAACGGGCCGCGACCCATGTACAGTCCACCACCCGGCGCGAGCAAATCACTGCTGGGGATGTGCTCGTAGCCATTTTGACAGAGAGGACAGCCGGGCTTCGGCGGCCCTGGAAGACCAGGGGATGACGCATTACGACGCGACGCTTTACATCTGTCACGGCATCAGCAAGGCGGATCGGCTTTCGCCTCGCCGAGCAGAGGCCACGCCGCGTGATCCCTCGGAAACGACTGGGGTACACACCAAAGTGCTGTTGTTGAATGATGACTACACGCCCATGGAGTTCGTGGTTCACGTGTTGGAGCGCGTATTCGAGAAAGACCACGAGACTGCTGTTGGGATCATGTTTGAGACACACAATGATGGGATCGGGACGTGTGGACTTTATCCTTACGATGTCGCGACCACCAAGGTCGGCGAGGTGCTCGCCCTTGCACGTGAACAGCAGCACCCCTTGCAGTGCGTTCTGAAGCAGAGCGCGCCAATCTAATCTCAATTCTCTGGCGCGGTGAGGAGATGAGTCAGCAATAAGCTCAGCCGGCCTTACCGCGGCCAGCTCACTCATTCCCCAGCTTGAACAAGCGCCGCGCATTCGTTCGGCCGATTTTCATCCGGTCATTTTCGCTGATCGGGCAGACGTCGAACCAGTCGGCGGCGTGATCGATGTTCTCGAACGGCCAGTCGGTCGAGAACATGATCCGGTCGGCGCCTATTTCCAGCATCGCGTTCATCAGCGCTTGGGTGCGGAAATTGCCTGATGTGGTGAGGAAGAAGTTGGACGAGAAATATTCACCGAGGCGTTTCTTCGCCGGCCACTTGTTGCGGTTCGGAATCCAGGCATTGGAATTGTCGACGCGCCAGATGCCATACGGCAGATTCTCGCCCATATGGCCGAGAATGATATTCAGCTTCGGATGCGCATCGAACAAACCCGACGCCATCAACCGCAACGCGTGCACTGCAGTCTCCTGGCCGAACGCCCAGATCGGTCCCAACAGCCACGGGTGGCCGTCGTAAATCCGCGCATCGCGGGGAACCGGATTGCGCGGGTGCAGATAGAACGGCACGTCGAGCCGTTCTACCGTCGCCCAGAACGAACGATATTGCGGCAGGTCGTAATAAAGCACGGTGTCGGCGTCGCCTGACTGCGAGAACCCGTTGACCAGCGCACCGCGGAAGCCGAGCTCCTTGACGCAGCGCTCCAATTCGCGCGCCGCGATATCGGGATCCTGCATGGCGAGTGCGGCAAAACCCTGAAAACGGCCGGGCCGCTTTTGTACTTGTTCCGCGAGAAAGTCATTGGCCTTGCGCGCGACTTCGGCGGCACGGGCCGTGTCGGGGATGGCCTGCACCGCCGGCGCGTTGAGCGATAGGATCATCATTTCGATGCCGTACTCGTCCATCAGGGCAAGCCGCCGGCCGTGGATGTCCGCATTGCGCTCCCTGACTTCGCGTTGCACCGGTTCCGGAAAATAGCCCACGGAATCTTCGGCCGTTTCCGGAATGGCGAAATGCTCTTCGAGTGCGATCTTGCCCTGCATGGTTTTCCCCAAGCCCCTTTTTAGCTCACGTCTATTTTGAACCGGCGCCGGGGCCGGCCGATTAATCTTAACACGGCGCCGAACGCGTGCGTCTGCGTCATCCGCGCATGGCAGCGTCGCTGGCACGGTTCTGGCGAGCCATCGGCTTGAGCTTCCGCGCTGTCCCATTCCGGGGCGGCGGCGGGACGCGTTCGCCCAAAACGCAACAGCGAAGCCGGCCGCGCTGATGAACACTCAACCCAATTACACGCTGGTGTCGCAGCCGCCGACGAGCCGGCTGTTGCGCGCCTGGGCGTCGCTGTCGCGCGGCACCTTTTCCATGGCGAGCTTTCTCATCGATGTCGCCCTGATCGTGGCGACGTCGTGCGCCACCGGCGTCGTCTATTACCGCGTCGCCTACGGCGACATCGACGAGATCGCGCGCTGCGTCCAGGTCGGGCTCCTGGCGGCGAGCATATTCACCATCTCCAACGTGTTTCGCGGCGAATACCGGATGCCGAATTTCTTCGCGTTCAAGCCGCATGCGCGCCGCACCATCCAATTGTGGAACGTCACGCTGATCTGCCTCTTGATGCTCGGCTTCCTGGCGCAAGTCAGCGTCGACTATTCGCGCGGCTGGATCGTGCTGTTCTATTTCGCGACGCTCACCGCCCTCGTGGTATCCCGCTTTGCCATCGTGCGCATCACGGCGCTGGCGCGGGCCGCCGGGCTCGTCTCGGCGCAGCGCATCTGCCTGATCGGCACCGGCGCGCATATCGGCGCCTTCGTGCAGCATTACGAGCCGTGGGCGCTAGGGCTCGCCATCGTCGGCTGCCGCTTTCTTACCCCGGCGCCGGCTACCGCATCGGCCGAAGTCCGCCGCGCCGCGCTCGATCGCGACCTTGCCGAGGCCGCCGCCAGCGTGCGCAGTCTCGAGCCCGACGCGATCTATTTGTTGCTGCCGTGGTCGGCGACCGAGACCATCGATCGCTGCGCCAAGACCTTTCTGGCGCTGCCGGTCGAAATCCATCTCGGTCCCGAGCAGATCCTGCACAAGTTCGACGAGGTCGAGCTCGCCAAGGTCGGGCCGCTGGCGAGTCTGCAGCTCACGCGCATGCCGCTGTCGCGCGCCGAGGCGGTGCAGAAGCGCGTCTTCGATCTTGTCTTCGCGTCACTGGCACTAATCGCGCTCACCCCGCTGCTCGTCGCGGTCGCGATCCTCATCAAGCTCGACGGCCCGGGACCGATTTTCTTCGTACAGCGCCGCTATGGCTTCAATCAGCAGCCGTTCCGCATCATCAAATTCCGCACCATGCGGGTGTCGGAAGACGGCGCCATCATGCCGCAGACCACGCGCGGCGATCCACGCCTGACCCGGATCGGACGCTGGCTGCGGCGCTGGAACATCGATGAGATCCCCCAGCTCTTCAACGTGCTGACCGGCGATATGTCGCTGGTCGGCCCGCGGCCGCATGCGCTGTCGCACGATCACGACTATGAGCGCCGGATCTCGCTTTATGCTCGCCGCCGCAACGTCAAGCCCGGGATCAGCGGCTGGGCGCAGATCAACGGCTATCGCGGCGAGATCGATAGCGATGATAAGATCCGCAAGCGCGTTGAGTACGACCTGTTCTATATCGACAATTGGTCGCTCTGGCTCGACCTGAAGATCATCGCCCGCACGGTTTTGTCGCCCGAAGCGTACCGCAACGCCTATTGAGCGGCCCGGGCGTTATCCGGCAAACGTGGCAATGGCGGCAACGGCGCCGACGGTAACCAGCGCCGTCGACAGCCATAAAAGTCCGATGAGGAGCCACAGCGGCCGCGGCTTTTTAGCCGTGGCCGGAACGCTCGGCTTGGTCCAGGACTGTAGCGCCGGCTCGCCCAGCCGCAGCACGGCGCTGGCGCGCTCGATATCCGCGAATTCGCGCGCAAGCTGCTCCTGCTCAAAGCGCGTCAGCGCCCCGGAACCTTCGGCGATCCGATCGGTGGCACGACGACGCTGCGGCGCGGCGGCAAGCGGTTGCGGCAATACCGCATCGTCGCCGGCCTGACCCGACAGCCCAGAACCGAGATAAGATTCGGACATTGGCATGCACCTGTTTGAGACGAATCCCTAACCGAGCCGCGCCAGCGCCGCGATGCCGATCCGGAGCTAACCTTAACGGCGGCATGGGCCACTATCGCGGTGCGGCAGCGGCGCACATTTGAACTTATGGGCGCTCGCGGCCGTCATAGACCGTGACTATCTATCGGCCGCGGCCCATAAACCGGCAGTATCGTACCGCTCTATTTCCCCGATCCGCTTTGAAGGAGCCCATAATGTCCACCTCGGCCATCATCGTTCTCGCCGTGATCGTCGTCGTCATTTTATGGGCGATCGCCGTCTACAACGGCCTCGTGTCCATGCGGCAGCGGGTCAATGCGGCTTTTGCCGATATCGACGTGCAGCTGCGCCAGCGGCACGATCTGGTTCCCAACCTGGTCGAGACCGTCAAAGGCTATGCCGAGCACGAACGCGGCACGCTTGACGAGGTGGTCAAGGCGCGCAATGCGGCGGTGTCGGCGCAGGGACCGGCGCAGCAGGCGGCAGCGGAAAACATGCTCTCCGGCGCCTTGCGGCAGCTTTTCGCGCTGTCCGAAGCCTATCCGAACCTCAAGGCTAACGAGAATTTCCAGCAATTGCAGGCCGAGCTGACCGATCTCGAAAACAAAATTGCCGCATCGCGGCGTTTCTTCAACAACGCGGTACAGGAATACAACGCCGGGATTCAGCGTTTCCCCGCCGCTTTGTTCGCGGCCTCGTTCGGCTTCGCGCAGAAGGATTACTTTGATCTCGGCGCGGATCGCCAGGCCGAAACCGCGGCGCCGGCGGTCAAGTTCTAGCCGCGAGCCACTCCGATCCGAGCCATGGCCGCTTACGGTCTCTACAGCCACATCCAGTCGAACCGCCGGCGTTCGATCGTCCTGCTCGCTGGGCTGTTCTTCCTCGTCTATGTGATGGTCTATGCCGGCGCGCTGGTGGCCGAGGGGCTGTCGGTCGACGCCGACATCAATACGCTTCTACAACTGGCCTGGACCGATTTCCTCAAGGCCGCCCCGTTCGCGACCGTGGGCGCGGCGGCCTGGATCGTCATCGCTTATTATTTTCATCAGGACATGGTCGACGCCCTGACCGGCGGCCGCGAAGTAGAGCGCCGCGACCAGCCGCGGCTCTACAACATCCTGGAAAACCTCTGCATCTCGCGCGGCATTCCAACGCCCAAGTTGAAGATCATGGATTCCGACGCGCTCAACGCCTTCGCCACCGGCATGAGCCCCAAGCAATATTCCATCACCGTCACTACGGGGCTTCTTAGGACGCTCGACGACGCGGAGATCGAATCCGTGCTTGGCCACGAGTTGACCCATATCCGCAACGGCGACGTCCGCATGATGGTCATCGCCGTCATTATTGCCGGCGTGGTGTCGTTCTTCACCGAGCTCGTATTCCGGCTCTGGTTCTATAATGGCTTTGGCTTCGGCGGCTCGCGCTCGGAGCGCCGCGGCGGCGGCAGTGGTGCGGGGTTGGCGATCCTGATCGCCGTGGGCCTGCTGGTGGTTGCCTATGTGCTGTCTTTTGTCATTCGGCTCGCTTTGTCGCGCTCGCGGGAATACCTCGCCGATGCGGGCTCGGTGGAGCTGACCAAGAACCCCGACGCCATGATTTCCGCATTGCGCAAGATCGAAGGCCGCGGCGAACTTAAGCGCGCGACCTCCGCCGTGATGGAAATGTGCATCGACAATCCCCGCGAAGGCTTCGGCGAGTTGTTCGACACCCATCCGACGGTGGAAAGCCGTGTTGCGGCGCTGGTTAAATTCGCCGGTGGCCACGACCCCGGCCCGTTGGCGCTGCCGCCTTTGCCGATCGGTGTGACCGGCGATCAACCGGACCTTGCGGAGCCATCGCCCGACGCGTCAGCGGGGCCCTGGGGACCTGAAACTGCGCCAAACGACACTTCCGCCACCCCTGGTCCGTGGTCGGAGCCGCAGACGGAGGCTCCGGCGCAGCCAAACTCCGTGTCCTCCCCCCAACCGGCGCCCGGACCCTGGGATCCGCACCGCGGCAATTAGGCGGTCGGCTGGCAACATTAACCTTAACAAATTACAAATAAGCGCAAAACCGCCCTCCTTGGCGCTGGGACAGCCGATGAGGCTTCCAAAGGGCCGCGCGGCTGTGTAGAAGCGAAAGTCGAGGACGAAGGACGCGACTCAAGCGCGTCAGTGAGGGTTCGATCATGGCTAAACCAGCTCTGATTTTGGTGGGCGCCGACAAGGGCGGCGTAGGGAAGACAACGGTAGCCCGTACGCTGCTCGACTATTTTACCGCGCATCACATCCCGACACGCGCTTTCGACTCCGAAGCGCCCAAGGGCACGCTCAAGCGCTTCCATCCGGAGACGAGCGACATCGTCGACGCCACCCAGGTGGCCGATCAGATGCGGATCATTGACACCCTTTCCACCACCGACGCCACCGTGACCGTGGTCGACGTGCGCGCCGGCCTGCTGTCGCCGACGCTGCGCGCGTTGCGCGACATCGGCTTCCTCGACGCGGTGAAGAAGGGCCAGATCACTTTCATCGTCTTCCATATCCTCGGCTCGTCGATCGCCTCGCTGAACGAGATCGAGGAAACCGCGCCCTTCACCACCGACGCCAAATATTTCCTGGTCAAGAACTTCATCAACAACACCAACTTCTTCGAATGGGACCAGGCCACTCACGCGTCCTACTTCAAGAAGCTCAAGGACGCCGTGACCATCAACATCCCGAAGCTCAATGAGATGGCCTACGAGCAGGTCGAGCTCGCCTCGGTGCCGTTCCTCACCTTTGTCGCCAACAAGAATCCGAAGGGCGACACCGCCAATTACTCGTTCGTGCTGCGCGGCTATGTGCGGCACTGGCTCGGCAATGTCTGGGGCGAGTACGACCGCGTGAAGCTGCTCGATTTGTTCGACACCTCCGGCAGCACAGTTTCCGCGACCCGCGCGCAGGGCGGTAACCGGTCCTAAGGGCCGGCCCCGCCTGCGGCGGGGTTTTCCGCGCGGCTCTAGCAATGCGCTAGGCCCTGTTGTGATTTCGTCATAGTCTCGATCCAGTTGCATCGGATGGATCGTTCGCGGGTATGCCGCAGCACACGCCGCTTTATATCGTCGCCTCGCGACACCCGCGCGTGGGCAAGACGCTGATTTCCCGGCTCTTAATCGAGTTCTTCCGCTTGAGCGGGCGGGCCTCGCTGGTCGGCTACGATCTCGATCCGCGCGAGCCTGCTTTAGCGCCGTACTTCCCCAATTTGGTCTGGACCGTCGATATCGCCGACACCCGCGGCCAAATGGCGCTGTTCGACCGGCTGGTCACCGATCAATGGCGCACCACCGTGATCGATCTGGGCTATGCCTTGTTCGAGCAATTCTTCTCGGTGATGGCGGAGATCGGCTTCGAGCAGGAGGCGCGGCGGCGGGGCATCGACCCGGTCGTGCTGTTCGTGACCGATTCCGCGCCCGCCACCGCGAAGAGCTATGCCGAGCTGCGGCGCCGCCTGCCGCGAACCACGTTCGTGCCGGTGCATAACGAAGCCGCGTCGTTCATGTTCGTGCCGCAGGATTTCCCGCCGACGCGCCAGGACTTTGGCGTCATCCGCATCCCGCGCCTGTCGCCGATCGTCCGCGGTGTCATCGACCGGCCCGGCTTCTCGTTCTCGACCTATATGGCGCGCCAGCCGGGCGGCCCTACCGAAGTGCATAGCTGGATCGGCGGGATTTTCGCGCAGTTCCGCGATCTCGAGCTGCGGCTCTTGATCGGCGAGCTTGAATCCTCGCTCCGCGGCATGAGCAAAGAGCCGGTGCGGCAGGCCCGCTAAGGCTTCCGGGCGCAGGCCGCCGGATCAATGCCCTTCGAAGCTGATTAAGGTACGGACCGGAACGCCGAGCTTCCTGATTTTTTCGGCCCCACCGAGCTCCGGCAGATCGATGATGAAGCAGGCGGCGGCGACATCGGCGCCGACTTGCTTGAGCAGCTTGACCGCCGCTTCCGCGGTGCCGCCGGTGGCGATGAGGTCGTCGACCAGGATAACCCGCTCGCCCTTGACCAGGGCGTCCTCGTGCATTTCCATTTCGTCGATGCCGTATTCGAGCGAATAGCCAATGCTGACGCGCTTGAACGGCAGCTTGCCCTTCTTGCGGATCGGCACAAAACCGCACGAGATCTGATGCGCAATAGCGCCGCCGAGAATGAAGCCGCGCGCTTCGATGCCGGCGACCTTGTCGATCTTGCGGCCGGCCCAGGGCTGCACCAGCTCATCGACGGCGCGGCGGAAGGCCCGCGCATCACCCAAAAGCGTGGTGATGTCGCGAAACATGATGCCCGGTTTCGGATAGTCCGGGATGGTGCGGATCGCGGCCTTGAGATCGTTTTCGAGCGCGACGCTGGTCATTGCCGGAAGCCCCACGCCGTTCGCAAATACTCAGCTCTTATATTCGGTCGGCGCGCGCGGCTTTTCCAGCTCCGGGTCGTGCAGCACGGCGTACCAGACCTTCTTCTTGGTGAAGTAAAGAAGCCCGCTGAACACGATAAGGAAGCTCATCACCTGGAAACCGAGGCGCTTGCGCGCATCGAGCTTCGGCTCCGCCGCCCACATCAGGAAGGCGGCGACGTCGCGGCCGTATTGGTCGACCGTCGTCGGCGTGCCGTCGGTATATTCCACCTGGCCGTCGCTCAACGGCTTCGGCATGCCGATGGCGTGACCGGGGAAGTACTTGTTGTATTGGCCGGCCGGCGGCAGGGCAAAACCGGCCGGCGGATCGGTGTAACCATTCAGAATGGCGTGGATATAATCCGGGCCGTCCTCCTGGTACATCGTGAAGGCGTCGATGACGAACCGCGGAAAGCCCCATTCGTAGCTGCGCGCCTTGGCAAGGTCGGACATGTCGGGTGGCAGCTTGCCGCCGAGCGCGGCGCGGGCAGCCTGGTCGTTCGGGAACGGCGGCGGGAAATAGTCGGAAATCTTGCCCGGCCGTTGAAACATCTGGCCCTGATCGTTGGGACCGTCGGTGACCTGGAAGGTGGCGGCAATGGCGGCGGCCTGCGCCTCGGTAAAGGCCGGGCCGTCGGGATCGGCCAGATTGCGGAACGACAAGAGTTTGAGGCTGTGGCAGTTCGAGCAAACCTCGCGGTAAATCTTAAAGCCGCGCTGCAACTGCGCCGGATCGTAGGTACCGAACGGACCGGAGAACGACCAATGCTGCCGCGGCGGCGCATCCGCCTCCTGCGCCGCTGCCAGTGTCGCGCCGGCGGTCAACGCAGCTGCCAACGTGAGGCCCAGGATGATGCTGTGACGAATTTTCATTGGCCTGGTCCCCTTAACCGCGCCCGCCGGGCGGCGGCGCGGACGCGCCGATCGGCACACCCTCGCGCAGCACCGATTCCGAGATCGAATTCGGCAGCGGTTTGGTCGTCTCGAACAAGCCCAACAGCGGCAGGATGATGAAGAAGAACGCGAAATAATACGCGGTGAGAATTCGCGCCGCGATCACATAGCCGCCGGTCGGTTCCTGAGATCCGAGATAACCGAGCCCGATGACGCAGGCAAAGAAGATGAACAGGAACTGGCGGTACAGCGGGCGGTAATTCGCCGAGCGCACGGGCGACGTATCGAGCCACGGCAGGAACGCCAACACAACGATCGAGCCGGCAAGCGCGGTCACGCCGAGGAGCTTGCTCGGGATGCCGCGCAGAATGGCGTAGAACGGCAGATAGTACCATTCCGGAACGATGTGGGTCGGCGTCTGGCTCGGATTGGCCGGAATGTAATTGTCCGAATGGCCGAGATAGTTCGGGACGTAAAAGATGAAATACGCGAACACGATGCAGAACAGGCCGATGAAGAAGGCGTCCTTCACCGTGGCGTAGGGCGTGAACGCCACGGTGTCCTTCTCGGTTTTCGGCTCGACGCCGGTCGGATTGTTCTGGCCGACCATGTGCAGCGCCCAGATGTGCAGCACCACGACGCCGGCGATGACGAACGGCAACAGATAGTGCAGCGAGTAGAAGCGATTGAGCGTCGGATTGCCGACGGCATAACCGCCCCACAGCCAGGTGACGATCGAGCCGCCGACGCCGGGGATCGCCGAGAACAGGTTGGTAATCACGGTCGCGGCCCAGAAGCTCATCTGCCCCCACGGCAGCACGTAGCCCATGAACCCTGTTGCCACCATCAGCAGGAACAGGATGACCCCGAGGATCCACAACACCTCGCGCGGCTCCTTGTAGGAGCCGTAATACATGCCGCGGGCGATATGGGCGTAGACGGCAAGGAAGAAGAAGGCAGCGCCGTTGGCGTGCATATAGCGCAACAGCCAGCCGTAATTAACGTCGCGCATGATGCCTTCGACGGAATTGAAGGCGTAATCGACGTGCGGAGTGTAGTGCATTGCCAGCACCACGCCGGTGAGGATCTGCACGCCGAGCATGAAGGTGAGAATGCCGCCGAACGTCCACCAATAGTTCAGGTTGCGTGGCGTCGGATAGGCGATGAAGGAGGAATAGACGAGGCTTGCAATCGGCAGCCGCCGCTCCATCCATTTCATGAAGGGGCTCTGCGGCTGGTAGGTCGCGTGTCCGCTCATAGTCGAACCTTATATGCCTGATTGCTCGATGCTTCGCCGATTCGTCACGGTGCCGGCGGCAGTCGGAGTGGAAAGGAAATCCCGGCGCGTACGTCTCGCCGTTGAGATTGCTGTCACCGCCTCGACCCTCTTACGTCTGGCCGGTTGTCCCGTCCGCGCTGCAAACCGCCCCCGGTAGGCCCCGTGCGGCGGCGGAAGGACCGGTCGCCTCCGGCCTTGGGAAGGTCCGAAGCGACGCATTCCGGCGGCGTTTTATTGGCATCCTTGCCGCGATAGTGCAAGTCTGACCGTAACGACACCCACAATGCAACCTATGCGGCCCGATCCGGATCGCTGCCGCAGCTCACCCCTTCTGTGACATGACGCTTCGAATCGCGCTGTATGAGCCCGATATCCCGCAGAACACTGGAACGGTGTTGCGGCTGTGCGCCTGCCTCGGCGTCGATGCCCATCTGATCGGACCGGCCGGCTTTCCAACGTCGGATCGCGCCTTCCGCCGCGCCGGCATGGATTATCTCGATGCCGTCGCGCTGACGCGGCACAACTCATGGCGGGAATTCGACGGCTGGCGGCGGCGAGAAGGTCATCGGCTCGTCTTGTTCACGACCGCGGCCTCGATGCCCTACCTCGATTATCGCTCTGAGGCGGACGATATCCTGCTGTTCGGCCGCGAATCGGCGGGGGTGCCGCAACAGGTTCACGCCGCCGCCGACGCGCGGCTTTTGATCCCGATGCGTCCGGGCCTGCGTTCGCTCAACGTGGCGATCGCCGCCGCCATGGCCGCCGGCGAGGCGCTGCGGCAGATTGGCGGAATGACTCAAGCCTCCGTCACACCGGGCTGGCCGCTTTCCACCACGTAAGTCTTCAACGTCTCGACAGTGGCCCGCGGATCGTGCGCGTCGGAGACCGCCCGCATCTGCGCCTGCATCTTGTCGCGCTGCAGATCGACGACGACGTAGCCGCGCCGCCGGCTCTCGAAAAAATGGATGTGCGGATTGTCCGGCAACGCTTGCTCGATCGGATCGTAGGGCGGTCCATAGGACGAGATCGAGGTACCGACGAACTCAGTCGCTACGATCGGCGATTTCGCGTCGTTGAAATCGAGTTTGAGATCGTTGGCGAAAAACGAATGGATATCGCCCGAGGCGACCACCGGATTGGCCACTTTGCTGTCATGAATGTGCTGCAACAGCCGTGCCCGGTTGGCCGGATAGCCGTCCCAATCGTCGGTCCAGAACGCGTCGACGCTGTTCTCTTTTTCCCGCAACTACGCCATCAGCACATCCTGCGCGATCAGATTCCATTGCGCCTTGGAATGCGCGAGATTGGAATAAAGCCACGCTTCCTGATCGAAGCCGATCATGGTGCGGCCCGGATCGAGCCGCTCCGGACAGCCGGCATTGGTCTCCAAATGGCCGCCGCCCTTATTGGGGGCGCGATAGCAGGCTTCGCGCGAGCGGTATTGCCGTCCGTCGAGCAACGAGATTTCGATGAGATCGCCGAAGGTGAAGCGATCGTAGACCCGCATGCGCGGGCCTTCGGGATGCGAGATGATCGGCCGCACCGGCATGTGCTCGTAGAACGCCTGATAGGCCGCCGCCCGCCGCAGCAGAAATTGGGCCGGGTCGTCGAAATATTCCGACCACTTATCGGCATAGTCGTTCTGCACCTCGTGATCGTCCCAGGTGACGATCGCCGGCACCTGCGCATGCAGGCGCGCCAAATCCGGGTCGAGCCGGTATTGTGTATAGCGGTTGCGGTAGGTCGGCAGCGTAGCAGCTTCGACGCCATCGGAATGCCGTCGCACGATCGGGCGGTTTTCCTCGATGGTCTCGTAGATGTAGTCGCCGAGGAACAGCACGAATTCCGGATTCTCGTCGGTGAGATGGCGATAGCCGGAAAAATAGCCGTGCTCGTAATTGGAGCAGGACACATAGCCGTAGCGGAGCTTGTCGAGCGCCGTGCCCGCAGCCGGAAGCGTGCTGGCGCGGCCGATCGGACTCTGCGCGTCACCGCTTGTGAACCGGTACCAGTATTGCCGGCTTGGCTCCAGGCCAGCCACGTCGAGATGCACCGAATAGCCGAAGGTGCGCTCCGCGGTCGCCTCGCCCCGCCGCACCACCTTGGCCATGGCCTCGTCGGTTGCGATTTCGTAGCGCAGCGTCACGTCGCCGCCGCTCATGCCGCCCGGCGCGTCAGGATTGCCCGACAGCGGGTCGGGCGCCAGCCGCGTCCACAGCACAAAACCGTCGGCGCGCGGCGTTCCGGACGCGATGCCGAGGCTGAACGGGTTACCGCCGCGCCAGCTT
>JBAQAB010000402.1:0-2377 GCA_049285535.1 Xanthobacteraceae bacterium
GTATTGAACGGATCGAACGACACCGTCACGGCTTGGCGATTAGCGACCGCGAACGCGATGAGGATGACGCCGAGCGTCACGAGGATAAGCGCCGCAACGATCTTGCGGAGCAAACTTCCGGCCGATCGCAATGCGCCGGTCAACCCGCGCTCGGACGATTGAGCCGCTCGCGCATCTCCTTGCCGGTCTTGAAGAACGGCACGCATTTCTGATCGACGGCGACATGGGCGCCGGTGCGCGGATTGCGCCCGGTGCGCGCCGGGCGCTGCTTGACCGAAAATGCGCCGAAACCGCGCAATTCGACGCGGTCGCCGCGCGCCATCGCCGCGATGATCTCGCCCAGGATGGCGTTGACGATGTTCTCAACGTCGCGCTGGTAAAGGTGGGGGTTCTGCGTGGAGATATGCTGAACGAGTTCTGACTTGATCATGGTCCGCCGCCCTTAACGCCGCAATGATTGGTTCGTCCGCGAACGCCGCTCAATTCACGCCGGCAGGGTGCCAAAGGGCCAATAGACCGTCAAGGTTGAAAGGCCCCGCCGCGTCGGCGGCGCCCCAGAGGTCGAGGCGCTGAGCCAGCGCGTTGAGCCCCGCCGCATCGAGGGCGGCTGTCGCGGCGGCGTGGAGGAAGGTCAGGTCGCTGAACCGGCTTTGCAGCCGATAATCCCGCACCGGAAGCTTGGCGTCGATGTGCTTTTCTTTGGCTAGCCACGCCAATGCAGTGCGTTCGTCGCCGAGCTCGTCGATCAGCTTGAGCCCAAGGCCCTGATGCCCGGTGAAGACCCGGCCGTCGTCGACCGCTGCGAGCTGGTCGTCGGTAAGATGGCGGCGATTTTGCACCAGGCCTTTGAACCAGGAATAGGAATCCTGGATGATGGCATTGAGCGCGGCGGTCGCCTCAGGGCTGGTCGGCTCGTAACCGTCGGGCGCCGCTTTGAGCGGCGTCGATTTTACCGCTTCGACCTTCACGCCGATCTTGCCGAGCAGCTCCGACACATTGGGATATTGGAACAGCACGCCGATGGATCCGACCAGCGATGTCTGCTGCGCCACGATGTGATCGGCGGCAAGCGCAGTGATGTAGCCGCCGGACGCGGCCATGCTGTCGACGACGACCACGAGCGGTTTTTTCTCGCGCAGCCGTGAAAGCGAATCGAACAATTGTTCGGACCCGGCCGTGGTGCCGCCGGGGCTATCGACATGGACGATGACCGCCCGCGCCAGCGACGAGTTGCCGAGGAGATCAAGCGCCCGGACCCGTTCCTGATCGCCGCGAATCAAGCCCGAGATTGTCACGCGCGCGATGTAGGGCCGGACGCCGAACAGACCGGCGCGGTTGCTGGCGATCGCCGCCGTCGCCGCGACGCCAATGACGATAACGACGATGGCAAGCACGCGCCAGAACGTGAGCTTGCGCCGCAATCGGCGGCGGTCGACGATCAGGTCGGCGTCAAGCGACATGGTCCCTTCCTCTTGCTCCGCCCCCACACTTGATCATTGCGGGGCCTGAGCCCCGCAATGAGCTGTCAATCTTCCTCTTCCGTCTCTTCCTTTTCGTTGTCTTCGGCTTCCTCGCCCTTGCGCTTGAGCGCGGTGCCCAGGATGTCGCCCAGCGTGGCGCCGGAATCCGACGAGCCGTATTGCGCGATTGCCTCCTTCTCCTCGGCGACTTCCAGCGCCTTGATGGAGACGGTGACGCGCCGGGTGCGGCGGTCGAACTGGGTGACCCGCGCGTCGACCTTCTGGCCGACGGCAAAGCGATCGGGCCGCTGCTCGGACCGGTCGCGCGCCAGCTCGGAACGCTTGATGAAGGACGTGTATTCGGTGCCGACGATCTTCACGTCGATGCCGCCTTCCTTCACCTCGGTAACTTCGCACGTGACGACGACGCCCTTCTTGAGGTCGCCGGGGACGGCTTCGCCCGCGGCGGCGGCAGGCGCGCCGCCTTCCGCAAGCTGCTTGATGCCGAGCGAGATGCGCTCCTTCTCGACGTCAACGTCGAGAACCTGCGCCTGGACCTTGTCGCCCTTCTTGTACTCCTCGATGACTTGCTCGCCGGGACGTTTCCAATCGAGATCGGACAGGTGAACCATGCCGTCGACGTCGCCGTCGAGACCGAGGAACAGGCCGAATTCGGTCTTGTTCTTGACCTCGCCTTCGACCACCGAGCCCTGCGGATATTTCTCGACGAACACTTCCCACGGATTGCGCATGGTCTGCTTGAGACCGAGCGAGATACGCCGCTTGACCGGATCGACCTCGAGCACCTGCACCTCGACCTCTTGCGAAGTCGAAACGATCTTGCCCGGGTGCACGTTCTTCTTGGTCCACGACATTTCCGAGACGTGGATCAGTCCCTCGATGCCGGGTTCGAGTTC
>JBAQAB010000403.1:0-9716 GCA_049285535.1 Xanthobacteraceae bacterium
AGAACATCCTGCGGCGTGCCCTTCGGCGCCCACATGCCGAACCAGATCGACGCATAAAAGCCCGGCAGCCCGGCTTCATCCGTCGTCGGCACCTCCGGCAAGCTGGTCATGCGCGTCTTCGACGGCACCGCGATGGCGCGGATGGTCCCCGCCTTCACCTGCGCAGTGAAATTGGACGACGGCTCGATCATCATGTCGATCTGCCCGGCCATCATGTCTTGCACCGCCGGCCCGTCGCCGCGATAGGGCACGAATTGGAACGTGGTGCCGGTGGCTTTCTGGAACGACAGCCCGGCAAGATTCCCGGTCGACCCAACGCCGGGAATGCCGACGCTGGCCTTGCCGGGGTTATCCTTGAGCCAGGCGATCAGTTCCTTGAGGTTATGCACCGGCAGGCTGTTCTTGACGCAAATCAAAAGGGGTTCGTAGGCAAGCTCGGCGATCGGCGTCAGATCGTTGAGCACATCGAAATCCAATTTGTAGAGGCCGCCGATCAGCACGTTCGTCGTCAAGGTGCCGACACACAGCGTATAGCCGTCGGCGGCCGAGTGCGCGACCTTGCCAACGCCGATGGAGCCGGCCGCGCCGGTGAGATCTTCGACAATAACCGTTTGTCCGAATGACTTGCTCATCGGATCGGCGATCATCCGCGCCAATATGTCGGTTGCGCCGCCGGCGGCGAACGGCACGATGAGGGTGACCGGCCGGGTCGGATAATCGGCGGCGAAAGCGAAACGTGGGTAAGCGCCCGCGGCACCGACCCCGGCGCCAAGATGAAGAAGTTTGCGGCGTGACAGTGACATAGTTCCTCCCCAAATTTTTATTTTCGGCAAATATTGATTTGCGTTTATTCCGGCTTGAGATGGGCGAATTGCACCACCTTGCGCCACTTGTCGGTGTCGTCCGCGATGAACTTGCCGAACTCGGCCGGCGTATTGGGCTCCATCTCGATACCGCCGAGGTCCGCAAGCCGCGCTTTCACGTTCGCATCGGCAAGCGCCGCGTTGAACGCCTTATTGAGTGTGGCGATGATCTCGGGCAGCGTGCCCTTGGGCGCGCCGAAGCCGATCCAGCCGAACGCCTCATAGCCCGGCAAGAATTGGGCAATAGGAGGCACACCGGGCAATACGTCCAGCGGCTGCGGCGTGGTGACGCCGAGCGGCCGCAGCTTGCCGGCCTTGATTTGCGGCAGCGACGACGGCGTGACGTCGAACATCACCTGCACCTGCCCCGCCATCAGATCGACCAATGCAGGCGTCGAGCCGTGATAGGGCACGTGCACCAAATCGACACCGGCCATGTATTTGAACAATTCGCCGGCGACGTGCTGCGGTCCGCCGACGCCTCCCGATGCCATGTTGATCTTGCCCGGATGCGCTTTGGCATAAGCAATGAATTCCGGAACGGTCTTTGCCGGAAAGGCCGGATTGACCTCCATCACCAGAGGCACCTTGTCGATGCCGGCGATCGGCTCGATATCGCGAACGAAATCGAATGGCAGATTGGGAAACAGCGCCTCGTTGATGGTGTTTTGCGAATTCACCAGAAGGAGCGTGTAGCCGTCGGGCGCCGCATGCACGACCGCTTCGGTCGCGATGTTACCTGTCGCGCCCGGCTTCACTTCGACGATGAACTGCTGTTTGAGCTGTTGCGAAACCGGTTGCGTCAACAACCGCGCGGTGATGTCCGACGAGCTGCCGGCGGCCTGCCCGACGATCACCTGCACCGGCCGCGTCGGATAGTCGGCCGCAAAGCTACGGCGAGCGAGAAAAGGAAGCGCAGCCGCCCCAGCTCCGAGCTTGAGAAAATTTCGGCGTTTCACGTTTCCCCCGATATTTCCGTTGCCTTATGCCGGCAATTGCGCTCAGCCCAGAGCCGTTAGGGCGTTACGCGCGGACCGGCACTATAGCGGTATTCCGCCCGTTGTCAGCAGATGCCGAACCGTCGCAGGCGCGGACCGCATCAGGCCAAGCGCCGTTGCAGACGCGCCTCGCGCAAGAACAAGAACAGCCCAGTCGCCACCACAACGGAGGAGCCGACGAGAAGGCTCACCGTGGGCACCTCGCCCCAGACCACAAAGCCGATCAGGAGCGCCCAGACCAGCATCAGATAGTAGAACGGCGTCACCGCCGCCGCCGGCGCCAGATGCAGCGCCTTGGTCCAGAACCATTGCCCGAGCGCATTGATGAAGCCGGTGCCGAACAGCATCGCGGCGTCGAGCGTCGACGGCCATCGCCAGCCGAAAACCAGAAGAAAGCTGTGAAAGAACGTCAGCACCGCCAATTGCCAGATCACCAGCGTATTGGCCGACTCCGTTCGGGTCATGCCGCGCACCGCGACCGTGACGGTGCCGTACATGACGGCGTTGACGAGCGCGAACAGCGCGCCCAGCGTCAGCGAATTGGCGCCGGGATTGGTGACGATCAGCACGCCCAGAAAGCCGACGACGAGGGCTGTGCCACGCACGTAGCCGGCACGCTCCTTTAGCCAGACGATCGAAACCAGCGCGGCAAACAACGGCGCCGAAAAATTGATGGCGACCGCGCCGGCGAGCGGCATCAGGCTGAAGGCGAGCAGCAACGCTGCCTGTGAAATCGATTGCGATAGCCCGCGCGCCAGATGATCGAGCGGCCGACGCGTTACGAACACCGACAGCCCGGTGACCGGCAGCATCACGACGGCGCACGCCAAGAACGACGACAGCGAGCGCAGGAACAGGACCTCGCCGACCGGATAGATCGCGACCAGCCATTTGCTGGCGGCTGAGGCGCTGGCGAACAGCACCGTCGCGATGATCATCAGAATGATGCCGCGAGGCACGTTTTCGGTGCGGCCGTGCAATGCGGCGCGGCTGACGTTCCTGGCAACCGATGCGCCGGAAACGTCGCCGTGCTTTTCGCCGGTTAGATCGTCCATCCCCCCGACCGCGCCATCAATGGTCGCAGCGCCCATCGCCCGATAGAGCGGTCTATGACGGCGCCGGTGGATTTGCAATCGAGCGTTCGGGATGGCGCGCCGAAGGCGATCGCGGCGCCGCAGCGTCGACCGCTATTTGCGGCGGCCGGACGTGATCAGAACCGCCGCTTGAACTGGACGTCCCGCTGAACCCGATGGACCTCATTATCCAAACGCTTCACTTCGCGGGTGAGCTCGTCAACGGCTTGGATGAGATTTTGAATGATATCGTAGTGGGAGCTCTGCTGCTTCGCTTTGCGAAGGAAGACCTCTGCCTTGGAGGATGCTTGCCACATGGGGACCCCAACAGGGTCAAGCTAACCGGCATCCATGAAGCTTCATCCAATAGCTGTTGTAAAATTTTAACGACCGGCCGGCTTTCTCCGCAAAGTGGAACAACCCGAATGCCGAAAATGCGGGATCACCTGCCCAAGCCAGGAACATTTAACCAAGCGCCGGGTTTGCCCGAAAGATGGAGCCGTTTGGCGGCCCTCGACAGCAATGCCCTCACAGGAGTGCCATGCTATGTGCGACTACAGCCTTCACCTCATGGCGTCGCGACCGGCCAAGGTCGCTGACAAGCTTGTCTCCACCGATTTCGTCAAATCGATCACGCGCGGCTTCAGCGAGGCCGGCCAGCCGGAGCCGGAGGTCGCGGTGTGCCTCCTTCCCGGCACCGAGATCGCCTTCGACCAGCCCGTGCAATACGACCGCGCGTTCAGCATGTTCGGCCGGGCCCGGATCGAAGAGCGCGTCGCCCGCTTCCGCCAGATCAACATGGACGATCCGCATGTCCATCATGACGCGCTGGAATTCCCCGGCGGCCAGATCGTGATGGTGACGCGGCTTGTTCCTGGCCAAACTGCGAACGTGCTGCAATTGCCGGCGGTACCGCAGGAGCGTGGCGACACCAAAGCGGCGGACAGCGCGTCGCGAGAGCGTGAAACGATCGCCTGATCGTCGCGGGGTCGCCAGGCAATGACTAGAGCGGCCCGTTGCTGCGGCGGGCCGTTGGGCGGCGGATGTTTCCCGCCGCGCAACTATTGTTTCACCGTTGCCGCAAACTGCGCGCAGTGGCGCGCTCGGAGAGATTCGAACTCCCGACCCTCAGATTCGAAGTCTGATGCTCTATCCAGCTGAGCTACGAGCGCGGCGGACGCACCATAATCGGTTTGCCGAAAAAGTCACTGCGGACCAACCAGCGCCAGTCGGGGGCAATCGCCCGGCAAGAATGGATTTGTGACACGGAACCAATAGCGAGTTCCGCGCGGATAGCTGATCGGCTGGAAGATATTCCGTGTGGGGCGGGGAACGGCACCCTGCCACCCAAGGTTATTCGTCAGACCCAACGATGGACGGAGACCCATCATGTCTGACTTTCGCAATTACGATTACCGGAGTCCGGAGGATCCGCTGCGAAGCGATCCCCAGCTCGACCCCAACGTGCGCCCGCCCAACCCGGCCTGGGGGTGGATTGCCGCCGCGATATTCCTGGTGGTGGTTTTAGCGGTGGTGTTCGGCTACGGCCATAAGCCGGGACAGCTCGGCACCAATACCGCGTCGAACGACATAGCCCCGCCCGCGGCGACCCATATGACCGCGCCGGCGCCTGTTCCGCCGCCGAGCGTAACGCCGGCGCCCGGCACCCCGACGCCGCCGGTAACCGCGACGCCGAATAATCCGGCGCCCGCTAGCCCGGCGCAGCCGGACACCGCCCATTAGCGCACCGGCCGCAGGAAAGCGGACGGTACAATGAAATAAAACGGCCCCGGTTTCTTGCCGGGGCCGTTTGCGCGTCGCTCAGACAGACTAACCGCGCGCGCCTAATTCTGACCGGCGGATCAGACCGACAAATCTCGCGCCGATCTCGTGACCAAGCCGCCACACGACTTGGTAATTGCATTCCTTGGCTAGGTCGTCGCCGGAAAGCAGCAGAACAAAATCGTCCGCTACTTCGTAGCCTTCGACATGCAGCCGTACGCCGCCGGTCGAAATATCGGTGATCATGCAATCGCGTGGCAGCGCGCCGTTGCCGGGATGGATCTTAGCCAGGCGATTGATCGTGCGCCGCGGCGCTTGGCGCCGGTCGGCAGGATTTGCTGAGCTCGTCGAACCCTGGGCCATATTGTAGCGCTACCTTCCGAGGGCTCTGCCTCGGAAAGAATGCAATAGCAACCCGCGCTTGCAGAACGCCTAAAGCGCCTCGTCGCCTTTTCTTGGCATTTGAGTGAAACTTGTCCGCTTCCGCCAACCATCCGCGCCCGGCGGGAACTCGATCCGCGTCGCTCGGTTGTCTTAAGTGACTATCGCGCCCGAGGAATCGCCATGGCTGAAGAAAATATCCACCCAATCGATCACGACGCCGCACTGCGTGCCACACTGCCAACCCCGGTCAAAGAACAACCGGATCCGTTCCTGCAAATGTCGACCGGCAAGACAAGCGTCGGCGGAATCACGCTGTTTGCATTGGCGGCCGTGGTAATCCTTGCCGTCGTCTTGTATGGGCTCAATGCGCCGAGCGATATCGCGTCGACGTCGGCTCCGACGAGTTCCGTTGCCCAGTCAGGCGCACCGGCTGCCGGCGGCCATAGTGGCCCGGCGGCGCCGACCGCGCCGCAGACTACCAACAACGCCAAGGGCTGACCACCTGGCGCCCTACTCGAACGCGCTGTCGATTGGCACGCGATAGCCGTTGGCGAGCCGGTTGGTTTCGTTGGCCATGCCGACGACCGCCATCAGCTCTCCGAACATCGCTTCGCTCATGCCCGCCTTGCGCGCCGCGGCACTGTGGCTGGCAATGCAGTAGCCGCAGCCGTTGGTGACGCTGACGGCGACATAAATCATCTCCTTGGTGAGCGCGTCGAGCGCACCGGGGGACATGATCTCCTTCACGCTTGTCCAGGTGTGTTCGAGCGTCGCCGGATCGTGGGCCAGGTATTTCCAAAAATTATTGACGTCGGCGACCTGCCGCATCCGCTTGATGTCGTCGAATACGGCGCGGACTTGCGGCGAGGCATCGCGGTATTCGATGGGTGCGCGCGGCGACATGATTGGGTTCCCAAGCTTGTGCGGACGCCGGAGGATTGTCCCGCCCGTGCCGACCTAGCCTGCCTGGATTTTACGCCGCAGCCAAGCCCGCGCGCCGGCGGGGCTTCGCCGCCGAGCCGAAAGAACAAGATACGCACCCAAATACGCAACCGTGCGACAAGAGCTTATTTTTGAAGCGTTTTTTTTGCGATCTGGTGGCAAACCAGCAATCAGGATCGGACATGCCGTCGAACCGCGGCTGGATTCAATGCTTTAACTCGACGTGGGCGACCGAAAGTCTGGAGTACCGCGATGCCGCGCGCCATCAGCATGCTGATTGCCGACGATTCGACCGTTGCGCAGGAGGTTCTCAGTGAGGCCGCGCATGTGTCGAAGCTACCGGTGCGGTTGACGTCGACCGACAATGGCCGCGACTGTCTGACCTTGCTCAACGGCGCCAATGTCGACATCGCATTTATCGACGTGCATATGCCGGAACTGTCGGGAACCGAGGCGATGTGGTCCGCCCGCAAGCAAGGCAACCAGACTTTCATCACCTTGATGTCGACCCCACCGGCGACCGAAGCCGTGGAAGTGGCGATCCGGCTGCGCGCCTACGAATTCCTGTTCAAGCCGTTCGGCGTTGCCGACGCGCTCGCTATCATGAAGACCTATAACCGCATCACCTCGCCGACCAAGGTCCTCATCGTCGACGATTCGTCGGCGGTGCGGCAGATCGTGCAGAAAATCGTAGGCGGCAGCGTCTTTAATTGCGAGGTGACCGAGGCCGGCAATGGCGAGGAAGCGCTGGCGCTGGCCCGCATGGCGCCGTTCGACGCCGTGTTCCTCGACTGCAATATGCCCGGCCTGGGCGGGCTTGCCACGATCAAGCAGCTCCTTCTCATCCAGCCCTTGCTCAAGGTTGTGATGATCTCCTCCGAACGCAGCCTGGCCACAGAGGACGCCGCGCTGGACAGCGGCGCTTGTGCATTCCTGCACAAGCCATTCACCTCAGACGACGTCGATCGGGTCCTGCATGCCGCCTTCGGTCTGCGCTCGCCGAATCTGAAAATGAAAGGCAGCGAAGCGAGCTTCGACGTGGCGATCGAGGGGTCGACCATCCGTTTGGCGCACAAATCGAGCGGCCACATTTTTGAATATTTGTGGTGCGAGCGTCCGCCTTACCTGCGCAACGCCGTGGTCCGCCCGGCACCGGCTTGTGCGGTGGCGCCGACCCGGGTCGCGCCGGCGGCGGCCAAGGCCGCATTGCTGCAGTTGCGCTCGGCGCGCCTCGTGGCGGCCTAAGTCATCGGCCAGCTCGACTTTCGAATTGCCGTGGTGGCGAAAACGCCCGTTGATTGTGACGGTGCACGCGCCACCCGATTGTCGTAGTTGCGACGAGCAGGCACAATATCCCTTATAAAAATGGGGAGACGCGCCATGCCGAAGACACCGGATTATTTTGCCGGAAAGACCGTCATCATCACCGGCGCTGGCAGCGGCATCGGCCGCGCCACGGCGCTGATCTTCGCGCGCGAAGGCGCCAACGTGGTCTGCGCCGACGTCAACGAACACGGCGCGCGCGACACCGCCGCTGCGGTCAACGGCAAAGGCAGCCAGGCTCTGGCGCTCAAAGTCGACGTCACGTCGCGCGCGCAAGTTACTGACATGGTTGAGCGGGCCCTTGCCGCTTTCGGCAGCGTGCAGTTTCTGTTCAATTCGGCCGGCGCCGCGTTTCGCCGCGCCAAATTCCTCGACATCGACGATGCTCTTCTGAGGAAGACCTTCGCGCTCAACGTCGACGGCACGCTTTATGCGATGCAGGCGGTGCTGCCGCATATGCTGAAAAACCAGTTCGGCGTCATCGTCAATGTCGCCAGCATGGCGCACCGGCGCGGCGGCCCGGGCTCCTCGGTCCATTACGCCGCGGCCAAGGGCGCGGTGGTGTCGATGACCATGGGCGTGGCGCGCGAATTCGCTACCCAAGGCATCCGCGCTTTGTCGATCTCGCCGGGGCCGATCCAGACGCCGTTCCAGGACGCGGCGGGCTCCTCGCCGGAACTGGTGCAGCGCTTCCTCGAAGACGTGCCGATGAAGCGCTTCGGCGCGCCGGAGGAAATCGGCGAGCTTGTCCTCTTCATGTGCTCGGACGCCTGCCCATTCATGACCGCGGACACGGTCTACGTGAACGGCGGCGGCGGCTGGCGCTAAAGTCATGCCGCGGCGCCACGCGGCCGCCAGTTCACCAGAAACACGCCGGCGACGCAGACTGCCATGCCGAGAAGCGACAGCGGCGCCAGCTCTTCGTTGAACAAGGCCCACGCCATGAAGGCCGTCACCGGCGGGGTGAGATAGAACAGGCTCACCACGCGGGTTGCCGCGGCGCGGCGGATCAGGAAATACAACAGCCACACCGCGCCGAGCGACAAAACCAAGACGAGCCAGCCGAGCGCGAACAGGAACTGCGGCGTAAAATGCACGACGCGGGTTTCGAAAGCGAGCGCGCCGAGGCAAAACAACAGTCCGGCCGCCGCGTATTGGATGCACAGAGCCGGCCGCCAATCGATGCCGCCACCGAAGCGTTTTTGATAAAGCGTGCCGACCGTAATGCCGACAAGGGCCACGGTCGCCGCGATCCAGGCCAGCGGCGTCGCCTCGCCAGTTGCGATCTTGGCCTGCAGCACCAGATAAACGCCGGCGAGCCCGAGCGCCAAACCACACCATTGCCGCGCCATCACGCGCTCGCCGAGCCAGCGATTGGCGACGGTCGACGTGAGCACCGGCTGCAGGCTGACGATTAGCGCGACAAGGCCCGCCGACAAGCCGTTCTCGATGGCGACGAACACGCCGCCGAGATAAAGCCCGTGCACCATCAGCCCGGTCGCGGCGCTGTGCATGAGCCCGTTGGCAGGCGGCCATTTCGGCCGTGTTGCGGCAATGACGATGGCGAGCAGCACGACAACCGTGATCATGCGCAGCGCCAGAAAGGTCAGCGGCTCGGCATAGCCAAGCCCGAGCTTCGCGCCGATAAAGCCCGAGGCCCATAGCAGCACGAACACGGCCGGCGCTGAGAATACGGCGAGATCTTCCAAGGTGCGCGGCATGGTGCGGTCCGGCGAAGTGGGTTTTGGCGGATAACGATTTTCGATAACGTATATCCTCGCAAAAGCCTATGTGTGGGAGGGCTGCCCTACGTCGCGTGCCGTCACCGTCTTATTTTTTCTCGCCGCAACGACTACCGGGGCGCTGGCACAAACCCTGCCGATTCCGTCGCGCTGGACCAGCCAGAACTATTCGTATCTCGAATTCGACCAGATGGTGGACCAGGCCGAATTCGTCGGCATCTATGTCGCTCATGACCCGAATTTTGCCTGCTCCAATTCGCTGTCAAAGCTGACCGGCTTCGTCCACGGCGCCAAGGTGACGTTCACCGTCGAGTGGTGGCTCAACGGTCCGGCGCAATGCGGCGAGACCACCTGGACCGGCACCGTCTCCGGCAACACCATCACCGCCCATTGGGTGCGCACCGCCAAGGGTTTTCCGACCGTCTCCGGCGCCGATACGTTTACCCGCAAGCCCTGACATCCCGCCCCGCGGTCGCGGGCGCATGCGCGCTCCTTCTCCCCGCGTGCGGGGAGAAGGTTGGGATGAGGGGGCCTCTCCGCTGGGAGCGGACTAGCGGCGGCGTCTGCAACGCTGTCGCATGTCTGCCACGCTCAGAATCGCGGAGGGGT
>JBAQAB010000404.1:0-1733 GCA_049285535.1 Xanthobacteraceae bacterium
TGGACCGAGCATGGCGGCGAGCTGATCAGCCTGCCGCCCGACGATCAGTCGGCGATGCTCAATGCGCTTGCGAGCGTCGGCGAAGACGTCTCCAGGACGAAGCCGGAACTCACCGCTGCCTATCAAATAGTCATGGAGGCAGCGCGACGAATTCGATAGGAATGCGAAACGGCAGCCGAACGAGATTGTCGTTGTTCGGCGGATGGCCTTCATCTAACGTCGCTCGCGGCCAATGCACCGCTGCGGTCATCCGCCGCAGCAGGCCGCTGAACGATAAAAGCTACGGCGCTTGAATTGATGCCCGACCTGCCGTGTTCTCAAGCAGCAACGGGCACCTGACAGGGGAGGGTGAAATGGGCTCGGGTAAATGGGGAATCGTGGCGCCCGCGGTTGCCAGCGCTGTGCTCGTTACGTTGCTCGGCCTCATGCTCGGTGCGGCTCAGGCACAAGACAAAACCTATGTCATGAAAGTCACGACACCCACCATCAACGATGGGCCGCATCTGTTGGCGAAGAATTTTGCCGCCGCGGTCGAACGGGATTCGGGCGGCCGCATCAAAGGTGAGGTCTATCCGGCGAGCCAACTGGGCTCGATCCCGCGTCAGATCGAAGGCGTACAGTTCGGCGCCATCCAGGCCGCGGTCATTCCGCCGGAATTCTTCGTCGGCGTCGACGAACGTTTCGAGGTGATGGCCACCCCCGGGCTCGTCAATTCGATCGAGCACGGTCAGCGCGTCGCCGCCGATCCGGCGGTCTTGAAATTGATGCTTTCGCTCGGCGCCGGCAAAGGCCTGCACGGCGTCGGCATGTTCATCGCGCAGCCGGATTCGCTCGTTTCCAAAACGCCGATTCGTCATCTCGCCGATTTCCAAGGCAAAAAGATCCGCATTTTCGCTTCCGATTTCCAGTCTGAAGCGATGAAGCGGCTCGGCGCAACTCCGGTGGCGATGACGCTCGGCGACGTGCTGCCGGCGCTGCAGCAGGGTGCCATCGACGGCGCGGTCGCCGGGATTACCGTGTTCTCGGCGTTCCACTATCAGGATGCCGCGAAATACGTCACCGAGATCAATCAGCCGCAAATCTTCCTGATGCTCGAGATCAGCCAGAAATGGTACGATTCGCTGCCGCCAGATTTGCAAAAGATCGTCGACCAGGATGGCGCCAAGGAAACGCGCGCGATCAACCCGGCGGCGCTCGATCTCTTCAATAAAGCGCGCCAGGCTTGGACGGAAAAAGGCGGCGAGCTGATCAGCCTTCCAGCCGACGAGCAGGCCAAGATGATGCAAACGCTGTCGAGCGTGGGCGACGACGTTTCGAAAGCGAAACCGGGCGTCCGCGAGGCCTATGAGATCGTGACGGCCGCGGCGAAACGCACGGAATTGTCGCCGAGCCAGTGATCGGGCACTCGCCGGGGCCGGCGTCAACGAGAGGTTTGAGAGTGATTGACGGTGTAATCAAGGGCGTGCGTTGGCTCCTCGCGCTCACCCGCGCGGCGGCGGCGATATTCCTGATCACCAGTGTTGCGATCAATTTCGCCAACATCATCGGCCGCTACTTTTTCAGCATTTCGATCCCGTGGGCCGAGGAGATCATGCTCTTCCTCATGGTCGGCTGCGTGTTTACCGGTTGCTGCGCCGTCGCCTGGGAAGGACGGCAGATTCGCATGGACGTTGTCGTCAACATGCTGCCGCCGAAGCTGCGCGAGCTCGTCAATGTGTTTTCCGAGCTGGTGC
>JBAQAB010000405.1:0-1596 GCA_049285535.1 Xanthobacteraceae bacterium
CCACAGGTGAGTTAGCAGTGGAGCAGTTCGGCATCGCTGTCAGGTCGGCCGCAGCCGTCGCGCCAGCCTATGCGGCGTGACGGCGCGCCTGTCGTCTCGGAGGAAGGTGCGCCATTGTGCGCATCGGCTTCATAGGCGCAGGAATTCCGACCAAGACTTTCGGGCGTCGCGCACCATGACGTTTACACTTTACAACGCACCGCAGTCGACCTGCAGCCAGCGCGTGCGCTTCGCGCTCAACGCCAAGGATATTCCGTTTGACGAGATCAAGCTCGACTTGCTCGCCGGCGATCAACTCAAACCGGATTATCTCGCTTTGAATCCGAATGGCGTGGTACCGACCCTCGATCATAACGGCGCGATCATCGTCGATTCTTCGGTCATCATCGAATATCTCGACGAAATTGCGCCGGAGCGCGCGAAATTCACGCCGGAGGATCCCGTATTACGGGCCAGGATGCGCGCGCTCATGCATTTCATCGACGAAATGGCAGCGGCGGCGGTGCGGGTGCCAACGTTCAATCTCGCCTTTCTGCCGCGTTTTGCGGCAATGAGCGAGGAGGCGTTTAAGGCGTTCGCCGAGTCAAAACCGCTGCGGCGCGAATTCATGCTGGCAATGGGCCGCAAGGGCTTTCCGCAGAAGGACATGGACGAAGCACTGGCACGGTTGCGTCGCACTTACGAGCGCATGGATGCCGAAATCGCCAAGAGCGGCGGACCGTGGCTTCTCGGCGCCGATATTTCACTCGCCGACGTCATGCTGATGCCAGCGATCGTTCGCATGGCCGATCTCGGCCGCGCTAGCGACTGGCGCGATCTGCCGCGCGTTGAACATTGGTATGAGGCAATCGCCGCCCATCCGGCCTTCGCCACAACCTATTATCCAGGGTCGCTTCTGACCGAGCGCTTTCCGCATTTGCGCGAGACACTGGTGCAGAAACCAGTTCAAAAAGACCCAAGCTAGGGTGTTGGCCGAAGATCACATCCGTTTTCGTAGGAGCACTCTATGGAAAAGATAACCGCTAAGCTTGGCGCAGCGCTTTACGTGTGTTGGGGACTCCTGCACTTCACCGCAGCCTATGGGGTTTATAAGTTGGCGCAGAATTCGCCGGCAACCATGGCTCAAGGGCGCTTGATGCAGACGGCGTTTTATTTGGCGGCGTTTGCTGCGACTGCGATCGTGCTCGCACTGACGCTGAATTGGCACAGCGACCGGCTCGGCTTCTGGGTCAACGGGGTGATGGTCGGCATCGCCGACATTCCTTTCATTCTGTTTGTCTTGATCCCCGGATACGCACCGTGGTGGCCGGGCCTGCTTGGTCCGGTGCTTTGGGCTGCAGCCTTTTTACTCACGGGCCTCGCGCGGATGGGCGCCTATTGATCCGCACCGGACATTGCAGAACAGCACTTCGGCCAAATCGCTTGAATGTCGGCTCTTCCCCTCATAACGGCCAAACACCGGACATTCGAAAAACGGCGCGATGGGCCGATTCTGTTGAAGAAGTCGGACGATAATTTGAGTAGATCCAATTGGCGCGCTGAGGGGTGCGGTCAATCGTTGGAGCGGTCCTACTCTTATGCGGGCTTGAGGTCCGG
>JBAQAB010000406.1:0-1537 GCA_049285535.1 Xanthobacteraceae bacterium
CGCATCAGGCTCTCGCCAACGAGGAACGTCGAAATGCCGGCGTTGGCGAGCCGCGCCAGATCGGCCGGCGTGAATATGCCGCTCTCGCCGACCATGACGCGGCCGGAGGGAACGAGACCGGCCAGGCGCTCGCAGGTCGCGAGTGTGGTGGCGAAGGTTTTCAGATCGCGATTGTTGATGCCGATCAGTTGCGATTTCAGGCGAATCGCCCGCTCCAACTCCTTCTCATCGTGGACTTCCACGAGAGCGTCCATGCCGTGGTCGGAGGCGGCCCGTTCAAGCTCGGCGGCGCAAGCATCGTCAACCACGGCCATGATAATGAGGATGCAATCGGCGCCGGCGGCGCGCGCTTCCGTCACCTGGTAGGTGTCGTACATGAAATCCTTGCGCAGCACCGGGAGCGTTGCCGCCGCGCGCGCCGCGCGCAGATGATCGAGGCTGCCCCGGAAAGACGGCGTATCGGTCAGAACCGAAAGGCAAGCCGCGCCGCCGGCTTGGTAGGCACGCGCAAGCGCTGCCGGATCGAATTGCTCGCGGATCAGCCCCTTTGAAGGGCTCGCTTTCTTGATCTCGGCGATCAGCGCGTAATCGCCGGCGGTAAGCCGCCGCTCGATGGCACGAAGAAAACCGCGTGGTGCAGCAGCGGCCTTGGCCTCTTGTTCGAGCGCGGACAGCGGGCGCAGACGCTTCGCGGCGGCGATTTCCTCGCGCTTATATGCTTCGATCCTGGCCAAAATGTCAGCCATCGTTGGACACCACGATCAGCCGGTCGAGCCGGCCTTCGGCCTCGCCGGAATCCACCGAATGGGCAGCGAGCTTAAAGCCCCCTTGCAGATCTTTCGCCTTGCCGGCAACGACAAGCGCCGCCGCGGCATTGAGCAAGGCGACATCGCGGAACGCCGTCTGCTTGCCCTCCAGCACCTCCTGCACCGCCCGCGCATTGGTCGCCGCGTCGCCGCCGCGCAGCTCCTCCGGCTTGACCTTGCGCAAGCCGACGTCTTCGGGCGCAATCTCGAAATTGCGGATGACGCCATTTTCGAGCGCCGTCACGCTGGTCGGGCCGGAGGTGGTGACCTCGTCGAGCCCGTCGGAGCCGTGCACCACCCAGACGCTTTCGGCGCCGAGGTTTTTTAGGACGTGGGCCAGCGGCTCGGTCCATTGCTTGGAAAATACGCCGACCATCTGCCGTTTCACCCCGGCCGGGTTCGACAACGGACCAAGCAGATTGAAAATGGTGCGGGTGCCGAGCTCGGCGCGCGTCGGCCCGACATTCTTGGTCGCGGGATGATGCGCCGGCGCGAACATGAAGCCGATGCCGGCTTCGCGGATGCAATGGCCGATCTGCTCGGGATTGAGATCGATATTGACGCCGAGCGCGGCCAGCACGTCGGCCGCGCCGGATTTCGACGACAATGCGCGATTGCCATGTTTGGCGACCGGCACGCCGGCGCCGGCGACGATGAGCGCCGCGCAGGTCGAAATGTTAAACGAGCCCGAAGCGTCACCGCCGGTGCCGACCACGTCGATGGCGTCGGGC
>JBAQAB010000407.1:0-4106 GCA_049285535.1 Xanthobacteraceae bacterium
TCCAGGTGGTGGTGGGCGGCGTCCTGGTCTTTGCCGTCGGCATCCTCATCGGCAGCAGCTGATTGGGAAGTTCGTGATTTATTATGATGCGTCTGCGATGCTGAGCGCGGTCTAACGGCGCTCACGCCATGTTCACGCTCGCCCATCTCTCCGACCTGCACATGGCTGTCGAGCCGCGCGGCTCGCAGCTGTTGAGCAAGCGCGGGCTCGGCTACGTCAACTGGCTGCGCAAGCGCAAGAAAATCCACCGGCCCGAGGTTCTCGACGCACTGGTAGGCGACCTGAAAACGCAAAGCTTCGATCACATCGCGGTAACGGGCGACCTCGTCAATTTCTCGCTGCCCGACGAATACGCTCGCGCCCGCGAATGGCTGGCGGCGCTGGGCAGTTCGCGTGACGTCACGACGATGCCGGGCAATCACGACGTCTATGTCCGCGGCGTCGAAGCCATGCCAGCGCAATATTGGGGCGATTACATGCGCGGCGACGACAGTATCGGCCGTTTTCCGTTTCTGCGCTGGCGCGGCGGCGTAGCGCTGATCGCGCTGTCGACCGGCGTGGCGACCGGGCCGTTCATGGCGACCGGGCGGCTTGGCGGCCGGCAGCTTTCCCGCTTGGCCGAGATACTCAGACAAACACGCGATGCCTTTCGCGTTGTGCTGATCCACCATCCGCCGCAAAGCCCGCTGCGGCGCTACCTGCGGCGGCTGATCGACGCGCCGGCGCTGCGGCGGCTGCTTGCCGAGCAAGGCGCCGAGCTTTTGCTGCATGGCCACGATCATCGGTCCTCCCTGGTCTGGCTCGACGGACCCAATGGCACAAAAATTCCCGCCGTCGGTGTGCCGTCGGCTTCCGCCGCCGCAGCGCACGGCGACGAAGGCGCGGCCGCCTATCATCTGTTCAAGATCGACGGCGCCGCCAAGCAATGGCGTTGTGAAATGATCGCGCGGCAGCGCGGCGCGGATGGGATCATCCGCGAAGTCGAACGCAAAATTCTCGTCTAGAAATTCGCCGCGATCAGCACGGCGACGGCAAACAGCGCGACGGCGCCGATCAGAACGCCGAGCAGGAGCACGCCGAAGGCGCGCCAGCGCCGCTGACGGCGGTAACGCTGGGCTTCTTTCGCCGGCGCGCGCGCCAAGAGAGCGGGATCGTCGGCGAGCGCGCGCTGCCGTTCGATGAGCCGGCGGGCGACGTAAGTAGTCACCGCCCGCACGATCTCCGCAATATCGTGCGATTCCGCGAGCACCTGTCGCCCCAGCCGGCTGTCGTGCAGGAACCGGTAGCCGCGCTTGTCGCGGCCCATGGCGACATGGGCCACCGCGTCGATCCACAGCCGCGGCGTCTCGCCGCGACTGATGCCGCGATCGAACAGATCGACTTCGGCCGGGATTTCGGCGAACAGCGGATCGAGTGCTTCGTTCAACAGCTCGAGGCGCGCCACTTCGGCGTCGCGCAGATCGACGACGACGCTCGTGCGTTCGGCCGCCTCGACGCGCGCCTGATGCATCGCCTCCTGCAAGGGCGACGGCGGCACGGCGTCTCTCGGCGCCTCGACTTTGCGCTTACGGCCCCACATGGTCCCTACTCGTCCCTACGATTCCGGCAACCGACGATACACCAACAATTACGCCTGCAAAAAGTCGGCCAATCGGCAAAATTGAGCGAAACCGGGTTCTGCCTATATGCACCGCCCACCATCGACTTCGACGATATTGCCGGTGACAAAATCGGCATCCGCCGAGGCGAGGAACAAGGCGGCGTTGGCGATGTCTTGCGGCTGCGCCAGCCGGCCGAGCGGAACGGTGGCGATGAATTTCTCGCGCTGTCCCGGCGCGGAGCCGAGAAAGCTCGGCAACAGCGGTGTATCGGTGGCGACCGGCGCGATGGCGCAGACCCGAATGCGGTCCGGAGCGAGCTCGACCGCAAGCGATTTGGTCAGCGTATGGACCGCGCCCTTGGTCGCGTTATAGGCCGACAGTCCCGGCCGCGGCCGTAAGCCCGCCGTCGAGCCGACATTGATGATAGTGCCGCCGCCGGCTTTGCGGAACTGCGGCACCACGGCCTGGCAGAACTGAAACAGGCCCTTCACATTCACCGCAAATATGCGGTCATACTCGTCCTCGCCGATGTCGAGCATCGGCTTGTTGACATGGGTGGCGCCGGCATTGTTGACCAGAATGTCGAGCGCGCCGAACGCCGACAGGGTCTCGGCGATCGCGGCGGCGATGTCGGTCTTTTTGGTCACGTCGCAGCACACCGCGATGGCGTTGTTGCCGATTGCGCGCGCAGCCGCTTTCGCCGCGTCGAGATTGACATCGGCGAGCGCCACGCGCGCACCCTCGCGCGCATAAGTCTCAGCGACGGCCTTGCCGATGCCCGATCCGGCCCCCGTGACCAGTGCGGTTTTACCATCGAGGCGCATGCTAGCGGCCATGATATCAGCTCCGTTTCGGCACGACGCCGTAGGGCTTGGCCCAACCAAGTCCATCCTCGGTGCGCGTGCGCGGCTTGTATTCGCAGCCGATCCAGCCGGTGTAGCCGAGCTTGTCGATCGCGGCGAACACCGCCGGATAATTGATCTCGCCCTCGTCGGGCTCGTGGCGCTTTGGCACCGCGGCGACCTGCAGGTGTCCGATCACCGGCAGAAATTTCTCGAAGCGCCTGATCAGGTCGCCGCTGATGATCTGGACGTGATAAAAATCGAACTGCATGCGCACGTTCGGCGCACCGATCTTGCCGATCAGATCGGCGGCCTGTTCGACATGGCTCAAGAAATAGCCCGGCCGGTCGCGCGGATTGATCGGCTCGATCAGGAGCGTGATGTTGGCTTTGGCCGCCGCCGCCGCCGCGCGGGTCATATTGGCGATGAAGACGCGCTCCGCTGCCGGCCGCTCGTTGACCGGCACGACGCCGGTCATGCAGTGGATCGCGGTGCCCCCGATCGAAGTGACATAATCGAGCGCGCGGCCGAAGGCGGCGTCGAAATCGCGCTCGCGGCCGGGCAGCGCGGCAAGCCCGAATTCCGGGCATTGCGGCGTGTTGACGCCGAGCACTGTCAACCCATGCTTTGCCAGTTCACCCTTCACCGCGGCAGTCGGCGTGTCATAGGGAAATTGCAGCTCGACGGCAGAAAACCCACAGGCCGCCGCGGCGCCAAAACGCTCGAGCAGCGGATAGTCGGTGAACAGATGGCCGAGATTGGCGGCAAAGCGCGGCATTCGATTGTCCTTGGCGTTTTCTCTTGTTGGCTAAGCGTAGCGCGGATCGTGCGGGCGGAACAGGCGACATCGAGCGCGCCCCCTCGCCCCGCACGCGAGGAGTGAGCGATCCTGTTCCCGCAAGCGCACCCCGCGCGCGAGCGATGTCAAACAGCGTATTTTGTGTGGACAGGTTGCCCTACCCACTTCCAGCGACGCACCTCGCATGCCGGTCGTAATGCCGGCAGACATGATGCCCGGACCGCCCGGGAGCCAAGCTGATGAGGCTTGGCTCGCGGGCACCGCCCTCGCCCCTGCCGCCCGGCATCACCCGGACGGCGTCCCTTAGGGCGAGATGATTCGCTGCGTGTAACGTAAAGAGAGACGATTGTTAGGAAGTGGTCTCAAAAAAGGTGACATACCCCTCAACCGATTGGCGATTGGCGCTCCGCGGCTCGAATTAAAACGATATCGCGGCCTGTCCGGCCTGCCCACCCGTGATGGGTTATATCCCATCAAATTGCCCACTATATGAGTGGGCGATATTGTGGTTGACCCCTGCCCACGGGATTTGGTTCGCTGATGACGGACGCTGCGCATCTGCAAGCCCGCATCAGCGGCCCGCGCGGCGCTGAGGAAACAGATCATTCGGGGGCGGCTTTGGCCGCACGGCAGCCATGAACGCACAACAACTCCTTACGGAAATCTCCGACTATTGCCGCCAGACCGGATTGGCGGAATCCACCTTTGGCCGCCGCGCCGTCAACGACGGCAAGCTTGCGGCGCGGCTGCGCAACGGCGGCCGCATCACCACCGACACGCTCGACCGCATCCACGGCTTCATGGCGGCGAATCCGGCGCAGGGCGAACGGCCGGCGATCATCGAGCGCGCGCACGCGCCGCGCC
>JBAQAB010000408.1:0-6943 GCA_049285535.1 Xanthobacteraceae bacterium
GTCTCGGTCATCCGCTGGAAGGTCGGCGCCTTGGGCGGCGCGACATAGGTGCGGACCATCGTCGTAATGGTCCACATCACCACCGGCACGGCGATAATCACCGCCAGCAGTATAATCACCCGTTGCAATACCGGTGTGTAGAGCCGGATATTGTAGTCGTCGTACTCACGCATCGCTTCCGCCTCGTCCTTACGTCCCGGGCGGGGGCGGTTTGTCAGCCGCCCTTCTTCAATTTTTCCGCGACGCTTGCCGCGAAATAAGTCAGCACCCCGTCCGCGCCGGCGCGCTTAAAGGCAATCAGGCTTTCCATCATAGCCTTGTCGCCGTCGAGCCAGCCATTTCCGGCGGCGGCCATGATCATCGCATATTCCCCGGAGACTTGGTAGGCAAAGGTGGGCATTCCGAAACTGTCCTTAACCCGCTGCAGGATGTCGAGATAAGGCAGGCCCGGTTTCACCATGACCATGTCGGCGCCCTCGGCGATGTCGAGCTCGACTTCGCGCAGCGCTTCGTCGGTATTGGCCGGGTCCATCTGATACGTGCGCTTGTCGCCAATCAGCGCGGCGGCCGAGCCGACCGCGTCGCGGAACGGGCCGTAGAACGCCGAAGCGTATTTGGCGGCATAGGCCATGATCTGCACGTTGCCAAAGCCGGCCGTATCGAGGCCGGACCGGATGGCGCCGACTCTGCCGTCCATCATGTCTGAGGGCGCGACGATGTCGCAGCCCGCTTCGGCCTCGACCACGGCTTGCCGCACCAGAACCGCGACCGTTTCGTCGTTGAGAATGACCCCCTCATGCAACAGCCCATCATGGCCGTGGCTGGTATAGGGGTCGAGCGCCACGTCGCAGAGCACGCCGATTTCCGGCATCTCTTTTTTGATGGCTCGGACGGCGCGGCAGACGAGGTTTTCGGGGTTAAGCGCCTCGGAGCCGCCATCGTCGCGCCGGCCGGGCTCGGTATAGGGAAATAACGCAATACAAGGGATGGTGAGCTTGGCGGCCCGCTCGGCGGCGCGCACCGCCTCGTCGACTGAAAGCCGTTCGACGCCGGGCATCGAGTCGACGGCCGCGCGGACCCTGCTGCCGTCGACGAGGAACAGCGGCCAGATCAGATCGTCGGTGGTCAGCACATTCTCACGCACCATGCGCCGGGCCCATTCGGCGCGGCGATTGCGGCGCGGCCGCACTGCCAGATCGAGCCGCTCGGACGGCGCTTCGGTTTCGACCGGGGCAAGCCGGCGCTTTTCCAAGGGCCGGCCGAATTTGATCGCCATACCAGACTCCGTTTCCCCGCCTCTTTTACCCCTTCGATGCCTAAGGTGCCACTAAGCGGGCCCTGGGACTTTTAGCCCTGTTAGGCACTGATCCGTGACGTTGACCGCCCTTGCGCGGGCCTCTAACGCTTCCGGCTCAGGCTCTGCCTGCCACGAAACTGCCGCGTGCTTCTGCCTCTTGGTCATCGGGAACATCAATGAGCGATCAATCGCAGCGGCAGCCGACCCGGCCCAGCGACCTTTTGGAGCCGGTGCGGACAACGACGCCCGGCAACCGCGGCACCTGGACCGAATATCTCGTCCTGTTCCTGCGCATCATGGCCGCGGTGTCGCTGATCAAGGGCCTTTATCACTGGGGCCAGGTGTGCGGCATCGGCGCCGGTCCCGACGGCGGCTTCGAAACCCACACCGTCGCCTGGCAGACCTCCACCGTGTTTTTTGCCGTGCTCGATCTCGTCGCGGCGGTCGGGCTTTGGCTCGCGGCGGCGTGGGGCGCGGTGGTGTGGCTGACTTCGGTCGTGTCGATGGCGGCGGTCGAGGTGTTTTTTCCCCAAGTCTATGGCGGCAGCATATTCGTCGTCTTCGTCGAGCTGACGCTACTCGGCATCTATCTTTATCTGGCGATCGTCTCCGCGCGCGAGCATCAGTAATCGGATTGTTTTGCCGATTGCCGGCTACTGATTACCAGTATCTGTAGCCCACAACGCCGCGCGGATGCGCTGCGGCGTCGCCGGCATTTCGTCGATGGAGACGTCGAACGGCGACAGTGCGTCGTTCACCGCATTGAGTACGGCCGCCGGCGCGCCGATGGCGCCGCCTTCGCCCAAGCCCTTGGCGCCGGTTATGGAGGAGGCCGCCGGCGTTTCGATATGGTGCAATTCGATCGCCGGAATGTCGCGCGCCGTCGGCGGCAGGTAGTCGGCCAGCGTGGCGGTCTGGATATTGCCGAGGCCGTCGTAGACGATTTCCTCGAACAGCGCGTTGCCGATGCCTTGCGCGATGCCGCCATGCACCTGGCCGTCGGCGATCAGCGGATTGATGATGCGGCCGGCATCTTCCACGGCGAGAAATTTCTCGATCTTCACCTGGCCGGTTTCCACGTCGACCTCGACAATGGCGACATGGCAGGCATTGGAGAAGGTGCCGGGCGGATCGTAATGCGCGCTCTCGCTCAGCCCCGGCGTAATGCCTTTGAAGCGATGGGACTGATGATAGGCGGCGCGTGCCAGCGCCGCGATCGCCACGATGCGGTCGGTGCCGGAGACCCTGGCGTTGCCCTTTTGCAGCACGATATCCTCTGGCGACGCTTCCAAAACATCGCCGGCAATGACGAGAAGCTTTTCGCGGATTTTGCGCGCGGCCAGCGTCGTGGCGCCTCCGGAGATCACCAGCGAGCGGCTGGCGAAGGTGCCCCAGCCGTAGGGCGTGCGGTCGGTATCGCCGTGCAGCACACGCACATCGGCCGGCGCGACGCCGAGCTGATCGGCGACGATTTGCGCCAGCGTCGTGCGCAAGCCCTGGCCGTGGGGGCTCGCGCCGATGCGCGCCTCGACGCGGCCGGACGGGTCCATGACGACCTCGACCGTCTCCCAGCCGGGCGTTATCTCCATGCCGCGCGCGGCGAAGGCCGGGCTGCCATAGCCGGTGCGTTCGGAAAATGTCGCAAAGCCGATGCCGAGATAGCGGCCGGCGGCCCGCGCCGCGTTCTGACGGACGCGGAAAGCCGGCAGATCGATATGCGCCGCGGCTCTGTCGAGCGTCTCGATATAGCTGCCTTCGTCGAACACGAGTCCGGTGGTCGAGGTGTAAGGAAAACGGTCGATCAGATTGCGGCGGCGGATTTCGACGGGGCTCAATCCGAATTCGGCCGCGGCCTTGTCCATCAGCCGCTCGATGGCGAAGGTGATGACCGGCCGCGATACGCCGCGATAGGGCGCCATGGTGCAGGTATTCGTGGCGACGCCGCGTGCGCGGCACGAGTAAGCGCGCACGTCATAGGGCCCCGGCAATTCCACCAACGCCATCAGCGGCTCGACGCCGCAGGTTGTCGGGAAGCAGGAATAGGCGCCGATATTGGCAATGACGTCCGCCGACAGCGCGATCAGTTTACCGCCTGCGTCGAAGCCGCCTTCGAGATCGATATGCTGATCGCGGCTGTGGAACGCCGCGATCAGATTTTCCCGGCGGTCCTCGCTCCAGGCGACGCTTGTCCGTAATTGCCGCGCCAGCCAGACCAGCACGGCATATTCGGCGGCGAGCGACATTTTCTGGCCGAAACCGCCGCCGACGTCAGGCGCGATCACGCGCAGATCGGATTCCGCAAAGTCCAGCACATCGGCAATGGCGGTGCGCGTCAGATGCGGCATCTGCGTCGTGCAGGTGAGCGTAGTACGGCCAGTCGCCGGATCGAACGCCGCCTGCGCGGCGCGTGTTTCCAGCGGAATCGCATTTTGCCGGCGCGAACGCACCTCGAGCCGAATGCGCCGATGCGCCTTTCCAAGCGTCGCGTCGAAGCCCGCGGTCTTGATGTTGGCATCGACCACGACATTGCCGCTCTCATGGACGCGCGGGGCATCGGGCGCGAGCGCGTCGCGCGCGCCAATCACTGCCGGGGATTCCTCGATCTCGATCTCGACGCCATCGGCAATGTCCTCGGCTGCGGCGGCGGTCGGCGCATAGACGGCGGCAATCGGCTCGCCGACAAAGCGCACCACGTGTTTCGCAAGAAGCGGCTGCTCGATCGGCCGATAGCCGAATTTGTGCAGCATCGGCCGGATCGGCCGCGCCGCGCCAAGCTCGGCAATGGTGACGATTTTCGCCCCGGCCGGAGCGCTGACGCGGACGATGCGCCCCGCGGCAACCGGGCTGCGCACGAAACGCAAATGATGTGCGGCAACAAGGTCAGCGGTGAAACGCCCGCGCCCGGTCACCAGCGCCGGATCCTCCAACCGCCGGATGGCGCGGCCGACCCATTTCAATCCGGAGCCGGCGGTTGCGGTTTCCATGGCGGGGAATGTATCAGAATCGCGGTGGTTCGCCCGCGTAGGCCTGCGTGATGATATTCAAAAGGTCGGCTTTTGACACCGGCTTGGGATGATCGATCTCGACCGCGGCGACCACCTCGACAGCCTTGCCGATATCCTCCTCACGCATGCCGAGACCCTTCAATCCCGTCGGCAGGCCGAGCCGGACATTAAGGTCGTAAAGACCGCGCGCCGGATCGCCGACGCCGAGCGCGCGGGTGATGCGCCGCATCGCCTCGGGCGCTGCGCCGGCATTAAACCCGATCGCATAGGGCGTCGCGATCGCATGCGTATGCGCGTGGTCGAGATCGAACCATTGCCGCAGCCGCTGCGCGATGGCGTGTTCAAGTCCGACTTCGGCGCGGAAATTGGCGGCGAGCCAGGCGCCGTAAAGCACATCGGTTCGCGCGCCAAGATCGCGCGGGTCTTTTGCGATGCGAGGCAGGCCCGAGCCCAACAGCCGAATGGCTTCCTCGGCCAAGGTCTGCACCACGGGATTGGTATCGGGCCCGTAAAGGCTCTCCACCGCATGCGCGATCGCGTTCATGCCGCTGGCCGCCGAGACGCGCGGCGGCAGATCGAGCGTCAGTTCGGGATCGTAGATCGCGGTCGCTGGCAGAGCGGCCGGGCCTTCGCCGGTGATGCGATTGGCGGCGGCGCCGATGCGCCAGCGCGCCGCCATTTCCGAGCCGGAATACGTGGTAACGATGGCGATGTAAGGCAGCTTGGCGCTCGCCGCGGCGGCCTTGGCGAGACCGATCGGCGAGCCGCCGCCGACCACGACGAAGCCGTCGGCACTGTGCGCTTTAAGGTCGGCGAGAAATCGCTCGAACGCCTCGTGCGGCATATTGGGCTCGGATACATCGCTGATGCCGACACAGCGATCTGCGAGGTCGGCGGTGACACGGCGCGCGAAATCGGTGCGCGATTTCGAGCACAGCACCACGAGCCGCGGCATCTTATGGAAATCCGCCTCCGCGGCGAGCGCGCCGATGGCGCCGGCGCCGAACACTATGCGGACGGGATCGGAGTGGTAGGTGAAACGAGGAATCATTGGGTTGTGGTTCCTCGCGCTGCCTCTGCGGGCCGCGCGTTCGTGACACGTGTTCATTAGATCAAGCACGGCGGTCGGGGAACCGCCAATAGCGAAGGCGCCTGGTTCCGTCGAATGGCCGGCGCCGGTTTTGCTGTGGAAAAGCATCCGCCAGTTGATTGAATCGCGCGCGAGGCTGACCGATGTTTGCCGCGCCTGCGGCCACGTTGCGTACCCAGGTCGCGGGTGTGCAATGTCGGTGTTAGAGCGGTTCGTGAGAATGCGACAATTTCGTCGGTGCGCCGCCGATTACTACGATTTGGCGTCGGGCTCCTTCGGCACCGCGGTCCGCGCCCGATATTTGGCGATTGCCGATCACTATGTCGCGCTCGCCGATGCGGAGTTGCGTTCGGACAGGCTTGAGAGGAAAAGCCGGCTCGCGGAGATGCAGGTCCCGCGAGCCGCCGCCGCGCGCGCCAAACGCGACTCACGGCCGGCGCCGGCAACCCTCGAACGAGTCAAATTGCGAATTATACAAGGCGACGGCCCAGGAACCGGCAAGCGCCGGACAACCTTGCCTGCGCGCTCGAACCTTACAATGGCCCGTCACGTTACCAAGCGCGATCGCTGAGACATAATTCGACAGAATTCAATTCTGTCCGTTCAGCTTGATCTCCCGCACTTCCTTCGCTTTCGCGGTGCAGGCCGCCAGCAAGAATCCGAGATCGGTGCCGGTCGAGACATAGCGCGCACCCATGCGCACGAACGCGGCGGCGAGCTCCGGCCGCGACGATAGCCCGCCGACGCCGACATGCTTGCCGTGCTTGCGGCAGGCGGCGATGGTTTTCGCATAAGCCTCACGCAGCCGCGCGTGCTCGTATTGGCCGACGAGGCCCCAGTCGGCGAGGAGATCGTTCGATCCGATCATGACCATGTCGACGCCCTCGACTGCCGCGATCTCGTCGGCCCTCGCCAAAGCTTGCTCGCTCTCGAATTGCACCATCAGCAGCGTCGCGGCATTGAGCGCGGCATCGGCCTCGGCGGCGGGGAACGAGCGGTAATGCAAATGGGGCAGGGGCCCGGCGGCGGAGCGATCGCCGAGCGGCGGGAATTTCGCCGCCCGGACATATTCCTTCGCCTCGGCGGCGGAGCGGACATGCGGGGCGATGATGCCGAGCGCACCGCCGTCGAGCACACGCGAAACCTCGGCCACGCCGGGTACCCGCACCAGAGGGGTGATGCCGGCGTCAAGTGCCGCCATGCAGATCTGACCGGTGGTATCGAGCGAGAAGCTTGCATGCTCCATGTCGACATAGAGGCTGTCGAAACCCGCGGTCTTGGCGATGCGCGCGATCTCGATGCCGCGGACCAGCCGCACCGTCATCGAGGACACGACCTCGCCGCGGGCGAGCTTGTCCTTGACGTGATTGCGCAGAATTTCGTCGATCTTGCCCGGCATCGGATCGGCTCGCTTCATCCATTTTCTCAAGGCGTGAGGTCTTCGACCAATTTCTCAAGCCGGTCCTCGGCCGACTTCTGGACTGACATTTTTCGCCCGGCACGCTATGCTGGAGGAAACGGAGGAACGCCCGTGAATTACTCGACTGACTT
>JBAQAB010000409.1:0-4645 GCA_049285535.1 Xanthobacteraceae bacterium
GCGCGCGGCATCGCCCGCCAGTTGGGGCGCCGCGGCGGCGACCGCAATCATCTCATCCATCTTGCCGTTGCAATGCAGGATCATATCGCAACCCGCTGCGATCGCTGCCTTAGCGCGCTCGGCAAGCGAGCCGGACAGCGCCGCCATCGAAACATCGTCGCTCATCAGGAGCCCCGAAAACCCAATCGAATCACGAATCACGTCTTGCACTATAGTGACGGAAGTCGTGGCCGGCGCGACCGGGTCGATAGCGCTAAACACAACATGTGCAGTCATCCCTAGCGGCAGGCCCGCCAGCGGGCGGAATGCCGCGAAATCGGTCAGTTCGAGGGTCGCACGGTCGGTGCTGACCACCGGGAGCTTCTCGTGGCTGTCTGCTGTGGCACGACCATGGCCGGGAATGTGCTTGAGCACCGGCAGGACCCCGCCGTCCATCAGGCCTGCCGCGAACGCCCCGGCAATGGCCGCGACCTTTTCAGGCGTCGTACCGTAGGCGCGATCGCCGATGATGGGATCGGCGCCCGGAACCGGTACGTCGGCAATCGGCGCGCAGTCGACATCAATGCCGAGCGCAGCGAGGTCGGCCGCAATCAGCCCAGCGCCCAGCCGAGCGGCGGCAAGGCCGGTTTCCCGATCGCTGTCGTAAAGCGCGCCATAGGCCGCGCCCGGCGGATAGCTCGGCCAATGCGGCGGGCCAAGGCGCTGCACCCGGCCGCCTTCCTGATCGACGAGGACGGGCGCCTGGCGGCCCACGATGCCGCGAAAATCATCGATCAGCCGGCGTACCGATTGGGTATCCGTGATATTGCGTTTGAAGACGATAAGCCCCCACGGTTCGACTTCTCTAACGAATTGCCGCTCCTGGCTCGTCAGCGCAGGGCCCGCCACACCGGTAATGAAGGCGCGCATCACAGATGATCCGTGGCGCCAAGCGGGTTAGATCGCCGCGATTGCGCTGTCCGCCGCTTAGCTTGCGGTCCGCGAGAGGGTCAAGCGTTAAGACCCTGAAATCCCCGCCTTAATTGCGTTGGACAATACAACTGCCGCCGGCCGCCTTCAGGCTCGAACACATCCCTGCCGCTTGGTCCGCTGAGGCAAAGGGGCCGACCAGCGCGCGGTAGTAAACGCCTTTGGCGCCAAGATCGGCCCGTCGGATGATCGGCTCACGGCCGCCGAACTGAGTGGGAAATTTGGTCCGCAGTGTCCGAAACTCCGCCTGAGCATCAGCCTCGCTGCGTTGAGACGTGACTTGAACGGCATAGCCGCCGGTGGCGGCCGATGGCGCCGGTTCGGCTCGTTCCTCCGGACTCGGCTCGGCCGGACGCGCCAGCGCTGTGCGGGTGCGTGCTGGGGCCGGCGCAGCGCCGTCCTGATTGGGAACGATCGACAGCGGGCCATTGGCCTCAGCTCGCGGCGCGGGCGCCGGCCGCTCCTGCTGCATAGCGGCACGAGGCGCAGTCCGGACGGGTGCCTGGGCTGGCGCAACTGACGGCGTCTCCGGCGCGGTCGAGGCATCGGCCGTCGTCGACCCCATCTGATCGGTTCGGATGATGACCGTGTGAACCTTTTTCGGCGTGGGCGATAGCGTCGCGCCCGGCCCAGCCGACGGCGTGGCGCCAGCGGGTGCAGGCGCTGTGCTCTGGGCCGGCGGCCATATGGACCCGGCCGGCGCGGTTGGCGCTGTGTTAGCTTGCACCGGTGCTGGGGGTGGCGAAGCGGACGCCGGGAAAGCCGCTCCGCCCGAACCCAGCGCGGCCCCTTGTGCAGAACTCGGAATACCAGCTTGACCTGAATTCGGATCGGGGAAAATCGGGATCGTCGACACCACCCGCGGGCCCGAGTTCGCCGGCGCCGGCACGTCGACGGGTTGCTCCTCGCGCGAGACCAGCTTCTCGCCCGACGTGGCGCTGGCATCGGCTTGATCGGACGCGTTCGATTTCGGCTTGTTCGGCACGATCTTGTTCGGCCCGTCATCGGCCTTGATGATCGGCGGCAGTGACGGCAGCATCGAACTGCCGAACATGGCGCGATAGGCGAACGCGCCGGCAGTACCGAGCACCGCTAGACCCAAAACGGCGGCAACGACCACGAGACCGGTGCGACGGCGACCGGCGGGGACTTCTTCCTCGTAATCCTCCAGAGCGTAAGCTTGGTCGTCCGCACCCTGCTCCGGCGGATAGTCGTAGTCCCGGTCATCGGGCAATTGCGACAGAAAGCCAGGCGGCTGACGGCCAACGGATTGCACCGGCTGTTGCTCGTCGGGAAAACGAGCCCGTTCCGGCAAGGCATAATCGCGGGCGCCATTGAGACTGCGCGCCGGCGGCGAAAATGGGCGGCTTGCCGGCGGCTCGTGGGCATCGTCGTAAGATGGCGCGCCAGGACGAAAGGTCGGGAGCAGGTCCGCGTGCTGCGCCGGCGCGTAGCGCTCGTCGGGCGCATCATAATCGGCTTCGGCTGGTTCGCGCGGTTGCGCGTAGCGATCCTCGGCTGCCCAGTCGAGGTCGCGGGCAGGCTGATCGAAAGAGGGCCCGCCTTGAGCGTCGCGGTCGTAATCGGTAGCTGGCTCGCTCTGGCCGATGAGCCGCGCCAATTCGGCAAGCGGATCGTCCGGTTGGGAGCGCGGCGGGGCACCAGCATCGCGACCACGGTAAGAGCGGAAATTGTTGTCGGCCATGGAATGCGCCCCCGATTCAGGCGTTACGCGATACTAAGCTTGTGTCGAAACTCTGTCCCGACTGCGCTCGCTTGGCTTCGGACGTCACGTCGAAAGGCGCAGGTATCACCGCATCTCATCTGGCGCCGCGACTCCGAGCAAGTTGAGACCCGACGCGAGTACGGTGGCCACGCCTTGTACAAGCACAAGCCGGGCCTCGGTCTGTTGTCGATCATCTTGGATAATGAAGCGTAAATGAGGCGACGCATTGCCTAGCGTATAAAGCGCATGAAATTCGGACGCTAAGTCGAACAGATAAAAGGCAATTCGATGCGGTTCGTGCGCCGCCGCGGCGGCCTCGACGATTCGCGGGTAAAGGGCGATCCGCCGCATCAGCGCCAGTTCCGCCGGGTCCGATAGCCGTTCCAGACTCGCGGCCTCAACCAGCTCGGTTGGGTCCGCCGGAAGGTCAGGGAACGCCGTCCGGGCATTGCGAAAGATCGACTGCGCGCGAGCGTGACCGTACTGGACGTAGAACACCGGATTGTCGCGTGATTGCTCCAGCACCTTGGCGAGGTCGAATTCGAGCACCGCGTCGTTTTTGCGGAACAGCATCATGAAGCGGACCGCGTCGCGGCCGACTTCATCCACGACCTCGCGTAAGGTCACGAACTCCCCTGCCCGCTTCGACATTTTGACCGGTTCGCCGGCGCGCATGAGTTTCACGAGCTGCACGACCTTGATGTCCAGCTCTGCCTTGTGGTCGCTCAGCGCCGCGACAGCCGCCTGCAGGCGCTTGATGTAGCCGGCATGGTCGGCGCCCCAAACATCGATCAGCGTGCGAAAGCCGCGCGCTATCTTGTTGGCGTGATAAGCGATATCGGACGCAAAATAAGTATAGGAGCCATCCGATTTCATCAGCGGCCGATCGACGTCGTCGCCGAATGCCGTCGAGGAGAACAGGGTCTGCTCACGGTCCTCCCAGTCCTCGATCGGGGCGCCCCTCGGCGGCGGCAAGCGGCCTTGATAGACGTGACCGCGCTCGCGCAGCCATTCGATGGTTCGCGCGATATGGTCTATCGAGTTGGCGCCAAATTCTTCCTGAAAGATCAGCGTCCGCTCATAAAAGAAATGCTCTTGGCTGACGCCCAAGGCAGCGAGATCGTCGCGGATCGAAATCATCATCTGTTCGAGCGCGATGGCGCGAACGACGGTAAGCTTTTCGGCCTCCGGACTATTCTTGAGTGTCTCGCCAAAAGTCTTGGCAATCAGCGCGCCGACCGGCTTGAGATAGTCGCCCGGATAAAGCCCTTCCGGAATGATGCCGATTTCTTCGCCCAAGGCTTCGCGATAACGCAGATAGGCCGAGCGCGCGAGCGCATCGACCTGGGCGCCGGCATCATTAACGTAATATTCGCGCGTGACCTTGTAGCCGGCGAAAGCCAAGAGGTTGGCCAGCGCATCGCCGAATACCGCGCCGCGGCCGTGGCCGACATGCATCGGCCCGGTCGGGTTAGCTGAGACATATTCGACATTGACCGGCACCCCGCCGCCGAGATCGCCTTTGCCGTATTCGGACGCGAGCCGGACCGCGCTGCGCAAGGCGTCAATCCAGGCGACGGGTTTGAGTGTCAGATTGATGAAGCCCGGCCCGGCCACGTCGGCCCGGGCGACGAGATCGTCGCCACGCAGCTTCTCCGCGATCGCCTCGGCGAGATCGCGCGGCTTCTTGCCGGCATCCTTGGCCAGCACCATCGCCGCATTGGTCGCGATGTCGCCGTGCGTCGGATCGCGCGGCGGCTCGACCGTCACGCGCGACTGATCGAGGCCGGCGGGCAATGTGCCTGCGGCGATCAGTGCATCGGCCGCGCCGCGGACGCGTGCGAGAAGCTCGGCGAAGATGTTTTTTGTAACCATGAGCGCGTCGCGCGCCTAACGCAATTCGGGGGTCGAGTCATAGAGCCGGCTATGCTCGGCAAGCGCGTAGCGGTC
>JBAQAB010000410.1:0-7115 GCA_049285535.1 Xanthobacteraceae bacterium
CGCCTATCCGGCGGACTGGTGGGCCATCATCTTCAATCCGAGCTTCCCCTACCGCCTGGCGCACATGCTCAATGCCTCGCTGCTCACCGGCGGCTTCGTCGGCATCGCGGTCGGCGCACGTTATCTGTTGGCGGCTCGCCATGGCGAGGAAGCGCGCACCATGCTGCGCATGGCGATCGGGCTGACCGCGGTGCTGGCGCCGCTGCAACTTCTCATCGGCGACATGCACGCCGAGAACACGCTCAAATATCAGCCGACCAAGATCGCCGCGATGGAAGGACACTGGGACGGCAGCAAGCCGGCGCCATTTGAAATCCTTGCCTGGCCGGACGAGAGCACCGAGAGCAATCTCTACGCGATCTCGCTGCCGCATATCGGGTCGCTGTTGGTGACGCGGCAATGGGACGGCTTGTTCCCGGGACTAAACGACGTGCCGCCGCAGGACCGCCCGCCAGTACCAAACGTCTTCTTCGGCTTTCGCATCATGGTCGGCATCGGTCTCTATATGATCGCTGCGGCCTGGTTCGGCGGCTGGCTATTCTGGCGCGGGCGGCTATTCGAGACGCGCTGGTATCTGCAAGTGGTGGCGCACACCTGGTGGGTCGGCTTTGTCGCCGTCATTTCTGGCTGGGTCGTCAGCGAAAGCGGCCGGCAGCCGTGGATCGTGGACGGCATTTTGCGCACTGCGGATGCGGTCTCACCGGTGCCGGCGGGCAGCGTTGCGACCACATTGATCCTCTTCATCCTGGTTTACGGCGTCGTGTTCTCGTTCGGCGTCTACTTCATCAACCGGCTGATCGCCCAAGGCATCCAGGAAACACGGCTGCCTGAAAGCACGCCGCATCTCGCCGCCGGCCATCCGACTTTCGACACCTGAGCGATCGCCATGACACACACCTTGAACATCGCCCCCTGGCTGCCGTGGATCTGGGCCGCGCTGATGGGCGTCGCGGTGGCGTTCTATGTCATCCTCGACGGTTTCGACCTCGGCATCGGCATATTGTTTCCGTTTGCCAAGGACGACGCAGAGCGAGACCGCATGCTGGCGTCCATCGCGCCGTTCTGGGACGGCAACGAAACCTGGCTGGTGCTCGGCGGCGCCGGGCTCTTGGTCGCATTTCCGCGCGCCTATTCGATCATCATGCCGGCGTTCTATCTTCCGTTGATAATCATGCTGCTCGCTTTGGTCTTCCGCGGCGTCACCTTTGAATTCCGCGCCATCGCGCACCACAAGCCGTTCTGGAACGTCGCGTTCGCCGCCGGCTCGACGCTGGCCGGCTTTTGCCAGGGCTTGGTGCTCGGCGGGCTGGTGCAGGGGGTGAAGATCGAGAATGGCGTTTATGCCGGCGGCCCGTTCGATTGGGCGACCCCATTCGGCCTGTTATGCGGGTTCGGCGTCGTCGCCGGCTATGCGCTCCTCGGCGCGTGCTGGCTGATGCTCAAGACCGACGGCGACATGGCGGCCCGGGCGGCGGAAAAAGCGAAAGTACTGCTCGTCGCCGTGCTGATTTTCATGGCCGCAATCAGCCTCTATACGCCGCTGACCGTGCCGCGCATCGCGCAGCGCTGGTTCACGATGCCGAACCTTCTTTATCTTGCGCCGGTGCCGATCGTCACCGCACTGATCGCCTTCGCCGACTGGCGCTGGATCGAAGCACGGCATGACGTTGCGCCGTTTCTTGCCAGCATTGCGCTATTCCTGCTCGGCTATCTCGGCCTCGTCATTTCGACCGTTCCTTATATCGTGCCGCCGACGCTGACGATCCGAGATGCAGCGGCCGCGCCGTCGAGCCAGCTCTTCATGCTCATCGGCACGCTAATCCTGCTGCCAATGATACTCGGCTATACTGCGCTGACTTATTGGCTGTTCCGCGGCAAGGTCCGCGAGGGCGCGGCGTATCACTGATCGTCATCGCGAACGAAGCGAAGCGTTCCAGCGCGACTGACGCGACCTAGCGCGCTGCCGCCGTGACGCTGCCCGGCCTGATCACGCCCCAGCCGATCCACAACGTCGGCAGCCGGCCCTCCACCGGCCGATTGAAGGCGCGCGGCACTTCGGCGACGAGATCGGGAAAATACGCCTTGATGTCGGGCGGCGGCACTGGCGTGGTGTCAGGCGCGAGCCAGACCACGACCGCGCCCTTCTTGCGGATGTCGTCGGCGGTGACCCAGGGCGAACGCGCCGGATCGGCGTCAAAGAACACGCTCGGCCGGCTCGGCGCGGCAAGCGCGACCAGCGCGGCAAGCCGCGGATCGCCGGTGACGACGGCGAGCGGCTGCCCGGTCCTGCGCTCGAAGCTATCGGCGAAGAAGCGGCCCATGGCATTGGCCGGCTGCGCGACTTTCAGATCCATACCGGCGGTCCACGGCAAGAGCACGATCAATATCGGCACGAAGATCGCCGGCACGATCAGTAGCCCCGCCCAAGCGAAACCGAGAATGCGCTGGTGATAGAGCGCGATGCTGGCGCCGGCGGCAATGACCAGCGCGAGCCCGGACAGCACCACCAGCGGCGCCGCACCGCCGACCGGTAGCGCTCGCCCAAGCACGACGGCGACGCTTGTCGCCAACAGACCGGGCACCAGCGCAAAGACCTTCACATAGGTCAGAGCGAACGCATCGAGCGGTGCGCGCACAAGCGGCGGCGCCGGTGTTGCGGGCGCCCGCGGCCAGCCGACGGCCAGCAACAAAAGGATGGCGAGCCCGGCATGGGCGAGGATGAGAGCTGCGAGGAGCCGCAGCCACAACATCGTGTTGGCGCCGGCGAGTGCGGCGTCGCGCAATCGTGCGAGCGTCGGGACAAGCGCGTCGCCCGAAGCCGCAGGCAGCATGCCGGCAAGCCAGATGAGATGCAGGAAGAGAAAAGGCACGAGCGCCAGCGCCACGATCCAGGCCTCGATCGCGCGGCCCGCGGCCCGCCCGCGTTCAGTCACTGCCGTGAACAGGACCAGCGCGCCGAGAAGGAGCAGCGCCGCATCGCTGCAAAGAAGGAGCAGGGCCGCCGCAGCGCCGAGCGCATACCAGGATCGCCGTTCACCCCGGATCGCCGCGCGCCAATACTGCAGCAGGACCGCGGCCCACAACGCCATGGCCAGGATCGGCGGTCCGAAATCCGGCGACGGCACCGTAAACAGCGAGATGCCGACCATCAGCAAAATAGCCAGGGCCGCATGCGTTGGGCCGGCTATGGCACGGCCGAGCGCGAACACACACCAGTAGGTCGCGACCACGCAAACTTGCGCCAGAACATAAACGCCGAACATGCCGGAGCCACGAAAGGCAATCTCGGCGAGCCAATAAGCCAGCGGTGGCCCGACGCCGGCATCAAAACGCAATTCGTGACCGATCGCGAGAAGCTGCGCCAACCCCTCCGGCGGGGCCGAATAAAACATCATCGGCACCGCGATCCAGAGCGCGGCCTGCAACAGCGCCGCCGGCCAAAACACCAGCAACGGGCGCGAGCGCAGCATTTCGATGTAAAGGGGGACGTAAAACATCGGCAAATGACATCAGACTCGGCGGGCGGCCGGGAACAGCTTCGCCAAGCGATGGTTTGGCGCTGCCCTATACGGCGGCCAGCCTAGAGAGGCAATACGCTGGCGATCGCCTCGTCCGCTTCATCGTCGATGAGGCCGAGCGCACCGGCCACCGGCGAGAACGAGCGGCGGTGGTGGATGGTTGGACCGAGCCGGCCGAGCGCGGCGAAATGCTCCGGCACGCTGTAGCCCATGTGGCGCTCGAAGCCATAGCCGGGATGAGCCGCGCCGAGGCAGGCCATCAGCCGGTCGCGGGTAACCTTGGCAACGATTGACGCCGCGGCGATGGAAGCGACCAGCCCGTCGCCGCCGATCACGGCCTGACAGTCGCAGCCGGCATCGATGCGGTCGCGGCCGTCGACGAAAACCAGCCGCGGCTTGACCGGAAGCGCGGCGACGGCGCGGGCCAGTGCCCAGAGCGAGGCGCGCAGAATATTGTCGCGGTCGATGCGGGCGGGCGGCGCCATCGCCACCGCCACTTGCGCCCGCGCGCAGATGCGCTCGTAGAGTACCTCGCGCCGCTCCGGCGTAAGGCGTTTGGAATCGTCGAGGCCGCGCGGAATATTGTCCGGATCGAGAATGACGGCCGCCGCGACCACCGGACCGGCAAGCGGCCCGCGTCCCGCTTCGTCGCATCCGGCAACCGGCCATACCCCGCGCTTGAGGGCCACGCGCTCGCGGCGGAACGTCGGCCGAAGCACGACCTCTTCGCCCAGCGGCAGACGCGCGGACGCGGCGTCCTTGCCGGTTGCCTTACGGCCAGTTCCATTGCGCGTTGTTGCCGCGGGACTCATGCGGCATCATGAGCATGCCGGTCCGCGATCGGCAACGCCGGCATAAATCCCGATGCGGTTTAGAACAAATCAAGCTGCTGCGCCGCCGGCCGCGGCGGCCGGAAATGCTCGGTCGTGGTTTTTACGCTGGTCAAATTGAAGCCGAGCCGCTCGCAGGCGACTTCGAAGCGGCGGCCGATCATCCAGGCGATCGGTCCGGCGCCGGTCATGCGCTTGCCGAAAGTCGAATCGTTGTCCTTGCCGCCGCGGATGTCGCGGACCAGCTTGAACACATGCTCGACGCGGTCGGGAAAATTCTCAGTGAGCCACTCGCGAAACAGATCGCGGAGCTCATGCGGCAAGCGCAGCAGCACATAGCCAGCATTGCGCACGCCGGCCTCCGCCACGGCCTCAAGAATGCGCTCAAGCTCGGCGTCGTTGATCGCGGGTATGACCGGCGCGACCAAAGTCGAGGTCGGCACGCCGGCCTTGACCAATTGCCGCAAGGCGTCGAGGCGGCGCGGTGGCGTCGAGGCGCGCGGCTCCATCACCCGCGCCAATTTCGCATCGAGCGTGGTGACCGAAATCGCCACCTTGACCAAATCGCGCTTGGCCATGCGCGCGAGAATATCGAGATCGCGCAACACCAGCGCCGACTTGGTGACGATGCCGACCGGATTGCCGGCGCACTCCAAAACTTCGAGGATACGGCGCGTGATCTGATAGCGGCGCTCGATCGGCTGATAGGGATCGGTATTGGAGCCGAGCGCGATGATCTTCGGTACATAATTCGGCGCCGATAATTCGCGCTCCAGCAATTCCGGCGCGTGCGGCTTCATCAACAGCTTGGTTTCGAAATCGAGCCCCGGGGAGAGCCCGAGATAAGCGTGGCTCGGCCGCGCGTAACAATAGACGCAGCCGTGCTCGCAGCCGCGATAGGGATTGATCGACTGATCGAAGGAAATATCGGGCGAGTCGTTTCGGGCAATGATCTTGCGCGTCGAATCGACCGTCACCGTGGTCTTGAACGCCGGCAGCTTTTCGAGACCCTGCCAGCCGTCGTCGAAAGCGGCGCGCGCCAGCGGCTCAAAACGTCCCGACGCATTCGAAACGGTGCCGCGGCCGCGCCGGCGCTCGCGATCGACCGCACTTCCCAGTTCGCCCGCCGGCGCGGAGGGCAGCAGTGCCGGCGGGCGTCGCAACGCGGATGAACGACTCATGGATGACTCATTGGGCAACTCCCGACCCAAAGCTAACGCGCCCTAGAGAACAAATCAAGAACAAATATTCGTGACAACTGCCCATAATCAAGCCTTGGACCCATTGCCGCGAGGGCCTATTCAGCTTGCCGAAGACCGTATTTCCGGGAGAAGGCCCAAGCCGCACGACATGCTCAGCGTCATCATCCCAACGCGAAATTCGGAACGCGCGCTGGTGCCGACGCTCGGCGCGCTGGTGCCGGGCGCGACGGCCGGCCTGATCGCCGAAGTTCTGATTGCCGACGGCGGCTCGCAAGACGACACTGCGGCCGTCGCTGACGTCGCCGGCTGTAATTTTCTGATGCTTGAGGGTTCGCTTGCCGAAAGTCTAAAAGCGGCGGTGGCATCAGCACGCATGCCATGGCTGATGTTCCTGCGACCCGGAACCGTCCTCGATGCTCCGTGGACCAGCGAGGTCGCGCGTTTTCTCCAGCAAGACGACCGACAAGCCCCGGCGGCCGTATTCCGCCGCGGCGGCCGGGAAACCGCCCTGCGCGAAATCCTTTGCGCCGTCGCAACGGCGGTCGGCGCTCCGCCCCGTCGTGAACAGGGCCTCCTTATCGCCAAACATCTTTACAACACCGTCGGCGGCCATTCGGAGCGCGCCGGCGATCCGGAGCATGACCTGCTGCGCCGCGTTGGACGGCGGCGCATCGTCAAATTGGCAACTCAGGCGTTCGGCGGGCCTCTGATCGCAAAATAACAACCCGATTTCGATGGTGGAAGGCGGCTCGGACATATACTTGACTTAGTCAAGTATATGGGCAATCCTCGGAATATGCTGGATCGCGACCAAGCGCCTCGCAAAGACGCAACCGATAGCGCCGAAGAGCGCATCGCGACGGTGCGCGGCTTTAACCGCTTCTACACGCGGCAGATCGGCGTACTGCGCAAAACTTTCCTCGACAGCCCTTATTCGCTCGGCGAGGCGCGCGTGCTCTACGAGATCGCGAGCCGGGACGCGCCGACGGCGAGCGAGGTCGGCCGCGCGCTCGAGCTCGACGCCGGCTATCTGTCCCGCGTGCTGCGCAATTTCGAGAAACGCGGCCTGATCCGGCGCACGACGTCGACAAGCGACGCCCGGCAAAGCCATCTGACGCTCACGCCGCGCGGCCGCAAAGATTTCGCGCCGCTGGAGCGCAGATCGCAGCACGACATCGGCGCCATGCTCGGCAGGCTTCCGCCTGACGATCAGCTCCGCCTGATCGCGGCGATGAACACCATCCATACGCTGCTCGGGGGCACCGTGGAAACGGCAGCTCCGGACGCACCGGCATTGGACGGCTATATCCTGCGCGCGCCCCGCCCCGGTGATTTCGGCTGGGTGGTCAAGCGCCACGCCGAGCTTTACGCGCAGGAATACGGCTGGATCGAACCGTTCGAGGGCGTTTGCGCCCAAATCGTCGCCGACTTCGCCAACAAGAGCGATCCGCAGCGCGAGCGCTGCTGGATCGCGGAAATGAACGGTGAGAACGTCGGCTGCGTTTTCCTCGCCGCCGATTCCGACACAGTGGCGCGCATCCGCCTGCTGCTGGTCGATCCGAAGG
>JBAQAB010000411.1:0-4469 GCA_049285535.1 Xanthobacteraceae bacterium
CGTCTCTCCATCGCTGAGTTTTTCCACATGGCATTTTTCATATCGTCCTCCCTCCCGTAGACTGGTCCTCATGATCCCATACACGCTACTAATACTACCATATGGAATGAACTATACCGTTTACAAGAGGCCCTCGCGAGAAAAAAGATGCCCCTGCCCCCGCCATTGACCAGTGCCCAGATCCGGGCCGCCCGCGCGCTGATCCGCTGGAGCGCCGAAGACCTCGCCGACCATTGTGCAGTGAGTGTCACCACCATCCGCCGCGCCGAGCTGATGCCGAGCACGACCGCGCTCACGCGGGTGAACGATCACGTCATCCGCCAGGCCCTCGAAAAGGCCGGGGTGGAATTCATCGATGAAAATGGTGGCGGCCCGGGGGTGCGACTGCGCAAACCAGAACAGAGAAGAGAGTAAAACGGCGAGGGGCTCGGATGCGTGCCGGGAGTGGCGCAGCAGCCACTGATCTTAGTCCTCACCCCTGAGAGACAGAATCGCCAAGATTTTCATGGGGGGATTATCGAGCCTGCTCCGGGGCAGGAGAGCCAGCATTGGCCGGAGCGCCCGTGCCGTCGTCGGCACCATTCGGCCGTTCCGAGTCCGTTGTTTGATTCTTCCTTTTAGACTCATAAAGCTCCATGGCCTTTTCCAAGGTCATATGCGGCGTGCCCGCCCCGGGAAACTCCTTGCACAGTTGATCTATTTCGCTGACTTCAGCTGGGGTCAATCCCAGAGGCTTTGCTCTTCCCGCCGCTCGCATCCAAACCCTGGCCTTGAGTTCCTCGATACGACGTCGGGCTCGTCCCGCAGGGGTTCGATTGGAACTTGCCTGGGAGGCCGCAATGCGCGCCACGACATAGGCAAGCTCGGTTTCCTCCGCCATGGTCAATTGGCCTCGCCACTTTTTCTCAAGCAATTCCCCGCGTCGTTTCAAATCCTGCTGGGGGAAATAACCAGGCGGACATTCCAGAAATTTATCGCGCTCAGCCTGCCGAGCCCGTATCCGGGACGCCTCTCCGACGTGGTCGGCCGATACCGCACCCATGCGACCACTTTCTAGAATTTCGAGCCGCCACCAATCGTCCTTTATGGTCTTGGCAAGAGTGCGGCTCATCGCGAACCCGTATTCATCCACCGCTGGCATTTTATCGGGCACCACGGGCACATGCGTATATCGCGCCGCAACTCGTGCCGCTTTGATCCGCTGCTTTGGCGCCGCATCGGGATCCTTCATGACACCCAAAAGAAAATTCAAAGGACTCAAATCGCCTCCGCCTTCTCCGCACTGTTCGGGCACGCTTAACTTCTCCTCTATTTTTTGTACGGTAAAATCCGAGGCGCCTTTAAGGGGGCTCGAATCCATCGGATTCGTACGCTTCCGTGGCGGAGCCTGCGGCTTGGCGTGAACAAACGGCACCGCCGCTGCCGCCATCTCGAGTCGTAGATCTGTTGGGATTGCTGGGTCCCGCATCAGACCCAGCATGAAGTCCAGGGGTGATGCATCAGGCTTGGCAGCCGCCGCGCAAAGGACGGCGTTTTTCAGAGCGGTCGTTTTGTTCGGAGTGCCCCGCTGGCGACCGCCGCGTCGCTCGCCTGCTTTCGATCCTCTTGGCATTTGCTACTTTGCTACTTTGCGAATGCAGCGGCATTAATGAAACGTTAAGCAGCCACAACCGCTCATTCTCGGCTTATCTGCTCACCTCCTAGGCAATATTGTTTGCTAATTCGTTGCTATATTTCGCAACTCGGTCGCGCAAATTGCGATTGCACCCGAACACTACCCTATAGGGTGGGTTGGCAGAACGAACCCAAATCTCATTCCGGCTTGACCACCCGGATGTGCAATTCGCGCAACTGCTTCGGCGTCGCCTCGGACGGCGCGCCCATCATCAGATCTTCGGCGCGCTGGTTCATCGGGAACAGCACGACCTCGCGCAAATTTTCTTCGCCGCACAAGAGCATGACGATGCGGTCGATGCCCGGCGCGATGCCGCCATGCGGCGGCGCGCCGAGCGACAGCGCATGCAGCATGCCGCCGAATTTCTGCTCCAGCGTGCCTTCGTCGTAGCCGGCGATGGCAAAGGCCTTTTTCATCACATCGGGGCGATGATTGCGGATGGCGCCGGAGGACAGTTCGACGCCGTTGCAGACGATGTCGTACTGGATCGCCTTGAGCGAAAGAATCTTCTTCTGATCCGCCGGCTCGAGCGCGAGGAATTCGTCGACCGGCAAATTCGGCATCGAGAACGGGTTGTGCGAGAAGTCGATCTTCTTGTCCTCTTCGTTCCACTCGTACATCGGGAAGTCGACGATCCAGCACAGTTCGAAGCGGTCCTTGTCGACGAGCTTGAGCTCTTCACCGACCCTAGTGCGCGCCGGACCGGCGAACTTGACGAAGCTTTGCGGCTCGCCGGCGACGAAGAATACGGCATCGCCGTCCTTTAGGCCGAGCTTTGCCCGCAAGATTTCGGTCCGTTCTTTGCCAAGATTGTTAGCAACGGGACCAGCACCAAGCAGCCTTATTGCCTCACTTATCTTGCCCTCTTTGATGAGTTTCTCGGCTGCATCTCTAAGCGCCTTCTGGTCGGGAACCGAAAGATCAAGAGTGGTCTCAAAATTGAAACCACCTGCCTTTTCGTCCTCGCGCCAAAAGATATAGCCAAGCCCAGGCTGGCCCTCGCCTTGCGCCCAGGAGTTCATCCGATCGCAGAACGCACGCGAGCCGCCGCCCGGCGCCGGGATCGCCCACACGGCGGCGGTAGGGCTGCTTTCCAGGATGCGCGCGAAAATCTTGAAGCCCGAGCCGCGGAAAATATCGGAGACATCCGCCATGACGATCGGATTGCGCAGGTCCGGCTTGTCGGTGCCGTATTTCGCTAAAGCTTCGGCGTAAGGAATGCGCGGAAAAACCTGCGTCACCGGCTTGCCATTGGCAAACTCCTCGAACACGCCGCGCATCACCGGCTCGACGGCTGCGAAAACATCGTCTTGGGTGACAAAGCTCATCTCAAGATCGAGCTGATAGAACTCGCCCGGCGAGCGGTCGGCGCGGGCGTCCTCGTCGCGGAAGCAGGGCGCGATCTGGAAATAGCGGTCGAAGCCCGCCACCATGATGAGCTGCTTGAACTGCTGCGGCGCCTGCGGCAGCGCATAGAATTTTCCCGGATGGATGCGCGACGGCACCAGATAGTCGCGCGCGCCCTCGGGCGACGAGGCGGTCAGGATCGGCGTCTGAAATTCGAAAAAACCCTGGTCCTTCATGCGGCGGCGGATCGAATCGATGACCTGGCCGCGCTTCATGATATTCTGGTGCAAGTGCTCGCGGCGCAGGTCGAGGAAACGGTACTTCAGCCTTGTTTCCTCGGGATATTCCTGGTCGCCGAACACCGGCATCGGCAGTTCGCCGGCCGGGCCCAAAATCTCGATCTCGCGGATATAGACCTCGACCGCTCCGGTCGGCAGATCGGGGTTCTCCGTGCTGCCGGGGCGGCGGCGCACCTTGCCGTCAACGCGCACCACCCATTCCGAGCGCAAGGTCTCGGCCACTTTGAACGCCGGGCTGTCGGGATCAGCCACCACCTGGGTGAGGCCGTAATGATCGCGAAGATCGATGAACAGCACGCCGCCATGATCGCGGATGCGATGGCACCAGCCGGACAGCCGGACCTCATGGCCGATGTCGCTGTCGCGGAGCGCGCCGCAAGTATGGGTGCGGTAGCGGTGCATGGTCGATTCGCCCAAAAGTAAGTGGAATGTGAGAAGTGGCGCACAACCACATGGGCGGCAACGAAATGTCAAGCGGCGGTCCCCTCGACAGATCAGCGCCGATCTGCACACTCGCCGCCAGCAGGATCGCGCATGAAAAAGAAAAGACCCCCGAAACTCCGCTCATTCCCGCGAAAGCGGGAATCCAGACTGGGTCCCCGCCTCCGCGGGGACGAGCGGAAGGTGGCCGCTCAAACCATGACCGCCGCGGAGGCGGTGGTCGCCACTCTCGCCGCGCACGGCCTCGACACCGTCTATGCGCTGCCGGGCGTGCAGAACGATCTGTTGTTCGAGGCGCTGTTCAAGTTCTCCGACCGGCTCCGCGCGGTGCATACGCGCCACGAACAGGGCGCCGCCTATATGGCGCTCGGCGCGGCGCTGGCGACCGGCAAGCCGCAGGCTTACGCCGTCGTGCCCGGGCCGGGCTTCCTCAACTCGTCGGCGGCGCTGCTCACGGCTTTCTCCATGAATGCGCCGGTGCTGGCGCTGATCGGACAAATCCCCGATGGCGACATCGGCAAAGACCTCGGCCATCTGCACGAGATCCGCGACCAGACCGGCATCATCAAACGGCTGGTCGATCATTACGCGCTGATCCGCAAGCCCGAGCAGGCCGCGCGCGCCACGGCGCAGGCGCTGCGCGCGGTGCAGACCGGCCGGCCGGGACCGGCAGCGCTCGAATGCGCCATCGACGTCTGGGGCAAGTC
>JBAQAB010000412.1:0-1834 GCA_049285535.1 Xanthobacteraceae bacterium
ATATTCCCGCTATAATTCATCGCGTCGCCGATCCCGCGATCACCCAACCGCAATTCGACGCGGTAAGGCGCAAGGATGCACGAGTCTATGTTTTCGGGGAGGTTTCTTACTTCGACGTTTTTGACCACCAACACTGGATAAGATTTTGCAATTTCTACACTGGGACGGAAATAATTCCCGGCGATCCCGCGGAACCTATCCCGGCTATGACGCAAAGGCCTGCGAAAATCCCGATTTCAATTACGAAAAGTAAGGCAGAGCACAGACGCCCCCAACCGGAGCCTTTTTGCGTCGGCCTGTCGGGACGCGGGATAGACGAATATTCCCCTTCTGTCTAGTCAGGGTACATCGCCACTTTCGATGAAACCTATTGTTTCATTTATCATAGCGGCAACACCGGCTACGTTGCTTTGAACGATCCCGCGGATGCCGATATAACGACCTGCGGTAATCCGGGCTTTTCTTGTCCGAGTCTACGGCGGCATCAACGCAAGAAACGCTAAATACATCAGCCGTTGACGCGCTCGGCGTTGGCGACGACCTTTTTCGCGCGCAATTGCGAAATGATCGAGGTGAGGTGCTTGAGGTTATAGACCTCGAGATCGATGGTCAGTTCGGTGAAATCCGGTGACTGCCGGATCATTTTAATGTTGTCGATATTGCCGTCGTGCTCGGCGATCACTTGCGCGATCTGCGCCAGCGTGCCGGGCGAGTTGACCGATTGCACCGCGAGCTGCGCCGGGAAGCGCTGCGGCGCCGTGTCGTCGATGTCCCAGCGCACATCGAGCCAGCGGTCCGGCTCGTCCTCGAAAGCTTTTAGCGCGTCCGACTGGATCGGATAGATGGTGATGCCCTCCCCCGGCGTCATGATGCCGACGATGCGATCGCCGGGCACGGCGCCACCCTTGGGCGCAAAGCGCACCGGCAGATCGCTATTGATGCCGCGGATCGGGATGGCCGCACCGTATTCGTCGACCGCCGGCACCTTGAATTTCAGGGCTCTGGCGAATTTCAGGCCAAACCAGCCGCTTTCCGACTTCGGCGCCACCGGCGCGACCCGCTCGTCCTTGTAATCGGGATACATCGCGCGGGCGACGTCTGAGGCCTTCATCTCGCCGCGGCCGACCGCCGACATGACGTCCTCGATCGAGGCGCGCGCGAGCCGCGGCAGCGCGCCTTGGAGCTTGTCATCGGAATAATCGATCTTGGCGCGCTGGCACAGCCGTTCCACCATGCGCCGGCCGAGACCGGCGTATTGATTGCGCACGGCATCGCGCGTCGCACGACGGATGGCGTCGCGCGCCTTACCCGTCACCACGATCGATTCCCAGGCGGTGGGCGGGGCGGTCTGCGCTTTCGAGGTCAGGATTTGCACTTCGTCGCCGTTCTGCAGCGGCGCGCTGAGCGGTCCGATCTTGCCGTTGATCTTTGCGCCGATCGCCATATTGCCGACGTCGGTGTGCACCGCATAGGCGAAGTCGATTGGCGTCGCCCCACGCGGCAGCGCGATCAACATACCCTTCGGCGTGAAGCAGAATACCTGATCGTGGAACAGTTCGAGCTTGGTGTGCTCCAAGAACTCTTCCGGGTCGGAGCCTTCGGCCAGCAGTTCGATGGTACGGCGCAGCCAGGCATAGGCGCTCGACTCGCGCGCCAGCATTTCGGTCGGCGAGCCCAATTCATCCTTGTACAGCGCATGCGCGGCAATGCCGTATTCGGCGATTTGCTGCATGTCGCGGGTGCGGATTTGCAGCTCGACCCGCTGCCTGCCGGGCCCGATCACGGTGGTGTGGATCGAGCGGTAGTCGTTCTGCTTCGGCGTCGAAATGTAGTC
>JBAQAB010000413.1:0-3011 GCA_049285535.1 Xanthobacteraceae bacterium
CGCGGCGCGGCGCTTGGACGCATTGAGCATCGCATGCTGCCTCAGGCCGGCTGCTTCTCCATCTCGTCGCGCGACGCCGCCGTGCCGGCACGAGCCTGCGATCCGGCGCGCTGACGCAACAGCGAGACGAAGCGCTCCTCCCGCATCGGTTGGCCGAGCAGGAAGCCTTGGCCGTAGTCGCAGCCCATGCTGACCAGCGCCAAGGCGTCGGAGGTTTTCTCGATGCCGATTGCGACCGCGACGCTGCCGAAATTGTGCGCCAGGTCGATGACCGTCTTGCACAAAGGGGCATTGACCTCGTCGGTGCCGCAGTCGGCCACGAAGGCGCGATCCAGCTTGAGCTCGGCAAACGGCAAATTCTTGAGCCGCACCAGCGAGGAATAGCCGCGGCCGAAATCGTCGATCGCGAGCTGGACGTTGAGGTGCTGCAAGCGGTTGGTGAAATCGTTGGCGAGCGCCAGGTCGCTCACGATTTGCTCTTCCGACACGTCGATGATCAGGCCCGGCCATTTCTCGAATTGCGGGCGATAGGTCTGCACGATAGCGGCGACGTCGAGCTTCACCAGCGCGGGGACGGGGATGTTGACCGCCATGCGCAGATTGACGCCGAGCTTGCCGAAGCTGGCTGCCGCAGTCAGCGCCTTTGACAAGGCGAGTTCCGACAGCGCGATCAGCTCCGCCTCCTTGGCGCCGGGCATGAATGCGCTCGGCAACAGAACACCATGTGTCGGATGGCGGACGCGGGCGAAGGCTTCGGCGCCGACCAATTGCTTTCTGCGCAGGTCGATCTTCGGCTGGTACCAGAATTCGATCCACTCGTTCGCCAAGGCATCGGCAAGATCGATGCGTCCGGCAATGGCCGGTGGATGGCCGAGCTTGACGTCCTGCAGCAGCTTGATGATCGTGGTGGTGTCGAACGGCTTGCGCAACACCGGCAGCATTTGCAGCCCTTGCTGCTCGCCGATGCTGTTGACATGAGCAAGCACCGCCGATCCGCGACTCGACATGAGCTGCACGCGCCCGCGGTAATTGCCGTTGCCGAGCGCGGCGACGCAGGCGATGGCTTCCGCCGATTCGAGCGGGATATCGAGGAAGATCACATCGGGCGCACGGCGCGACAGCGCCCGCCGCAGTCCCTGGCCGTCGCCGAATTCCTCGGTGTCGATGCCGGCGCCGTGCAGGATGAGCGACAGAAAATGTCGGATGCTGCCGTCGCCGTCGATGACAAAGCACAACGGCGCACGCGCCGGATCGGGCTCGCTCGGCGCGAACGGCGCCGCGGACAAGGACTTCTCCGGCATTCCGCTCATAATCTTGGTCGGTGCCGCGGCCGTGATGAGGTGGGGTGCCCATAACCGGAAGACGCATCATTGATGCAAATCATTAATCCGCGGTTTCGGCGGTCGCCCCGGGCGCACAGTGCAGGAGCACATCGGTCAATCCCCGCGATCGATCCGTGAAATGCAAGCCGAACGGGTCCAACGCAAGTCGAGATTTTCCGGATAAGCTGCGACTTGCGACGAGTGGGACAAATCCGGCCTGCGGTAGTAATAATCGATTCGATTTGCCTCGGCCGCCGTCGCCGCAAGCTAAAAAAGCAAGGGAGAGGAAAATGCCCGCAAAGGGTCCGAACGCGAAATTCAATCGCCGCAAATTTCTGGCTACGGCAGCCGTTGCCAGTGCAGCCGGCGTCGCAGGTCCTGTGAACGCGGCTCCCGCACCGTTATCCGAGCCGCCGCCGCGGATGCCCTCGGCGCTTCCGCCAAACGCCTACGTTGCCGCCAATGAGACCGGCACGCCGCAGATGCCGGAGACGGCAAGCGGAAAACCCGGCTCCGACTTCATGGTCGATGTCATCAAGAATTTTGACATCAAATATCTGCCGGCCAATCCGGCCGCGAGCTACCGCGGCCTGCACGAGTCGATCATCGACTATGGCAAGAACACGATGCCGGAGTTTCTTACCTGTATGCACGAAGAATCCGCCGTCGGCATGTGTCATGGCTACTTCAAGGCGACCGGCAAGCCGATCATGACGCTGGTCCATGGCGTGGTCGGCCTGCAGCACGCCACCATGGCGATCTACAATGCTTGGTGCGACCGCGTGCCGGTGCTGGTCATCGGCGGCAACGATCTCGACGCCGCGCATCGCCCGCCGCTGGTACCAACGTTCCACTCGGCGCAGGACATTAATGCCATCGTGCGCGACTACACCAAATGGGACGACACTCCGGTCTCGCTGGAACATTTCGCCCAGTCGTTCGTGCGCATGTACAAGATCGCGACGACGCCGCCTTACGGTCCGGTCATGATGTCGCTCGACGGCGGTTTGCAGAACGAGCCGATCCGCGATCGCGGCGAGCCGCTTTATATTCCCAAGTTCTTCGCCGCGGCGCCGCCGCAAGGCGATGACGCCGCAGTGAAGGAGGCGGCGCGCTTACTCGCCAATGCCGAGCACCCCGTCATCGTGGTCGATCGCGCGGCGCGCACGCCGGACGGCGTCAAGTTGCTGGTCGAGCTTGCGGAATTATTGCAGGCCCCGGTTGTCAATCAGGGCGGACGGATGAATTTTCCCAACACCCATCCGCTGAGCCGCCCCGCAAGCGTGATTGGCCAAGCCGACGTCGTCATCGGTATGGAGCTGTCCGACTATTGGGGTACGGTCAACGGCTTCTGGGATAATGGCGACGACGGCTGGGGTCACAACTTCAGCAAGATCAAGCCGGGAACGAAGCTGATCAGCATCAGCTCGGTCGACCTGCTCACCAAGTCGAACTATCAGGACTTTCAGCGCTTCCAGAGCATCGACATATCGATGCCCGGCGACGCGGAGGCGACGCTGCCGTCTTTGATCGATGCAGTGAAGTCCGCGATATCGAGCGATCGCAAGGACGCCATGACGAAGCGCGGCGACGCTATCCGGCAAGCTCATGCCAAGGGTCTGACCGACACCAAGCAAGCCGCTGCTGTCGCGTGGGATGCCAGCCCGATCAGCACGGCGCGCCTGGTCA
>JBAQAB010000414.1:0-2909 GCA_049285535.1 Xanthobacteraceae bacterium
TAGGGGGTATGCTATATAGGATAGGGGGTATAGTATAGCGACAGGCCCGAAATGTCGAGGGGCGCCGCTGCACTTTACTCCCCGACAAGAACTACCAGCCTTGGCGAAATGGCGACTGCAGGCGAAGTGCCGCCGCCGGATATAGCACCGTCGATTGCGGCCAGAGTGACTGCGTCAGGATAAGCGATCGCGTCTAGCAGATCGCTTACCCTCACGCTCACCCCCGCCGCGATCGCGGAACAGGAGGTGAGCGATGTTCGCAAAACTCGCACGATTCCAAATGTTCGACCGCATCGCGGGGCGCCGTTTTGGCGCAGTCGCATGCAATGACAATCAGCCGCTCCGCCGCTCCATCGCGCCGCTGCAGCGTCCGATTCTGTTTTGTCATTGGCACAAGGCAGCATCTGGCGCGCTCGAATGCGGCTGGCTTACGGAAGCGACTTCCGCGATCAAAGCGGAAGAACCGGACATAACTCGGCTGCTCACCCAAGCCAACGTGCTCGCATCGCCGTCGCCTCCGCGCTCCATTTGTTACTTTAGAACATATTGCGGTGCCGTGTAGTCTTGCGGTGCCGTGTAGTCGTGGCTATAGAGTGTAGCCGATACTACAGATCAGCCTGATGGCCGAACTCGGGGACATGGTACCAGAACGAGGTCAGGGACCTTCGGGCACGGCCGCTGTCACGCTATTGTCGTGAGCGCAATGGCAGCAAGGCGAGTCGGTTGCCGAACGGGTTCGGGGTTAGGGGCAGGGTGAATGGAAGGGCCTGTTGCGGGGTTCGGCGCGGTGAGGCTTGGCGCATTGCGGTTTGGCGCAGCAGCCTGCGTTGGATTGATAGCGCTCATCGGCAAGGCGTCCGCGGCTGACCTGTCGGCGGTGCTGCCGACCAAGGCGGCGCCGCTTGTACCGGCAGCTTATGACTGGAGCGGCTTTTATCTCGGCGGCCATGTCGGCTATGGGCTCGGAGGCTCGAATTGGTCGGCGACGCAGGCCGGTAGCTCGATGCCCAGCCTGAGCGGCACAGTTGGCTTCTCCAACGCCTATAACTTCTCCAGCGGTACCGGCAGTTATCTGCTCGGCCTGCAGGCCGGCTACGACCATATGGCGGCGTCGCATTGGCTGGTCGGCGTCGTGGCCGACGTTTCGTTTCCGAGTTTTCTCGGCGGCACCGCGACCCTGTCGACGCCGCTGATCGGCACCGAGAATTATCTCGACCGCGTCGAGTTTTCCGGAAGTCTGCGCGGCCGCATCGGCTACGCGCCCAATTTCGGCAACGGCAACTGGCTATTCTACGCCACCGGCGGCCTGGCGATCAGCTACGATCAATTTACCCGCACGCAACTCGCCGGCATCCCGGTTGGCGGCACCGCGGCGCCGGGAACGATTGAGAACGCGTTTCTCACCCCGCGCGTCGGCGGTGTGGCCGGCGCCGGCGTCGAGGTTGCCCTGGCGTCGCACTGGACCGCGCAGTTCGAATATCTGTTCACCGATTACGGCACGCGCAGCGTCACATTCCCGGCCGGCGCGCAGCGCTTCGATTCCGATCTGACGCTCAGCGAACTGCGCGCCGGGCTGAACTACCGCTTCAATGACGATGCGTCGACGTCCGCCGACAAGCCGGTTACGCCGCCGGCGCTGCAAACCGACAATTTCGCCGTCCACGGCCAGACAACATTCCTGGAGCAATACGATCCGCCGTTCCATTCGCCGTATACCGGGGCCAACAGCCTCATTCCCAACCAGGGGCGTGAAACCTTCGACGCCACCGCGTTCCTCGGCTGGCGGTTGTGGGATGGCGGCGAGCTGTGGATCAATCCCGAGATCGACCAGGGTTTCGGCTTAAGCTCGACGCTCGGCGTTGCCGGATTCCCCAGCGGCGAAGCCTACAAGGTCGGTGAATCGGTTCCCTATGCGCGCCTGCCGCGCGCGTTTATCCGGCAGACGATCAACCTTGGCGGCGACGAGCAGAAGGTGGACGCGGCGGCCAATCAGTTCGGCGGCACGCAGACTGCCAACCGTCTCGTGTTCACCATCGGCAAGTTCGGCGTCACCGACATATTCGACAACAACAAATACGCTCACGATCCGCGCGGCGACTTCATGAATTGGTCGCTGATCGATACCGGAACCTTCGACTACGCCGCCGATGCCTGGGGCTTCACCTATGGGGCTGCCGCCGAATGGTACCAGGGCGACTGGACGGTACGCGGCGGCATCTTCGACCAATCGACAGTGCCCAACAGTTCCGATCTCGATACGACGTTCCAGCAATTCCAGTGGGTCGGCGAGATCGAACGGCGCTATGAGTTCTTGGGGCAGCCCGGCAAGATCGCGGTCACCGGATTCCTGACCCGCGGCCGGATGGGCGCTTTTGCCGACGCCATCGCTTTGGCACAGGCGACCGGCGGCCCGGCTGATATCACTGCCGTGCGTCAATATCGCAGCCGCGGTGGCGTCAGCCTCAATCTCGAGCAACAGATCACCGAGCAGCTCGGTGTGTTTGCACGGGCCGGCTGGGCCGACGGCGATATCGAGCCTTACGACTTCTCCGACATCGACCGGACTGCCGCCGCGGGCCTCTCGCTCGCCGGCAAGCAGTGGGGTCGGCCCGACGATACCTTCCGCATTGCCGGCGTCGTCAACGGCATTACCAAAATCCACGAAGAGTTTCTCAACGACGGCGGGCTCGGCATTCTGGTCGGCGACGGCATGCTGCCGCATCCCGGTCCGGAACAGATCATCGAGACCAATTACACGCTGCCCGTTTCGTACTTCAAGCTGACGCTCGATTACCAGTTCATCGTCAATCCCGGTTACAACGAAGATCGCGGCCCGGCCTCGGTCATCGCCGCGCGGCTGCACAGCGATTTCTAGCCGCGCTGGGCAAGGCCGCCGCACAATCAAGGAA
>JBAQAB010000415.1:0-2093 GCA_049285535.1 Xanthobacteraceae bacterium
TGGTCGATCAGCTGCGCTCGTTCGCCTCGGAAGTCACCCGCGTGGCGCGCGAGGTCGGCACCGACGGCAAGCTCGGCGGCCAGGCCATCGTGCCGGGCGTCGCCGGCACCTGGAAGGATTTGACCGACTCGGTGAACGCCATGTGCGGCAACCTCACCGACCAGGTCCGCAACATCGCCCATGTGACCACCGCCGTGGCGCGTGGCGACCTGTCGCGCAAGATCACGGTCGATGTGCGCGGTGAAATTCTTGAGCTCAAGGACACCATCAATACGATGGTGGACCAGCTCAATTCATTCGCCTCGGAAGTCACCCGCGTGGCGCGCGAGGTCGGCACCGAAGGCAAGCTCGGCGGCCAGGCCCAGGTGCCCGGCGTCGCCGGCACCTGGAAGGATTTGACCGACAGCGTCAACTTCATGGCCGGCAACTTGACGGCGCAGGTCCGCAACATCGCCGACGTCGCCACCGCCATCGCCGGCGGCGACTTGTCGAAGAAGATCACGGTGAACGTCTCGGGCGAGATCCTGCAGCTGAAGGAAACCATCAATACGATGGTCGATCAGCTTAACGCCTTTGCCGGCGAGGTGACGCGTGTCGCGCGCGAGGTCGGTACCGACGGCCGGCTTGGCGGCCAGGCCAACGTGCTCGGCGTCGCCGGCACCTGGAAGGACCTGACCGACAGCGTGAATTCCATGGCGTCGAACCTCACCGCGCAGGTCCGCAACATCGCCGAAGTGTCGACCGCGATCGCCTCGGGCGACTTGTCGAAGAAAATCACGGTCGACGTGCGCGGTGAAATTCTCGAATTGAAAGACACCATCAACACGATGGTGGATCAGCTCAATGCCTTTGCCGGCGAAGTGACGCGCGTGGCGCGCGAGGTCGGCACCGAAGGCAAGCTCGGCGGCCAGGCCTTGGTGCGCGGCGTCGCCGGCACCTGGAAAGACTTGACCGACTCGGTCAACTCGATGGCCTCGAACCTCACCGGCCAGGTGCGTAACATCGCCGAAGTCGCCACCGCCGTGGCGCGCGGCGACTTGAGCCGCAAGATCACGGTCGACGTGCGCGGCGAAATACTGGAGCTCAAAGACACGCTCAACACCATGGTGGACCAGCTCAACGCCTTTGCCGCGGAAGTCACCCGCGTCGCGCGTGAGGTGGGCACCGAAGGCAAGCTTGGCGGCCAGGCCAACGTGCCGGGCGTCGGCGGCACCTGGAAGGACTTGACCGACTCGGTCAACTCGATGGCGTCAAACTTGACCGGACAGGTGCGCAACATCGCCGAAGTGGCCACCGCCATCGCCGGTGGCGACTTATCGCGCAAGATCACGGTCGACGTGCGCGGCGAAATCCTTCAGCTGAAGGAAACGCTCAACACCATGGTTGACCAGCTCAATCGGTTCGCCGGCGAGGTGACGCGCGTTGCCCGCGAAGTCGGCACCGAAGGCCGGCTCGGCGGTCAGGCCAACGTGCCGGGCGTCGCCGGCACCTGGAAGGACTTGACCGACAGCGTCAATTCGATGGCCGGCAACCTGACGGCCCAAGTGCGCAACATCGCCGAGGTGACCACCGCCGTCGCCCGCGGCGACCTCGGCCGCAAGATCACCGTCGACGTGAAGGGCGAAATCCTGGAACTGAAAAACACCATTAATACCATGGTGGACCAGCTCAACGCCTTCGCCTCGGAAGTCACCCGCGTCGCCCGCGAAGTCGGCACCGAAGGCAAGCTCGGCGGCCAGGCGCAAGTGCCCGGCGTCGCCGGCACCTGGAAGGACTTGACCGACAACGTCAACTTCATGGCGTCCAACCTGACCGCGCAAGTTCGCAACGTGGCCGAAGTGACGACCGCCGTGGCGCGCGGTGACTTGTCCCGCAAGATCACGGTGGACGTGAAGGGCGAAATTCTGGAATTAAAGAACACGATCAACACGATGGTGGACCAGCTGAATGCGTTCGCGGGCGAAGTGACGCGCGTGGCGCGCGAAGTGGGCACGGACGGCAAACTCGGTGGACAAGCGATCGTGCCGGGCGTCGCGGGCACGTGGAAGGACCTTACCGACTCAGAGAATTCGATGGCTGGGAACCTCACTGCC
>JBAQAB010000416.1:0-10521 GCA_049285535.1 Xanthobacteraceae bacterium
CTTCTACAAGGACGGCCGCGGCGTGCCGAAGGACATGGCCGAAGCGGTGAAACTGTGGGCGGCCGCTTCGCTCGGCGACGACACGGACGCGCAGGTCGAATACGCCATCGCGCTCTATAACGGCGACGGCGTGACGCGCGACGAGGACGCCGCCGCAAAAATCTTCCACAAGGCCGCGCAGCACGGCAGCGCGATCGCGCAAGACCGCTATGCGCGGATCATGGCGAGCGGGCTCGGCGCCGAGCGCGATCCGGTCAAAGCCGTGAAATGGCACCTCATCTCGCGCGCCGCCGGCGAGACCGACATCACACTCGATGATTTCATGGCAAGCCTGCCCCCGGCGACGGTGGCGGAAGGCACCAAGCAGGCGCAGCCCTGGCTCGAAGCGCTGAAGCAGGCGCAAGCCGCGCAGGCGCAGGCCGTGGCGGCGCCGCAGCCATCGCTGGCGGCGCCGGGGAAGCCGTAATTCCGTCATTGCGAGCGGAGCGAAGCAATCCAGCCTCTTCACCCTCCCCTGCAGGGGGAGGGTCGCGCACCGCAGGTGCGCGGAGTGGGGTGCGCGGCCTCGCGGGAATGTTGGCGCGCGCTATTCACTTACCCCCACCCGCATCGCTTCGCTCGCGACCTCCCCCCTGCAGGGGGAGGTGAAGAAAAAAGGAAAAACGTATGACGAAAAAACTCACCGAGCGTGTCAACGAGAGCGCCGCGGTGTATGGCGCCATGCTGCAGTCGGGCTTCAAGAGCAACCGCCCCAAGCTCACGGAGGCGGAGTTCGCGCGGCGTTATGGGCGCGAGGCGGTGGCGCAGCAGCGGCGCTATTGCAACGCCTTCGCGCTGTGGCGGACGTGCCCGAAAAATCGCTGCCGCCGGGCGCGACGCTGCCTCGGCTACGTGCCCGATTGCCTCAAGCGCGCGTTCCGCATGGTGCATCCGCGGCTGCACGAAGAGGTGCGGCGCGAACTCCTGCACAACGTGCCGCGCAACATCAGTGCCCCCGAGCGCAAGGCGCGGGGGAATTTGCCGGAGGATTTTTATGTGTGGCGGAAGACGGATGGGAGGGAGGAGGCTTAATCCGCCCCCGCGCAGCGGGGTAGGGGGACCACGCGAAGCGTGGTGGAGGGGGCCTCTGACTCGACGCTTCGTTGCCGTCGCCGGAGGAGCGTCGCGGCCCGCGCCCCCTCCACCACCCTGCTGCGCAGGGTGGTCCCCCTCCCCCCGCTTCGCGGTGGCGGATAAGAGGGAAACTTGACGCCACGCATTTAAGGGTTACCAGACACGCCATGCAGCACTCCGCGGTTCTCAATGTCATGATCAAAGCGGCGCATCGCGCCGGGCGCGGGCTCAAGCGCGATCTCGGCGAGGTCGAGCATTTGCAGGTGTCGCTCAAGGGCCCGCGCAACTTCGTCACCGCGGCCGACCGCCGCGCCGAGGAGACCTTGCGCGAGGAGCTCGCCAAGGCGCGGCCGGATTACGGCTTTCTCGGCGAGGAAGGCGGCGCGCTCGCCGGCACCGACAAGAGCCACCGCTGGATCGTCGATCCGCTCGACGGCACCACCAATTTCCTGCACGGCATTCCGCATTTCGCGGTGTCGATCGGGCTCGAGCGCGACGGCGCCATCGTCGCTGGCGTGGTCTATAATCCGGCCAACGACGAAGTGTTCGTCGCCGAGCGCGGCAAGGGCGCGTATCTAAACGACAAGCGCATCCGCGTCGCGGCGCGGCAAAAGCTTGCCGATGCCGTGGTCGCCTGCGGGCTGCCGCATTACGGCCGCGGCGGCGATCTTGCTCGCGCGCGCCACGAGATTGCCGCCGCGCAGCAGAATTTCGCAGGCCTCCGTCGCTATGGCGCCGCCGCGCTCGATCTCGCCTGGATCGCCTGCGGCCGGCTCGACGCCTATTGGGAGCGCAATCTGTCGCCGTGGGATCTCGCCGCGGGTTCGCTCCTGGTGCGCGAGGCCGGCGGCTTTGTCAGCGATTGCGACGGCAAGGGCGATATCCTCAAATCCGGCGACGTCGTCGCCGGAAATGATTTCATGCATCGCGAATTGCTGCGGCTGTTGAAGGAAGCGGGGAGCGAAGCCGGCAAGGCCGAGATCAGGCAAGCCTCGGCGCCGTGAATTCTCTCCTCGTCATGCGCGGGCTTGACCCGCGCATCCATGTTGCAGAGAGGCGACAACTGAATTGACGGAAAACTCCAACGTTCCGAACCGCAGCATGGATTGCCGGGTCAAGCCCGGCAATGACGAAAGTGTTTTTTCGCTACGTCCCTATGAGCCGCGCGACGAGGATTCCGCGATCGCACTGTGGCTGAAAACCTGGCAGGCGACCTATCCGCACTTCGATTTCGCCGCGCGGCTCGATTGGTGGCGCGCGCGCTGGCGCAGCGAGCTGATGATCGCGGCCGAGATTGTGATCGCGCAGACGCAGGACGACCCCGCGATGATCGGTTTCGTCACCGTCGATCCGGTGTCGCATTATCTCGACCAGCTCGTGGTGGCGCCGGCGTTTTGGGGTTTTGGCGTCGGTCAGGCGCTGATCGCGGAAGGAAAGCGTATTTCTCCGGCGGGGCTCGAGCTCGACGTCAATACCGACAACGCCCGCGCCATCGGCTTCTACGAGACATGCGGCTTCGTCATCACCGGCGGCGGCGTCAATGCGTTTTCCGGCCGGCCGGTGCACCGCATGAGCTGGCGGCCATGAGCGCAGCCGGTCACAGGCGCAGACAATGCGGCTTAGGGCGCGCCGGCGAGCGACGCCGCGAGCTTGGCGTCGAAGGCTCTGGAATCGACTTTGAGGTAAGCGAGCTTGTCCTCGGCGATCACCACGGCTTCCGCAACGCCCGGCACCTGGCGGAGTTTCGCGGCAAGCCCCGCATCGCTGGCCACACCGTCGGCAATCGGGATGAGCCGCGTGGTGAGGTAGCTCGGTTGCGCCATGGTGGCGGCGGCGACGAGCCAGGCGAGCGCGAGCGCGGCGGTGAGCGCAAAAACCGCGGCATCGCCGCCGTGCTGATTGGCCAGGCCGCCGACCACGCCGCCGCAAAATATGCCGAGGAACTGCAGGCTCGAATAAAGCCCCATCGCCGTGCCCTTGGCGTCGGCCGGCGCCGCCTTGGTGATCAGCGATGGCAGGCTCGCTTCCATGACGTTGAACGCCGAGAAGAACACCAAGAGCGCCGCAAGGAGGACATAGAGGTTGCCGGCGCCGAAATGGAGCATCAGTTGGCTCGCGAACAGCGCCGCGACAGCGCCGACAAAGACGCCCTTCATGCGGCGATATTTCTCGGCGACGATGATCGCCGGCACCATCACCACGACCGACAGGAGCAACACCGGCAGATAGACCATCCATTGTTTGCCGACCGGCACATCGAGCGTGCCGCGCAGGAGACCCGGCACGACCAGAAAGCTCGCGGTCAACATGGCGTGCAGCGCGAAGATGCCGAAATCGAGCCGCAGCAGCTCCCTGTCGCGCAGCACCGCACCGATCATGGCCGGCACCGCTTCGGCATCGCGATGCACCCGCAGCCGCGGCGGACTGGGCACCACGAACTGGGTGATCGCGATGCCGGCGAGCGCCAGCGCCACCATCAGCCAGAAAATGCCGGCGACGCCGACGAAACTGGCAACGATCGGACCGGCCACCAGTGCGATCATGAAAGAGCCGCCGATGGTGACGCCGACCAGCGCCATCGCCTTGGTGCGGTTCTCCTCCGCCGTCAGATCCGCGACCAGCGCCAGAATAACGGAGCCGACCGCGCCGGCGCCTTGGAGCGCCCGGCCGATGATGACGCCATCGATCGAGGTCGAAAGCGCCGCCACCGCGCTGCCGGCGGCGAACAGGATCAGGCCGAGAACGATCATCACCTTGCGGCCGATTTTGTCGGACAACAGGCCGAATGGAATCTGCAGGAGCCCTTGGCTCAGCCCGTAGATGCCGAGCGCTTCCCCGATCAAGTATGGAGTGGCGCCGCTCAGGTTGCGGGCATAGGCCGCAAACACCGGGTAGATCATGAACAGACCGAGCAGCCTGACGGAGAAGACCGCCGCAAGCGAAAGGGCGGCGCGGAGTTCGTGTCTTTCCATCGTCTCTATTCCTGGCCGCCGCGCGCGGCCCAAAGGCGAACCGGCCGGGATGGTAATGCCCCGGGGCCTCACCGCCGGTCAATTGCGACGCCTTGCCGCCGGGGTTGCGCCGCGTTATAGACCCCCCAAATTCGTCAACAGATCAAAGCAAAGCGCGGAATTATGAAGCCCGACACCCACCCCGATTACCACACCGTCAAGGTCCTCATGACCGACGGTACCGAGTTCACCACGCGCACGACCTGGGGCAAGCCGGGCGATACGCTGCATCTCGATATCGATCCGAAGTCGCACCCGGCCTGGACCGGCGGCCAGCAGCATCTGGTCGACCGCGGCGGCCGCGTGTCGCGGTTCCAGAAGAAGTTCTCGGGATTCTTGAAGAACTAAGCCGGAACCGCTGGTCAGGCGTCCTGCTCGAACGCCGCCTTTAGCAGTCCCAACTGCCGCTCCACCGGGTTGTCGGCCGCGATTCTGGCCGGCGCCGGCGCGTGCATGGTGGAATCGAGGCGGCGCACCTCGGCCTGCAGCTTGGTGGAGCGCGCGATCAATTCCTGCAGCTTGGTGGGCAGCAGCTCCAGCGATTTGGCGTCGCCCGGCTCGCAGGCAGCGAGCCGCACCTTGCTCTTTTCCTTATTGGCCTGGGCGAGCGTCATCTCGCCTTCCTTGACCGCCCGGTGCAGCAATAGCCACGACGCAAGCTGCATCAGCCGCGTGGTCAGCCGCATGCTCTCGGTAGCGTAAACCAGACCGGCGGTGCGTTCGAGTTTCTTGGATTCCTGGCGGCCGGCGCCGTCGAGATAGCTTGCGGTCTCTTCGACCAAGGCCATGCCGTCGCGAAACAGCGTCGCAAAAACCTGGGAACTCGCCAGCCGCTCGCTAAAGGAGACCGCGCCAGCTTCCATCGCACGCTTATCGGACATGTACGCCTCACACCACAATCGCCAGCATCGCGCGGCGCGTGCGCGCTGTCCAGCACCGAGGCGCGTGAACTTGCCGACATAGTTGCTGGCTCGGCTTTGCCGAAACAGAAAATCCCGGCGAGGCCGCGCCGGTCACAATCATTAATAAAAAAGAGCCGCCGTTGCCGGCGGCTCAAGGTGATAACAGGGAGGCGTCAAACAGAGTGGACAGGAGCCACTCAATGTCCAGAAGATGGACAGTGTTTGTAATGAACGAGAAAGCTTAACGAAAGGTTAAGGAATCACATAAGCTTACCGAATCTTTTTGAGATTCAGCACGAGGCAAACACCGCAACGCGGATCTAAATGCTTGAAAACGCTCACTTCTTGAAGATGCTGGCGGCTGCGGATTTCACCGCCTGCTTGCGGGCCATATCGGCCTCAAGCCGCGCAATCTCGGCCTTAAGGATTTCGATGCGCTCGGTGAGTTCGCCCGCCGACAACAGCGTCAAATCCTGGCCAATCTCGTGGACGATCTTCTTCTTCGGCCGATCTTCATCATCGACAGCGGGCATCGCGCGTTCTCCGGCGTGGAAATTTTAACGCTCATGGCCACAGTTGTCACACCACGGCACATCCGCCGCAACGGCGCGCGGCCTCACCCCCGTGCGCAGCAACCACGACGGCAAAATAGTCCTGACCCTTTGAAAGTAAACGGGAAACCACCTTGCCCCGCAACCCGTCAGGGGCTACTAAGAACGGCCTAGGGCGCGGGGCCGTGGCCGCATCGGGGCCTAAGAGAGCCAGAAGAAAGCCACGCCGTCGCGAATTCGGCGCAAAGCCCGGTAGGTACTCCTTTCCGGGATCGACCACAGTGGCGCGGCCGGCGCCGGCTGCCGGCCTCGGAGGGGTTTCTTGGCATTTTTGCGCGCCGCCAATTTGAGCGCCCACACATCTTGCGCCAACACCTCGTGTGCCACGCGGCTTTGCGGGATGTCCCGCGCGATTTTGGTCCTCGCTTTCATGGCGCTGACCTTCGTCGCGCTCATAGGCGTATCGGCGGCGCAGGCCGTCGAAGCGGTCAACGTGCGCACCGACGCCGCGGCAATCGACCTGACCGACGCGGTGCAATTCGAGCACACCGACGGCGACCGCATCCAGGTGTCGACCGCGCCCGGCGACGACGGCATCATCCGTCGGATCGAGGTGCGCGCGCGCCAGTCCGGGAGGAATTGGGCGGTCTTCGCGCTCGCCAATAACGGCGACGAGCAGATCGACCGGCTGATCGTGGCGCCGCATTACCGGATGGTCGGCTCCGGCCTGATCTGGCCCGATCTCGGCCAGTCGCGCATCGTCTATATCACGCCGTCGTCGGGCGATCCGCCGGAGCGCCAAGACAGCGCCGACGCCGACATCTACCGCATCACGCTCGATCCCGGCACCGTAATCACTTTCGTCGCCGAATTGCGCACCGACAACCTGCCGCAGCTCTATTTGTGGGAGCCCGACGCCTACAAAGACAAGCTCAATTCGCTGACGCTTTATCAAGGCATCGTCATCGGCATTGCCGGCTTACTGGCTCTGTTCCTGACCATCCTGTTCGTGGTCAAAGGTAGCGTCATGTTTCCGGCCGCGGCGGCGCTCGGCTGGGCCGTGTTGATCTATATCGGCATCGACTTCGGCTTTTGGCCCAAGGTCTTCGACATGTCGTCGAGCGCCGAGCGCATCTGGCGCGCCTCAGGCGAAGCGATCCTGGCGGCGACGCTCTTGGTGTTTCTGTTCGCCTATCTCAATCTCAACCGCTGGCACGTGCGCTACGCCCATATCACCGTCGGCTGGCTCGCTTTCCTTGGCGCGCTGGTCGCGGTCGCCCTGTTTTCGCCGGCAGTCGCCTCCGGCATCGCGCGCATGTCACTGTTCCTGGTCGCAATCCTCGGCTTTGTGCTCGTCATCTATCTCGCGACCCACGACTACGACCGGGCGGTGATGCTGATACCGACCTGGCTTCTCCTCGTGGTCTGGGTCATAGGCGCCGCGCTCACCGTGCTCGGCTTCGTCACCAACGATATCGTCGGCCCGGCCTTGCTCGGCGGCCTCGTCCTTATCGTGATGCTGATCGGCTTCACGGTAATGCAGCACGCCTTTGCCGGCGGTGCGACCAGCGGCATCGTTTCCGATGTCGAGCGGCGCGCACTGGCGCTCACCGGCGCCGGCGACATGATCTGGGACTGGGACGTCGCCTCGGACAAAGTCTTCACCAGCCCGGAGACCGAAACCGCGCTCGGGCTGAAGCACGGTTCGCTGGACGGTCCGGCTGCCAAATGGCTCGATGTGCTGCATCAGCTCGACCGCGATCGCTTCCGCGCCACGCTCGACAGCGTCCTCGAACAGCGGCGTGGCCGCGTGGCACAGGATTTCCGCATGCGCACCGCCGACGGACATTATCTGTGGTTCTCGTTGCGGGCGCGGCCGGTCGTCGGCTCCGACGGCGAAGTCGTTCGTCTGGTCGGCACGCTTACCGACGTGACCGAGTCCAAGACCGCCGAGGAACGGCTTCTGCACGATGCCGTGCATGACAACCTCACGGGCCTGCCCAACCGCGAACTGTTCATCGACCGCCTGCAATCGGTGCTCGGCCTCGCCAAGGCCGATGCCGCGATCCGGCCCACCGTCATGGTGGTCGATCTCGATCGCTTCAAACAGGTCAACGATTCCGTCGGCATGGCGGTCGGCGATTCGATTCTGCTCACGCTGGCGCGCCGCCTCGGCCGGCTGATCAAGCCGCAGGACACGCTGGCGCGGCTGTCGGGCGACCAGTTCGGGCTGATCGTGCTATCGGAACGCGACTTGGCGCGCATCACTGCGCTGGCCGAGACCATCCGCAAGACGCTGCGCGCGCCGATCACATTCCGCGACCGCGAAATATTCCTCACCGCCTCGATCGGATTGGCGCTCGCCGACAGCGAATCGCAGCGCGCCGAGGAGGTGCTCAAGGATGCCGAGCTCGCAATGTATCACGCCAAGCGCGGCGGCGGTGATCGCATCGACGTGTTCAAGGCGGCGATGCGCGCCCGCAAGTCTGACCGGCTGTTGATCGAATCCGACCTGCGGCGCGCACTCGAGCGCGACGAGATCGTCATCCTTTATCAACCGATCGTGCGGCTTGAAGACCGATCGATTGCCGGCTTCGAGGCGCTGGCGCGCTGGAATCATCCGAAACTCGGCCGGCTGTCGCCGGCGGAGTTCATCAACATTGCCGAGGAGACCGGACTGATCGTCGAGCTCGGCCTGTTCGTGCTCGATCGCACGGCGCGGCAGCTTTCGACCTGGCAGCGGACGCTGCGTCATCGCGAACCGCTCTTCGCCAGCGTCAACGTGTCGTCGCGGCAATTGCTGCGTCATGACCTCATTCAGGATCTGCGCACCGTGCTGGCACGCGCGCCGCTGACGCGAGGATCGCTGAAGCTCGAATTGACCGAGTCGGTGGTGATGGAGAATCCGGAGCACGCCGCGCAAATGCTGCATCGGATCCGCGAACTCGGCGTCGGCTTGGCGCTCGACGACTTCGGCACCGGCTATTCCTCGCTGTCCTATCTGCAACGCTTCCCGTTCGACACCATCAAGATCGATCAATCATTCGTGCGCACCACAGCCAAGGGCACGCGCCCCGTCATCCTGCGTTCCATCATCACGCTCGCCCATGATCTCGGCATGGACGTGGTTGCGGAGGGCGCCGAAACGGATTCCGACGCCGTCGAGCTATCCCAGCTCGGCTGCGAGTTCGCGCAAGGCTTTGTATTTGGCGAGCCGATGAGTGCCGAGCGGGCGCGCGCGCTACTCGAACCGGAGGCGGCGGGAAACAGGCATCAGGAGGCAGGAATCCGAGCCAAGGTTTTCGGCTCCTGATTGCGGACGGCCGACCCGCTACGCGTGGCCGGCCTCGCTCGACAACATGCCGAGATCAATGCCGATCTTCTTAAGTGCCTTGTCGTATTTGGCGGTGATATCAGGACCGAAGATCAGCTCCGGATCGGCTGAGCAGTGCAGCCAGCCATTGCTTTGAATTTCGGTCTCAAGCTGGCCGGGCGCCCATCCGGCATAGCCCAGCGCCAGGATGGCGCTGGCCGGCCCGTCGCCGCGCGCGATCGCCTTGAGGATATCGATGGTGGCAGTCAGACAGACGCCGTCGTCGATCGGCAGCGTCGAATTCTCGATGAAGAAGTCGGCGCTGTGCAGCACGAAGCCGCGCTCGGTCTCGACCGGTCCGCCGCGCATCACCTTGACCACGCCGGCGCGCGTCGGCAGCTGGATCACATCGGCCGACGGGATGACGTTGAGCTTCACCAGCAGATCGGAAAAGTTGATGTTCGGCGCCGGATGGTTGACGACGATGCCCATGGCGCCTTCGGAGGAGTGCGCGCAAATATAAATCAGCGAGCGGGAAAAGCGCTCGTCGCCCATCGCCGGCATGGCGATCAGCATTTGGCCGTCAAGGTAACCTCGACGCCCCGATTTTCCCGATGTGCTGCGCGGCAATTTCATATGGAAAGGTTAGCCCAACAATCCGGATTTGCAAACGAACGAGCAGGCTAAAAGTTCACGATATTCCCTATGTTCGATCAATCGCGGCCGTAATTGCGGCGGTCCGGTGGCGCAAGGCCGGCTTGCATGTTGCTCGCGATTTTCGCTTCCATTCTCGGTCACGATCATGTCAGTGGCGCCGACCTTCAGTTCGCCCTAGACAGCGCCGATGACGAATCTGCGATTAACAATTGCGGCGGTGACGCTGATCGGTATCGCGGCCGTGCCAGCGATCGCGTCGGCGCAGGACGCTTCGGACTGGGATGCACAGCCGCACAGCGCCGCCCGGCTGATCGCCGGAGCGACAAGCAGGATGTCCGCTGTGCCGATGCTGCGCGCCGGTGTCGAGCTCAAGCTCGATCCGGGCTGGCACACCTATTGGCGCGATCCCGGCGATACCGGCGTACCGCCGACCTTCGATTTTTCCGGGTCCGACAACGTGAAATCGGCGACCGTGCAGTGGCCCGCGCCGGAGCGATTTCCCGACGGCGCCGGCGGCACCTCGATCGGGTATGTCGATCACATCGTCTTGCCGGTGCAGGTCGCGCCCAAGGATGCGGCGAAACAGTCGCTGCTGCATCTCAAGCTCGGCTATGCGATCTGCGGAAATCTCTGCATCCCAGCGGAGGCCAAGCTGCAACTTGCGCTCAACGGCAACGGCGCGGAGGACCAGGCCATCGCGAGGGCGGAAATTCGCGTACCGCGGCGCGTACCGCTCGGTCCAAACACCGGCCCGAGTAAGAGCCTTGCCATCCTTGCAGTGCATCGCGAGCCCGGCAAGCCGCACGACCGTGTCGTGGTCGACGTCGCGGCACCGGCCGGTGCGCCGGTCGACCTGTTCGTCGAAGGGCCGACGCCCGATTGGTCGCTGCCGCAGCCGGAACCGAAGGGCGGCGGCGGTACAACGCGGCAATTCACCTTCGATCTCGATGGGCTGCCGACCGATGCCAAGCCGC
>JBAQAB010000417.1:0-2242 GCA_049285535.1 Xanthobacteraceae bacterium
GGCTGCAGGAAAAGCCACTCGAAATAGGTCGTGGCGGTCCGTTCGTGCTGCGGCCGTTTCGGCTGCTCGGCGACAAAGGTGTTGCGGCACTGTCTTGAACAATAGCGACCCTTGCCGAACAAGCCGCGCCGGTAGGAAACGAGGCCGATACCGTGGTTGCAGTGGGGATTCGAGCATTTCATGACACTGTCTCCGCGTTTGGGTTCCGCCTGGACCGGAGGCCCTTTAACGGTGGGACACCGACGCGGGAGAAAGGTTCAAGCGCCAGGGACGCCGGGATTTCTCTTATAAATCATGCTGCTATCCGTGGCCGCCTGCGCTATGGAGCTTTGCGCGGGGCCTAGATGCCTAACGCGACGGCGCCGATCCGCGGCAATGCATGGAGACGAAAAATGCGAATGCCTTTGCTCCTGATCGGCCTCATCGTTTTGGCGGCAGGCCTTTTCTTCATGGGCCAGGGCGCCGGCTACATCCGCTGGCCCGCCGAGAGTTTTATGGTCAGCGAAACCCGCTGGGTCTATTACGGCGGCGCCATAGCGCTCGTCGGGCTGCTGATCGTTCTGATCGCGCGACGGTGAAAGCGTGCCCGACATGCTGACCGCAGCTTTCGTCATCCTCACCGTTGCGGTTGCCTTGGGCGCCGTGCTCGCGGTGCTGCATCTGCGGACCAACAAATCCGCGACGCCACCATGGCCGCTCGGCGCCCTGCACGGCATTCTAGCCCTCGCCGGCCTCGGCTGCCTCGCGGTGGCGTTACGCGGCCCGCCGCGCGGCCTGCAACAAGGCACCGCCTCGTTCGGCATCATCGCCGCCGTGCTGTTCGTGCTGGCGGCGTTCCTCGGCGCAAGACTCCTCGCCGCGCGCATCTTCAAGAAACCGATCGGCGGCGGAACCATCGCCATTCACGCCACGCTCGCGGTAAGCGGGTTTGTCATTCTCGCGGCGTATGTGTTTGCGGGGTAGCGAGGCGGAGATCGGGAACTGTTGTCATTGCCAAGTTTTGGATGTCGGATTTCTTTGCTTATATAATTTTGGTTGAGCACGCGGAGGAGCATTGCAGCGGCAGCAAAATAGCCGACATAGGAGCGCCATGATGCAGCATCCAGTTAAAGGCGACTTTAACACTGCGGTGAGCGAGACGGGCGTGACGGTCACGTTCAAGCCGACGAACAGCATTTATAGCTTTCGTAGGCTTGCCGACAGCGATGACATCGCGCGCATCGGCCCCGTCTCGCCCCAAAGCGTTCGACACGCAGGACCGAGCGGCGATACTGCGGATTACCTTTCTGATGAGGTTCAACGGATGGCGCAGCAGATCGCCTCAGAAGCCGCCGCGTCGGTCTGGTCGGTTCAAGACGAGGTACAAGCCGACAAATTGACGACGGCGGGTCCGGTGCCGGTTGTCGAAGATAGAGGGGATTGATTAACGCAAGCCGTATGCGCCGGCTCGGCTCAGGAATTTCGAGGGGCCAGGAAATGACTCGCCGAGCCGAAGCGCGCAGAGCGGAGGCTGGTCGGAGTGGCAGGATTTGAACCTGCGACCCCCTCGTCCCGAACGAGGTGCTCTACCAGGCTGAGCCACACTCCGACATTGGCCAACGCAAGGCGCGGGCGGCTTATAGCGTCGGCATCCCGCCCCGGCAAGCCGCCGCCCTGCACGGTTGCGCCAGCGTCATTTAGGCACCAAGGTTCCGCAATGACAGGGCCGGTGACCCAAATTGCAACGCGCGTTTTGCGTGCCGACGATGCCGCGATTGCGCAAGCCGCGCGCGTTCTGGCCGCCGGGGGGCTGGTCGCCTTTCCGACCGAGACGGTTTACGGACTCGGCGCTGACGCCAGCAATGGCGAGGCGGTGGCCCGGCTCTATGCCGCCAAGGGGCGGCCGTCGTTCAATCCGCTGATCGCGCACGTGCCCGATCTCGCCGCGGCGCGCGCGCTGGCGGAGTTTCCCGGCGAGGCCGCGCGGCTTGCGCAAGCCTTCTGGCCGGGGCCGCTGACGCTGGTGTTGCGCAAAACGGCCGGATGCACGGTGGCCGATCTGGCGACGGCCGGGCTCGATACCGTCGCGGTGCGCGTGCCCGATCATCCGGTGGCGCGACAGCTCCTCGCCTGTTTCGGCCGGCCGGTGGTGGCGCCCTCGGCTAACCGCTCCGGCCATGTCTCGCCGACCACCGCCGCGCACGTGCTGGCCGATCTCGAGGGCCGCGTCGACCTCATCGTCGACGGCGGCGCGACGCCGGTG
>JBAQAB010000418.1:0-1986 GCA_049285535.1 Xanthobacteraceae bacterium
GCGTCAATGACACCGTCTGCTGCTCGCCCTGCCGGACGATGTCGAGCTTGACCGCGGAGTCCGGCACCATCATGCCGATGGTGCGGGCGAGATCGCGGGCATCCTTGACCGGGGTGCCGTTGACCGCAGTGATGACGTCGCCGGACTTGATGCCGGCCTCGGCCGCGGGGCTGCCGCTTTGCGGCTCGTCGACCATCGCACCCTCGGCCTTTTTCAACCCGAGGCTGTCGGCGATGCCCGCGGTGACGGGCTGGATCTGCACGCCGAGCCAGCCGCGGGTGACGTGGCCATCTTTCTTCAGCTCCGCCACCACCATCTTGGCTGTATCGGCCGGAATGTCGAAGCCGATGCCGACCGAGCCGCCGGACGGCGAATAGATCGCGGTGTTGACGCCGATCACGTTGCCGTCGACGTCGAATGCCGGGCCTCCGGAATTGCCCTTGTTGATGGGCGCGTCGATCTGGATGTAATCGTCATAGGGCCCGGCGCCGATGTCGCGGCCTTGCGCCGAGACGATGCCGGCCGTCACCGTGCCGCCGAGACCGAATGGGTTGCCGACCGCGACCACCCAATCGCCGACCTTCGGACGATGACTGGCGAATTGCACGTAGGGGAAATCGTTTTTGCCGTCGACCTTGATCAAGGCCAGATCGGTCTTCGGATCGGTGCCGATCACCTTGGCGGTATAGATCGTGCCGTTGTCGGTGGTCACCTGAACCGAGCTGGCGTGATTGACGACGTGATTGTTGGTCACCGCATAGCCGTCCGGCGAGATGAAGAAGCCGGAGCCTTCGCCGACGATGGTCTCATGGCTCTGCGGCGCGTTTTGACCGAATTGATGACCGAATTGGTCCCCGAATTGCTGGAAGAACTTGTCAAGCGGCGAGCCGGGCTGCACCGGGATTTGCTGCTGGTCGTCGTCGCCGCCCATCTGCTGCGCCAGCGCCGGCTCGGCGGAGGCCGGGATCTTGACACGCACCGAGATCACCGCGGGCTTCACCTTGGCGACGAGATCGGCAAAGCCTTGCGGATGCGGCAGCGGCTGCTGCACCGCAGCAGACGAATCGGCGGCATGCGCGGGCGGCGTGCCGAGCGCGCTACCCCAATAGCCGCCGGGCCCGGCAAGCAGCAGGGCGCCGCCGACTGCGGCAACGGATGCCAAAAGCACGATGCGGCGGCCGGTCAGGAACCTGGATTTTGTCGAGTGCGGGGGAGTGGCTTGAGTCATGAGAATCTCCGTTGCGAACCCAGGTCTTCAATGGCTCATTTCTCTTCAATGGTTTTCTGCAACCGGGCTCTTTGCGAATACAACGCATACATGGGCGATCGCGCCTTACGGCGGGCTGGAGACCAGATTAAATCGAGGAAAGATTGCGCTGCGCGAAGCGATTTCCCCGCACGGAACGGCTATTGCGCGACCTCGTTGACAGATTGACGCAGGCTCCCGAAAATTAAGGAACAAGCGATGCAACACAAACAAATTCACCGCAGCAGTGACGGATAGCGGACCTACGCCGTCGTCCTGCAAACCGGCGACGAAGTGATGGACTGCCTCAACCGTTTCGTCACCGCCGATCGCATCAAGGCCGCGCAGCTCACCGCGATCGGCGCGTTGCGTGATGTCGTGCTGATGTATTTCGACTGGGACAAGAAGGACTATGCGCGCATCCCGGTGCGCGAACAGGTCGAGGTCGCCTCGATGATCGGCGACGTTGCCGAGGGTCCTGACGGCAAACCTTCGCTGCACATCCATCTCGTCGTCGGCAAGCGCGATGGCAGCGCCATGGCCGGCCATCTCGGTGAAGCTCATGTGCGGCCGACGCTCGAGGTCGTCGTCACCGAGAACCCGGTGCACCTGCGCAAGGTGAAGGACGAAGAGTCCGGACTGCCGCTCATTCGTCCGGCGGCGTGATCGATCCGGCGGGGGGGACCGCACGAAGTGCGGTGGGCGGGGCGCGGGCCGCGACGAAACGCAAGCATCAAGTC
>JBAQAB010000419.1:0-2732 GCA_049285535.1 Xanthobacteraceae bacterium
GCGCTGGCCGATCCGATGGGCGCGGCGCTCTACAGTTACTACACGACCGGCACGCTGAAGTCGGAAGGCTCCTCGATCACGGAAGGCATCGGCCAAGGCCGCATCACCAAAAATCTCGAAGATGCGCCGATCGATCTTGCCTATCAGATTCCCGACGCCGAGGCGCTGCGGATCATCTTCGATCTGCTCGAGCATGAAGGCCTCTGCCTCGGCGGCTCGTCCGGTATCAACGTCGCCGGCGCCGTTCGCCTTGCCAAGGAGCTCGGCCCGGGCCACACCATCGTGACCATCCTGGCCGATTACGGAACGCGTTATCAGTCAAAGCTGTTCAATCCGCAGTTCCTGCGCGAGAAGAGCCTCCCGGTGCCGGCTTGGCTCGAGCGCAAGCCGAGCATCGAAGTTCCCTATGAATGAACTTCGTCAATTCATCCGCGTTAGCTGATTGAGAGAGATCATGTTGCGAACCGAGAATACCCCTGCCCCATCCCCGTCCAGCCGGTTTTTGGTCTCGACCGATTGGCTCGCCGAACGGGTGCGCGATCCTCACGTCGCCATAGTCGATGGCTCCTATTTCCTACCGACCCAGAAGCGCGACGCGCACGCCGAATATCGCGAGGGCCATATTCCCGGCGCGGTTTTTTTCGATATCGAAGCGGTGAGCGATCATTCCACCGAGCTGCCGCACATGCTGCCCGGCACCACGCAATTCGGCGAGGTCGTCGGCAGCCTTGGCATCGGCGACGGCGATACGGTGGTGGTCTACGACAGCACCGGACTGTTCTCGGCGGCGCGAGTGTGGTGGACGTTCCGGGTGTTCGGGGCGGAATCCGTTTATATCCTCGACGGCGGCCTGCCGAAGTGGAAGAGCGAAGGCCGTCCGCTTGATAAAGGCGACGCCAAACGAGCGCCGAAGACATTCACGGCCGAGATGAACGTCGGCGCCGTGGCCATGCTCGACGACATGCGCATGGCAATCACCGACGACAGCGTACAAATCGTCGACGCGCGCTCGGCCGAACGGTTTGCCGGCAAGGCTCCGGAGCCACGTCCCGGCCTGCACTCCGGCCATATGCCGCGCGCGTTCAATGTCCCCTACGACCGGCTTCTTGAAAACGGCCGTCTCGTCTCGCGCGACAAGATTACGAAGGCATTCACCTCTGCCGGCGTCGACCTCGATAAACCGATCATTACCAGCTGCGGTTCCGGCGTCACCGCGGCTATTTTGACCTTCGCGCTCGAATCGCTGGGTAAGGAACCCAAGGGGCTGTACGACGGCTCCTGGGCCGAATGGGGCTCGCGTCCCGACTTGCCGGTCGAGCGGGATAAATAAAGCCAACCATGGCGCGCACGAATTCCGTCGCCCTGGTAACCGGAGGGGCGAACGGTATCGGCCGTGCCATTGCGCAGCACCTGCTCGATTCCGGCTGGTGCGTCGCCGTGATCGACTTGCCGGACAGCGGATTGCGCCGGGCCTATCCGCCGCGCAACCGCAATCTGCTCGCCATTGACGGCGACGTGCGCCACGAAGAATCCGTCGCCGATGCCGTCGGCATGATCGTCCGCCGTTTCGGCCGGCTCGATGCCGTCGTCTCCAATGCCGGCATCATGATCGGCAAGCCCATTCGCCGCCTAACGCTGGCCGAATGGCATCGCGTCATCGACACCAATCTGACCGCGGCGTTCCTGCTCGCCCGCGCGGCCGAAAAACCGCTACGGAAGGCGCACGGCGCTATCGTCACCGTGGCTTCGACGCGCGCGCTGATGTCGGAGGCAAACACAGAATCCTATTCCGCGAGCAAAGGCGGTCTGCTCGCGCTCACTCACGCGCTCGCCATCAGTCTCGGCCCCGACGTGAGGGTCAATTGCGTCAGCCCAGGCTGGATCGAAACCAAGAACTATGGCGCGCTCCGGCGCAAGGATCACAGTCAGCATCCCGCCGGCCGCGTCGGCAAACCGGAGGACATTGCCGAAATTGTCGCCTGGCTGCTCGACGCAAAGCGGTCGGGCTTTGTCACCGGCGCCAATTTCGTCGTTGACGGCGGCATGACGCGAAAGATGATCTACGAGGAGTAAGGCCGCTAGGCAGCGCCCGTTTTCACCTTGCCGACCGCGCTCCGCGCCAGCAGCCCGGTGCCGAACCAGCCCCAATCGATCCGGTGATGCTGGATCAAGCCGTCTGCGATTTCCATAACCTCCAGGATATCGACCTGATCGCCGTCCGGCGTGGCGCGGGGATATTCCCAAACGAGCATTCGCTCCCCATCGGTGAGCCACTTTCCTGTGCGATGCCAGCGCACCAGGGCATTCGACCGCCGCCGCGCGCCTTCCGCGAAGAATGGCTGGATTTCGTCGTGTCCACGCAACGTTCCGCTGGCGCAGCCATCGAAGATAGCCTGTACCAGCGGGCTCTCGAGGGTCGCGCCGGGCGCGTAAAGCGCGAGCAGCCCATCGGTATCGCGCGATTTTGCCCGCTCATGCCATTCCCGGTGAATGCGGTCGCAGTCGGCCAGAAATGCGAGAGCGAAAGGCTGTTGATGATCGGTCATGGAACCGGGCTCCAGATGCTTAGGGGGAAGCAATGGCATGCTATACAGCTCCGGGCGACGCATGGTACGGCACGGACCGAAACATGCCTGCGTCGGCGAAAACGCCGCTCATCCAATGTGAGGATGCGCCATGATCTTCCGCCAGCTGTTCGACGCCACGTCCGGGACCTACACCTATCTCCTCGC
>JBAQAB010000420.1:0-6893 GCA_049285535.1 Xanthobacteraceae bacterium
GCGCCCATGTTCTCGAACTTGTCCTCAAGCTCGATTTCCTTGGCGACGGTGACGCCGTCCTTGGTGATGCGGGGAGCGCCGAACGATTTATCCAGCACGACGTTGCGGCCTTTGGGGCCGAGCGTCACTTTCACCGCATTGGCGAGAATGTCGACGCCGCGCAACATCTTGTCGCGCGCATCGACGGAGAATCTGACTTCCTTGGCAGCCATAGAAATTCACTCCGTTTGATCTGGTTGAATCAAAAAGCCGCGTGGATTACGCGGCCTTCTTGCGGGCGACCTGCTCGTCGAGCACGCCCATGATGTCGGATTCCTTCATGATCAGGAGATCCTGGCCATCGATCTTGACCTCGGTCCCCGACCACTTGCCGAACAGCACGCGCTCGCCGACCTTGATGTCGATCGGGATCAGCTTGCCGGCCTCGTCGCGGCCACCCGGGCCGACGGCGATGACCTCGCCCTGCGAGGGCTTCTCTTTGGCGGTGTCTGGAATGATGATGCCGCCGGTGGTCTTTTCCTCGGCATCGATGCGCTTGACGACGACGCGATCGTGAAGCGGACGAAACTTCATGGTGTCCTCCTAAGTTATTGAAAACTAAGACGTTTGTGAGTGTGACAGCGGCCGCTTGAAGAGTCCCTCGGCAGACCGCTTGATGCTGAGTTGGGGCGTAGTCTTTCCGCCCACAAGAGGTCTCTGAAAATTATTTAGCACTCCTCAAATCGGACTGCCAACAAGATTCGTCCGGGGATTAATTCTGTCGGGTTCCAAACGCTCCGGCGAAATATTCCGGTTCCGGCCGAGGAAACTTGTCCCAGGAAGTTCCGTTGAAATCGGGACAAGTGTAGTTCCACGGGGCTGTTAGCACCGTGGCATGGATGCTGCTAGTGCCTTGAAAGTACACAACTTATTCACTTTTGAGGCTTGCAATAGCAAAGCGAGTCTCGAAACATTCCCGTGCCGGGATTGGAGGGCACTATGGTGTCGAAAGAGTTTCGCAGTCAGCTCGAAGGCTATGGATTGACCACCGCGAACATTCTCTACCGGCGGCCTGACCATCCGTGGCTATTACAGACCTATGTTTGGCAGGATTACGACCTCTGCCCGAACTTTCCGGTGCTCAATAAATTCCTCAATTTCTGGCTGGAGAAGCTGGAAGGGCCGCTGCATTCCGTCACCGTGGCGCATGCCCGGCTGATCAAGCCCGCCGAGATCCGCGCCGTCGACGGCGAATTCCGGCTGCATTGATTGGCTGCTCGTCATGGCCGGGCTTGTCCCGGCCATCCACGTCTTTGATCCGCACGCCGTAAGACGCGGATGCCCGGGCACAAGCTTGCACTTGGGCCGGCCAAAGGCGCACCCGGGTGGCCAGGCACGACGGCGTCAGATTTCCCCGGATATCGCAGTGCGAGATCCCGGCGACCGCGTGTCCGGCCGATCGCGCGGTCGCCTTTACCGAAGTTTCAATCTATCGGTGTAGCCTCCGCCGTTGATTTAGAGGGATCGCCTGGAGCGTCCCGCCCGTTTTTCGAGCGACACGTAGGGGTGCGCTCGTCACGCACCGATATTAGCCGGTGGCATAACATGGCCTTCGATCCATCCGCGCCGGTGCTCGTGGTCGACGGCCACGATGCGGAGATTCGTATCCTGCGCGCGCTGCTGCAGCGATTGCGCGCCGTCAACGTCGACGATGCGCCCGACGGCGGCGCCGCGCTCACCAAGATGCGTGCCAAGCGCTATAACCTCGTCATCGCGAGCTGGGACATGGCGCCGCTGACCGCCCCCGATTTCCTTCATGAGCTGCGCAGCGATCCGGGCCTCAGTCGCATCCCCGTGGTCGTGACCGGGGAACCCAAATCGGACGATGTCATCGCCGCGAAGAAAGCGGGCGCCAACAGCTTCATCGTCAAGCCGTTCGATGCGCAAGCGCTCAAGATCAAGATCGATGCCGCTTTTGCGACCAAGTCGGCGCCGCTTCCGGAACGGCAGCACGCACCGGAAGCGCCCCCGCTCACGCCATCGGGCAAGGCCGAGCCGGCCGCCGCTGAGCGGCTGAAATTCGACGGCGTCTTCACCGTCAGCCTGAAATAGGCTGCGTCCGCTAGGTCGAACGAATCGCCGCTTTTTACCGATTTATGCAAGTGTCCGATTACTGCAATGCAGCATTGGCTGATGCTGCGTTGCACGATGAGGCGCTGGGCACCATATCGTAGCCGTTTGAGGGTGAGAGCTCAACCCATAAGGATTTGGAATCATGAAGAAATATCTTTCGATCGCTGTTGCGCTGACCGCTTTGGCCGGCGCCGGCCTGACTTCGATTCCAGCTTCTGCGCAAGACAGCATTCCAGGCTATGCCTCCGACGGCTCGGTGGTTGCCGTGCCGAACGACGCGCAGCAGTATCAATTCCGCGCGCGATCGGCTTCGGTCGGGCGCAGGTATGATCGGCAGCCGAGGTCGGATATCCCGGCCTATGGCTCCGACGGCCGATTAATCGAGAACAGATAGGCCCCACAGAGGGCCAATCTCGTCCGCAAAAATGAGCGGGCCGAAATGATCAACGCGCCGCCGCGCATCTCGCGGTGGCGCGTTTTTGCGTTCATGCGTCCGTGTCCTAGCTGAGAACCCCGACGATCGCGCCGAGCAAGCACGTCGTCAGCGTGCCCGACACGATCGATTTTAAGCCGAGCGACACCACCTCGCCGCGCTTTTCCGGGCACATGGTCGAGAGCCCCGCGATCATGATGCCGAGCGAGCCGAAATTGGCGAAGCCGCACAGCGCGTAGAGCATGATCAGCTTCGACCGCGGATCGAGCGCGCCTTCCGGCAGCGCCGCGAGCTGCAGATAGGCGACGAGCTCGTTCAAGATTGTCTTGATGCCCATGAGGCCGCCCGCGGTCACCGCTTGCGACCACGGAATGCCCATCAGCCAGCACACCGGCGCCATGACCCAGCCGAGCGCGCGCTGCAGCGTCAGCGGCGCACCCAAAAAGTCCGGCGCCAGGCTTAAGATCGCGTTGGCGAGATGCACCAGCGCCACGAACACGATCAGCATGGCGACGATGTTGAGCAGGAGCTCGAGCCCGGCGCCGGTGCCTTTGACGATGGCGTCCATGGTCGAATGCGCCACCTGCTCGACGTCGTCGAGCTGGCCGCCGGTGTGCTGCCCGTAAGGGTCCGGCACCATGATCAGGCTGATCAGGATCGCCGCCGGCGCACCGAGCACCGAGCAGACCGCGATGTGGCCGGCGGCGTTCGGGATCGCAGCCGACAGGATCGTCGCATAGAGCACGAACACCGTGCCGGCGATGCCGGCCATGCCGCCGGTCATGACGATGAACATTTCGCTGCGCGACAGCTGCGGCAGATAGGGCCGGATGAACAGCGGCGCCTCGACCTGGCCGACGAAAATATTGGCCGCCGTGGAGAGCCCGGCGGCGCCGCCGACGTCAAGCGTCTTTTCCAGCGCCCAGGAAAAACCGCGCACCACCGGCGGCATGATGCGCCAATAGAACAGCAGCGACGACAACACGCTCATCACCAGCACCACCGGCAGCGCCTGGAAGCCGAGGATGAATTGCGCCGCCGGCGTCTTGACGTCGAACGGCGGCGCGCCGCCGCCGACATAGCCGAACACGAAGCTGGTGCCGGCCTTGGTCGCGCTCGCGACCGCATCGACCGCGCGATCGATCCAATCGAACGCGATCTCGGTCTGCGGCACTTTGAGCATCAGCAAAGCGAGCGCGAAGGTGACGCCAAGCCCGGTCACCACCGGCCGCCACGGCACCGCGCGGCGGTTCTCGCTGATCGCAAAGGCGAGCGCGAGAATGGCGAACACGCCCAGCGCCGATTGCAGATTGAGCATTGTGGATGTGGCCCCGATTCCCCGGACGCGGAGTGTATTCGTCATTGCGAGCGAAGCGAAGCAATCCAGTTCAGCGGCAAAGCTGGATCGCTTCGTCGCTTTTGCTCCTCGCAATGGCGCAGCTTTGGCGCCTCTGCTCCTTACCCGCGCACGATGAACGCGCGTTGCCGAAATTGCCAAAATCCGCCGCTAACCGGCTCTAATTCCGCCCCGGCGGCGCCCCCTAATAAAACACTCGTTTGAATCCGTCTTTAGAGGAGGCCAACACATGCGCAACCCGATCACGCTGTCACTGACCGCCGGCGCCGTGGCGCTCGGCGCGCTCGTCCCGCTCGCTGCCGCCAACGCCGCCGATATGAGCATGGCGCCGCCCTACCAGCCGCCGCCGCAAGTGCAATATGCGCCGCCGCTGCCCGCCTACGGCCCGCCGCCGGTCGAGGAAGGCTACGCCTATCCGCCGCCGCCGCCGGCCTATTACGCGCCGCCGCCCGTCGCCTATTACGGCTATGCCGCTCCGGCCTATTACGTGGCGCCGTACTATTACGGCCGCGGCGGCTATTGGCGCGGCTACGGCCCGCGCTTCGCCTACGGCTACGGGCGCGGGCATTGGCGGCGGTGAGCTACGTCATCGCGAGCGATTTGTAGGGTGGACAAAGCGAAGCGTGCCCACGGCTGACTCCCAGTTTGCGTCGACGTTGACTTGGGCACAGCGCCATCTGGCCGCGCTCCGCGCGGACCCGTTGGCGCCTTTGCCCACCCTACGTCTGCGCCGCGGCGTGCTCACATGCCGAGGCCTTGCGCGTCGCGGCGGCGCCACAGCAGATAGGACAAGAGAACGAGGCCGGCGCCGACCACGAGCACAATGGCCAATGTAAGCTTGAGCAGGATCGCTTCCGGCGCGGCGAGCGCGGCAAGCACGATCACAAGCCCCGCCAGCATCGCGGGCCAGCGCGCGAGGCGATGCGTGCGCTGCCAAACCTGGTCGCTGGCGAGCGTCCACGGCGTGCGGATGCCGATCATGAAATTCGAGCGCAGTCTGCCGAGCTGGCCGCCGGCGATCGTGATCATCGCGCCGACCAGGACAAACACCAGGCGCGTCGGGTCAATCGGCGCGGCGCCGCGCACCGTGGTGACGAGGGTATAGACGATCCAGAGGTGGACGATCGCCACGATAACCACGCCGCCGATCCAGCGTGTTGCGTAGGGCAGGCGCGACAAAACGAGATTCTCGCGGCGCGGCTCGGCACGCGCCAGGCCGGCGAAGATGGCCGACACCACCAGTGCGGCAAGCGGCATCACCGCCAGCGGCGCAAGCGGACTGCCATAGGCGGTGGCGACGCCGTGCGCGTTAAAGCGCAGCGGCACGCTGGCGGGGAGGGCGGCTGCCGCCGCAAGCGACAGGGCGGCCATGGCGAGAATGATGAGGGCGGAGATGATCAGCGGACGGCGGATATTCACGGCACGGCTCCTGTCGGTTGCCGGCGCGCCGCCGGCGTGTGCGAAAGATCGAACGCACCGGTTGGACAGGCGGAGCGCCGCGAGGTTCAAAGCCGCGGCAGGCCGAAATTCGGACGATTATTGTTTTGGCGGCGCGCCGGCCACCGGTGCCAGCACCCGGACCTCGGGCTTGCGATCGATGAAGCTCACGGCGCGATAGGCATTCACCACACCGGCGCCGTAGGGCGAATCCGGAATCGGCGGCCCGATCGGCTTGGCGGTGGCGATCAGGATGCTGCGAATATCGCCCGGCTTGAGCGCCGGATTGCGCTCGAGCAACAGCGCGGCGATGCCGCTGACATGCGCGGCGGCAATCGACGTTCCGCTGGTGAGCGCATAGGTGTCGCCAGGCGCCAGCGCGAGAATATCGACCCCCGGGGCGGCGACCGCGATATAGCGGCCGCGATTGGCCAGCGCGAAGACATGCTCGGCGTTATCGGTCGCAGTCACGGCGATGACGTCGGGATCGGCCGCGGGATAAAGCGGCTCGGACTGCGGGCCGCCATTGCCGGCCGCCGCGATCAGCACGATGCCCTTGGCGTAGGCGGCCGCCAGCATCCGCGCCAGCATCGGATCCGCCGGGCCGGCAAAGCTCATATTCACGACGCGCGCATTGTTGTCGGCGGCCCATTGCAGGCCCTTGTCGATGGCGAAAGAGGTGCCTTTGGCCTCGCCGGGGCTGTCGTCGAAGGCATGCACCGCCAAGATCTGAACACCCGGCGCGATGCCCATGAGCTTGCCGCGCGCGGCAATGGCGCCGGCGATCGAGGTGCCATGCGGATGCGGCGTATCGCTGCCGGCCAGCGCGTCAAAGCCTTTCACGACGGCGCCGTCGAGGTCGGGATGCTTGGCGTCAATTTCGGAGTCGATCACCGCGACCGTGATGGATTTTCCAGTCGCGATCTGGTGCGCCTGCGCGATTTGCAGCTCGGCCAGGACATATTGAGCGGCATCGCCAGCGCCGGCGGGAGCGGATTTAGCGTTGTATTGTTTGGCGTTGTCTCCCTTGGCGTTGTCTTCCTGCAGCGCGAACAGATAATTCGGCTGCACGGTGGCGACGATGTTTTCGGTGCCGAGCGCTTGGACGACGCTCGGCACGCTGCGGCCGCCGCCGATGCGCCAGCGATAAAGGCTGGTGCCGATCAGCGGAAAGCTTTGCGATTCAAGTTGCGCAAGATTGGTCCGTTGGGCGAACTGGGCGATGGCTTGCGGCGTCGTGCCGGGCGCGAAGGACGTGACGATTTCGTCGGGCACGAACGGCGAATTGCCTTGCGCGGCCGCTCCCCCGCCGCTGTTATTGCCGCCGCCGGCAGCCCGCGCCGCAGCGCCGCCGACAATGCCGCCCCCGACGATGCCGCCACCAACGGCGCCGCCACCACCGACGATCGGAGGATGCCGCGTCGGCCAGCCGCGCCGGCCGGGAGGAGGCGGCCCGACAAATCTGCCGCCACGCGGCGGCGGCGGGCGCCGCCAGATCGGGCCCCCCATCATCGGCCGGCCGAAACCGCCCATGCGTCCGAAACCGAATGCCGA
>JBAQAB010000421.1:0-1586 GCA_049285535.1 Xanthobacteraceae bacterium
AACTTGATCACCTTGCCCCATTTGTCGATTTCGGCGGCGATCAGCTTGCCGTAATCCGCCGGGCTCATCGGCATCGGGATGCTGCCGAGATCGGTAATGCGCGCGCGCAATGTCGGGTCCGCCAGCCCGGCATTGACCGCGGCATTGAGCTTGTCGATGATTTCCGCCGGCGTGCCGCTGGTCGCGCCGAGGCCCAAGCCTCCGGTGACTTCGTAACCCGGCACGAATTCGCTCACCGTCGGCGTATCGGGCAGCGACGCGACCCGCTGCGGCGTCGTCACGGCGAGCACGCGCAGCTTGCCGGCCTTGATGGCGCCGAGCGAAGCGATGATGGGATCGAACATGACCTGGGCGCGGCCGGATTGCAGATCGGCCTGTGCCTCCATCTCGCCGCGATATGGCACGTGATAGAGATCGACGCCGGCCATCATCTTGAAATACTCGCCGGCGACATGGGTGAGATTGCCGGTGCCGTTCGAGGCCATGTTGATCTTGCCCGGATTGGCCTTGGCCTAGGCGATGAATTCGGGAACGGTCTTGGCCGGAAACGACGGCGTCACCACCATGACGAACGGCGTGGCGCCGAAATAGGCGACCGGCGCGATGTCGCGCTGGATGTTGAATGTCAGATTATCGTGCAGGAGGCCGCTCATCTCGTTCGGCGTCGCGATCACCAGGAGCGTATAGCCATCGGGCGCGGCGCGGCCGACGGCCTCGGTCGACAGATTGGTGCCGGCGCCGGGCTTGTTCTCAACCACGAACTGCTGGCCGAGCCGGTCCGATAGCCATTGTCCCATCAGCCGGCCCTCGACATCGGGCGAACTGCCCGCCGTATAGCCGACCAGCACGCGCACCGGCCGACTGGGATAATCGAGCGCCGACGCGAAGCGCGGCGCGAACGGCAGAGCGACGGCGCCGGCAGCCAGCTGCAGCGCGTGACGACGGTGAAATTTCATGGCGATGCCCCCGATATGGGTTTGCGATGTGATTTGAGCGTTCCCTCAATACGGAGCATAAGCGCGAACGGATTTTGGGGCGAGCCCCGGTGGGCGTCGCGTATTCTGGATGCGACAAGGCAGCGGCTCCCTCATCGGGGTCACGCATTTGGCATCGCGACCGGCTTGACGGCGCTCTTTGTAATCGCAATCATTTTTCTCGGCCTTCGAAGCTACACTTATAAAACTCAAGGCAGGCCGAAGCGTTCGCCCGTGCAGCCGAAAAGGCGAATAAGGCAGAAAATGCAACAGCGACGAACGTCAGAGATAGAAAGCCGGCGCCTCGGCTTGGCTGTTCTGGCGGCGATGGCCGCGCTTGCTCTCACGGGCTGCGGCTCCAGAAACACGTTCGTTCCTCCGCCGCCGCCAAAAGTGGTCGTCGCGCAACCGTTGCAGAAGCCGGTGACCTTGTACCTTTACCTGACCGGCAATTCGGCGGCGTTTAGAACCGCGAATCTGGTCGCGCGGGTCCAGGGCTATCTGGAATCGATCGATTATAAGGATGGCGCCGCGGTCACCAAGGGAACGCAGCTGTTCGGCATCGAGCGCGATACCTATCAGGCGCAGCTCGACCAGGCCAAAGCGCAATTG
>JBAQAB010000422.1:0-7119 GCA_049285535.1 Xanthobacteraceae bacterium
GTGCGGGAGACCCAAAAAGGGCAACACGAAAATGCCTTTGCCAGCAAAGAATTGCGCCTCAGATGGGGAGATCGTCACCCCCCGCGCTAACGAGCGTTCGCGGCGACGTAAACTCGCTATATCTACCGAATAAGACCCCCGGCATTGCGCAAAACGCATTGCCGACCGGGGCTGCCCGGACGAGTCGCGGAGCGCCTAATGACAAAAAATGGCAAGTCTCAGAATCGAACGGAGCGCCGGCTGCGCTCGCAGCTCTGGTTCGACAATCCCGACAACCCGGGGATGACCGCGCTCTATCTCGAGCGCTATCTCAATTACGGACTGAGCCGCGAAGAGCTGACGTCGGGCAAGCCCATCATCGGCATCGCGCAAACCGGCTCCGATTTAAGTCCGTGTAACCGCCATCACCTCGAGCTGGCGCATCGCGTGCGCGAAGGGATCCGTACCGCCGGCGGCATTGCCTTTGAGTTTCCGGTGCATCCGATCCAGGAGACTGGCAAGCGGCCGACGGCGGCGCTCGATCGCAATCTCGCTTATCTCGGTCTCGTCGAAGTGCTGTTCGGCTATCCGATCGACGGCGTGGTGCTGACGACGGGCTGCGATAAGACCACGCCCGCTTGTCTGATGGCGGCCGCCACCGTCAACACGCCGGCGATCGTGCTGTCGGGCGGGCCGATGCTCGACGGCTATCACGACGGCAAGCTGGCCGGTTCTGGCACCGTGCTGTGGCAGGCGCGGCAGGACGTGGCTGCCGGCAAGATCGACTACGACGAATTCATCGACATTGCGGCGTCGTCGGCGCCGTCGATCGGCCATTGCAACACCATGGGCACGGCATCGACCATGAACGCCTTGGCCGAGGCGCTCGGCATGTCGCTGCCCGGCTGCGCCGCCATTCCGGCGCCTTATCGCGAGCGCGCCAAGATCGCCTATGAGACCGGCCTGCGCGCGGTGGAAATTGTCCGCGAAGATCTCAAGCCGTCCGATATCCTCACGCGCGCCGCTTTCGAAAACGCCATCGTTGCCTGTTCAGCGATCGGCGGCTCGACCAATGCGCCGATCCATCTCATTGCGCTGGCCCGGCACGTCGGCGTGCGGCTCGACATCGAGGATTGGGAGAAAATCGGTTACGACGTGCCGCTCCTCGTCAACATGCAGCCGGCCGGCGAATATCTCGGCGAGGAATATTACCGCGCCGGCGGCTTGCCGGCGGTGCTGCACGAACTCCACGCCGCCAAGCGCCTTCATGGCGACGCGCTGACCATCAACGGCAAGACCATTGCCGAAAACGTGGCGCGGGCGAAAGCCACCGATGCCAAAGTGATCTGGCCCTACGACAAGCCAATGAAAGCCAAAGCCGGCTTCAAGGTGTTGCGCGGCAATCTGTTCGATTCCGCGATCATGAAGACGAGTGTGATCGCGGGTGAATTTCGTCAACGCTATCTGTCCAACCCGAAGGATCCCAATGCCTTCGAAGGCCGCGCCGTGGTGTTCGACGGACCGGAGGACTATCACGCGCGCATCGAAGATCCTGCGCTCGGCATCGACGAACATACGATATTGTTCATGCGTGGCGTCGGCCCGATCGGCTATCCCGGTTCGGCCGAGGTGGTGAATATGCAGCCGCCGGCCGCGCTGATCAAAAAAGGAGTAACGGCGCTGGCCTGTGTCGGCGACGGCCGGCAGTCCGGCACGTCCGGCTCGCCGTCGATCCTCAACGCCTCGCCGGAAGCCGCGGTGGGCGGCGGCTTGGCGCTCCTGCAAACCGGCGACCACGTCCGCATCGATCTCAACAAGGGCACCGCCGATATGCTGATTTCCGCCGAGGAATTGGCGGCGCGGCGTGAGGCGCTGCAAAAGAGCGGCGGCTATCATTATCCGCCGGGCCAGACGCCGTGGCAGGAAATCCAGCGCGCCATGGTCGACCAGCTCGCGGCGGGCATGGTACTGCAGCCCGCGGTCAAATATCAGCGCGTGGCGCAGAAATTCATACCACGCGATAATCATTAGCTTGGGTGCGCAACCATGTCCGGGAACCGTCCTTCGACCGCCGATAAGCGCAAGAGCTTTCGCAAGCTGCACGAAGCGGGCTGCTTCGTCATACCCAATCCGTGGAACGTCGGCAGCGCGCGCTATCTGCAAGGTCTCGGCTTTCCGGCGCTGGCGACCACGAGCTCGGGCTATGCCCATTCGCAAGGTTTTGCCGATGGCGCCTTGAGCCTGGAGCAAGTGCTGGAGCATTTCCGCGAGCTTGCGGACGCAACCGATGTACCGCTCAATGCCGACTTCGAGGACGGCCTTGCCGGCGATCTCGACGGACTGGCGAAGAACGTGACGCGCTGCGTCGCGACCGGCGTCGCCGGACTGTCGATCGAGGATTCACCGAACGACGGTCGCACGCCGCTTTATGATCTCGACACGGCGGTGACGAGAACTAAAACCGCGCGGGCCGCGATCGACCGCGCCGGCGGCGAGGTGCTGCTCACCGGCCGCGCCGAAGGTTTTATTCGCGGCGTGCCCGATCTCGACGACGTGCTCCGCCGCCTCAAAGCCTATGCCGCGGCCGGGGCGGATTGCCTTTATGCGCCGGGCATCAAAACGCGTGAACAGATCGAAGCGGTGGTCAAGGCGGTGGCGCCGAAGCCGGTCAATTTTCTCAACAGCGGGGCGTTCGGCTTCACGGTGAAAGACCTCGCGGCAATGGGCGTGCGCCGGATCAGCGTCGGCGGCTCGCTCGCCCGTGTCGCCATGCACGCCTTCATCCGCACCGCGACCGAGATCGCCAAGGACGGCAAATTCGACGGCTTCGCCGATCTCATCAGCAACCCCGAGCTGAACAAGTTCTTCAGCGAAGATCGCAAGAAGTTTTTGTCATGACTGCCTCCGAACCTCACCCGGAAACCGGCCAGCCGGTCGGGCTTCCGGTGGCCGATCCAACGCCGGCGCCGCGGCCCGGTCCGGTGACCCTGAAGGGCCGCTACGGCCGCCTTGAGAAACTCGGCCCCGAGCACGCCGCCGATCTGTGGGCGGTGTTCGCCGGCCACGACGAGGTGTGGACCTATATTGCGGCGGATGGGCCGTTCGTGGCCGAGGATGAGTTTTTCGCCTACATCGACAAGCTCGCGGCGTCGGAAGACCCCTACGCTTACGCCATCGTCGATCCATCGGACCGTCCCGTCGGCTATGTCACGCTGCTGCGAATCGTGCCGCAGCATCGGGTGATCGAGGTCGGCCATGTGCTCTACTCGCCGACGCTGCAGCGGACGCCGCTCGGCACCGAAACCCAATACCTTTTGGCGCGTTACGTTTTCGAGACTTTGGGCTACCGGCGCTACGAATGGAAATGCGATGCGCTCAATGCGCCATCCCGGCGCGCCGCGTTGCGCTACGGCCTCGTTTACGAAGGAACATTTCGCCAATACATGATCGCCAAAGGCCGCAATCGCGACAATTCCTGGTTTCCCATGCTCGACAGCGAGTGGCCGGAGCGCAAACGCAATTTCGAGCGCTGGCTCGATCCGGCGAATTTCGACCGCGAAGGCCGCCAGAAGCTTAGCCTCGCGGCATTGAACGAGCAGAAGGGTTCGAGACCATGAGCGGCAGAGTGCAAAATAAAGTCGCGCTGGTAACCGCCGCCGGACAGGGCATCGGCCGCGCCATCGCCGAGGCGCTGATCGCCGAAGGCGGTATCGTCATCGCCACTGACGTTGCCGCCGACAAGGTGGCGGACGTCAAAGCCAAGCTGCGGCAAAAGCTCGACGTGCGCGCGCCGGGCGAGATTGACGCGCTCGCCAAGACGGTCGCGCACGAGTTTGGCGCGCTCGACATTCTGGTCAATTGCGCCGGCTACGTCGCCAACGGCTCGGTCCTCGATTGCACCGACAAGGACTGGGATTTCTCCTTCGACATCAACGTCAAATCGATGCATCGCACGATCAAGGCATTCTTGCCGGCGATGCTGGAAAAGAAATCCGGCTCGATCGTCAACATCTCCTCGGCGGTGTCGTCGATCCGCGGCGTGCCCCACCGCTATGCCTATGGCGCGACCAAGGCTGCAGTGATCGGCTTGACCAAGTCCGTTGCCGCCGACTTCATCAAGCAGGGCATCCGCTGCAACGCCGTCTGTCCCGGCACGATCGAATCGCCGTCGCTCGAGGAGCGCATCGCGGCGGCCTCGAAAGAGACCGGCAAATCGACCGATGCGGTACTGCAGGATTTCATCGGCCGCCAGCCGATGGGCCGGCTCGGCACGGCGCAGGAAGTCGCCGCGCTCGCCCTCTTCCTTGCCAGCGACGAGGCAAGCTACATTACCGGCCAGGCGCATCTCGTCGATGGCGGGATGGCGCTCTAACGAGGCGCGAAGCGCGAGCGTCTCTATGTCGTCATGGCCGGGCTTGTCCCGGCCATCCACGTCTTTAGGGTATCAGTCAAACAAGACGTGGATGCCCGCCAGATAGGCAACTTAAGAAACGCCGTTCTTCGAACGGCTATGCGCGGGCATGACGGAGGGATGGGGTAGCCATGCACATTCTCATTACCGGCGCCGCCGGCATGATCGGGCGCAAGCTCACCGCTTGTCTTGCGGCCGACGGCGCGCTCAACGGCCGGCCGATCGAGACACTGACGCTGATCGACGTCGTCGCCCCGCAATCGCCGGAAAAATTCTCCGGCAATGTCGTAGCCGCCGCAGCCGATATCGCCGATCCGGCGGCCGTGCGCGCCGCCGTTGCCGGCCGGCCCGATGTGATCTTCCATCTCGCCGGCGTGGTGTCCGGCGAGGCCGAGCTCGATTTCGCGAAGGGCATGCGGGTCAATCTCGACGGCTCGCGCACGCTGTTCGAAGCCGTTCGCGCGCTGGGCTATCGCCCGCGGCTGGTTTTCACCTCGTCGATTGCAGTATTCGGCGCGCCGTTTCCGCTGGCGATCAGCGACGATTTTCACCTGACGCCGCTGACGTCTTACGGCACGCAGAAGGCAGCGACCGAGCTTCTGCTCGCCGATTACACCCGCCGTGGCTTTCTTGACGGCATCGGCATCCGGCTGCCGTCGATCGTGGTGCGGCCGGGCCGGCCGAACAAAGCGGCCTCAGGTTTTTTTTCCTCGATCATCCGCGAGCCGCTCAACGGCGAGGAGGCGGTGCTGCCGGTCGCCGATAGCGTGCTGCATTGGCACGCCAGCCCGCGCGCGGCCGTAGGCTTTCTCGTTCATGCAGCAGGGCTCGATGCGGCCAAGCTTGGGCCCCGCGTCAATCTCACCATGCCGGGGGTCTGCTGCACTGTGGCCGAACAGATCGCGGCGCTGCGGCGGATCGCCGGCGACAAGGTCGTCTCCCGCATCCGCCGCGAACCCGACCCGCTGGTGGCCCGCATCGTTGCCGGCTGGCCAAGCCGGTTCGATCCGGCGCGCGCGCTGGCGCTCGGCTTTCGCGCCGAGGGCTCGTTCGACGATATTATCCGCGTCCATATTGCGGACGAATTGGGCGGCAAGATTGCGGCTTGAGGTACAGTTTGCGCATGATCTTGTCCGAAAACCGGTACCCATCCCCGGATCAAGTCCGGGGACAGGCATTTTCGGGATCATGCGCCGATTTGCTTGCCTTACCGGTGCGCGTGCTTACATTGCCGGCAGAAACTCCGAACCATTCTCGCTTCCCTAGACCATGACCTATGTCGACGCGGCCCTGACGCCGCTGCGCAAGACCGGACAGATCAAGCTTCACGGCCCGAGCGCCTTTGCCGGCATGCGCAAAGCCGGCCGGCTCGCCGCCGAATGCCTCGACATGCTGGTCGACAAGATCAAGCCGGGCGTAACCACCGATCACGTCGACCGGTTGGTTTACGAGTACGGCATGGATCATGGCGCCATGCCGGCGACGCTGATGTATCGCGGCTACCGCAAGGCGACCTGCACCTCGGTCAATCACGTGGTCTGCCACGGCATCCCGTCGGACAAGCCCTTGCGCGAAGGCGACATCGTCAATGTCGACGTCACCCTGATCCTCGATCATTGGCATGGCGACTCGAGCCGCATGTACGCGGTCGGGGAAATTCCGCGCCGCGCCGAGCGGCTGATCGAAGTCACCTATGAGGGCATGATGCGGGGCATCGCCGCCATCAAGCCCGGCGCCACCACCGGCGATATCGGCCATGCCATCCAGAGCTTTGTCGAAGCCCAACACATGAGCGTGGTGCGCGACTTCTGCGGCCACGGCCTCGGCCGGCTGTTTCACGACGAGCCCAATATCGTCCATGTCGGGCGCCACGGCGAAGGCATCGTGCTCAAGCCCGGCATGTTCTTCACCGTCGAGCCGATGATCAATCTCGGCCGCGCCCACGTCAAAGTGCTGGCCGACGGCTGGACCGCGGTCACCCGCGACCGCTCGCTCTCCGCGCAGTTCGAGCACTCGGTCGGCGTTACCGAGGCCGGCGTCGAGATTTTCACGCTGTCGCCGAAGCACCTCGACAAGCCGCCCTATAAAGCTTGAGCGCTCGCGCGAATCCGATTGCAAATTCCCGTAATCCGGGCATCCTTACAGGCACCGGTTGTGGCGGCCAGCCCGGTCCACGTTCACGTCACCATCTGCCTGTCCGGGATTGGCGCTGCGTCCGAATTCCCAGTTGGACCATGTTGGAAAAGAAGCGCGACAACGAAGGCGGCCTGGAGGAGGCACACCGCATTATTACGGCCATCGCGGCCGACTGCGCGACCGCTTCCGCGAGGCCGGCGCCGATGCGCTGTCGGACTACGAGCTGCTTGAGCTGATCCTGTTTCGGGCGCTGCCGCAGCGCGACGTCAAACCGCTCGCCAAGACGCTTCTGGAAACTTTCGGCTCGTTCGCCGAGGTCATTGCCGCGCCGGAGGCGCGCCTTGCCGACGTGAAGGGGCTCGGCGACGCAAGCGTCACCGAGCTCAAAGTGATCCAGGCGGCGGCGAGCCGGCTGCTGCGCGGCGCGGTGAAAAAGCGCCCCGTTCTGTCGTCATGGTCGACGGTGCTCGATTACTGCCGCAGCGCGCAGGCCTTCGCCGACCGCGAGCAGTTCCGCGTCCTGTTCCTCGACAAGCGCAACCGGCTCATCGCCGACGAATTGCAGCAAGTCGGCACCATCGATCACACCCCGG
>JBAQAB010000423.1:0-7142 GCA_049285535.1 Xanthobacteraceae bacterium
TTTTCACAACTGCTTATTCTGATTACTGACCACTGATTACCGACTTCTGGCCTCAGTAAAGTCCGCCGGTGCCGGTTCGCACCACGTTGCCGGCGTCGGGCGAGCCCTGCTGAACGTTGGAAACGCCGTTGGTGGTATCGGCGCCGACGACAGTGTCGCTGTCGGGCGGTGCGGTGCCGGGTTTGAACGCTTCCAGAATGACGCGCGGGTCGCCAGGGCCGGCGCGCATCCCGGTCTTGGCGTCGACGCGCACGAGTTTTATGCCCGGCGGCACGGAGAACGGGATCGGCGGCTTGTCGGCGAGCGCGACCTTCAAAAAGTCGCGCACCACAGGCGCCGCGAGGCTGCCGCCCGTGGCGCGATTGGCGATGTGGCGCGGCTTGTCGAAGCCCAAATAGACGCCGCAGACGATGTCCGGCGAAAAGCCGATGAACCAGACGTCTTTCTCGTCGTTGGTGGTGCCGGTCTTGCCGGCGATCGGCTTGCCGAGCGCGCGTAGCGCGACGCCGGTACCGCGCTGCACCACGCCCTCCATCAGCGAGGTGATCTGATAGGCGGTCATCGGATCGATCACCTGCTCGCGCTTGTCGACCAGCGTCGGCTCCGGCTGATCCTGCCAATCCTTGGCGTTGCAGCCCATGCATTCGCGCTGATCGTGCTTGTAGATGGTATGGCCGTAGCGGTCCTGGATGCGATCGATCAGCGTCGGGATGACGCGGCGGCCGCCGTTATCGAACATCGAATAGGCGGTGACCATGCGCATCACCGTGGTTTCGCCGGCGCCGAGCGCGTAGGACAGATACGGTGGCAATTCGTCATAGACGCCGAAGCGCTTGGCGTATTCGGAGATCAGCGGCATGCCGATGTCCTGAGCGAGCCGCACCGTCATGACGTTGCGCGATTCTTCCAGACCGAAGCGCAGTGTCGAGGGGCCGAAAAATTTGCCGCCGTAATTCTCCGGCTTCCAGATACCGCCGCCCGCTCCCATGTCGATTTCGATCGGCGCGTCCATGATGATGGTCGAGGGCGTGTAACCGTTGTCCAGCGCCGCGGCATAGACGATGGGCTTGAACGAGGAGCCGGGCTGGCGCAGCGCCTGGGTGGCGCGGTTGAACTGGCTCTGGTCGAAGGAGAAGCCGCCGACCATCGCCAGTACGCGCCCGGTATGCGGATCCATCACCACCATGGCGCCGGAGATTTCCGGTACTTGGCGTAGCCGGTATTGGCCTTGCTGGTCCGTCGGATCGACGTAAATCACGTCGCCAACCGAAAGAACCTGATCGACACGCTGGATCGGCTTAGCCGGCCCGCTGGCGGGCTTTGCCCATTTGACGCCGTCCAGCGGCACGATGCCGACTTCGCGGTCCTTGAGCACGGTGCCGGATGGATCGCGCCCCGGCTGCAGCCCGATGCGCGCCGACTGATCGTCGACCTGGAGCACCACGGCCATGCGCCAGGGATCGATATCGTCCAGTGATTTTACGTCGGCGAGCTTGACGCCCCAGTCGCCGCTCACGTCGATTTTCGTGACCGGTCCGCGATAGCCCTGCTTCTCGTCGAAGTTAACGAGGCCGTCGACCATCGTATTGCGCGCCAGCATTTGCAGTTTCGGATCGAGCGTGGTGCGTACCGACAATCCGCCCTCGTAGAGCTTCTTCTCACCGTAATTGTCGTAGAGATAGCGGCGCACTTCTTCGGTGAAATATTCGGCGGCAAAGACGTGCGGACTCGCCGGCCGCACGGTCACATCAAGCGGCTCTTTTTTCGCTTTGGCGCCGTCCGCCGCCGAGATGAAGCCGTCTTCGACCATGCGGTCGATCACGTAATTGCGCCGCGCGATGGCCTCGTCCTTGCGGCGGAACGGATTGTAGTTGTTTGGACCCTTCGGCAGGCCGGCGAGATAGGCCGCCTGCGCGATGCTCAGCTCGTGCACCGACTTGTCGAAGTACAGAAGCGAGGCCGCGGCTATGCCATAGGCGCCGAAGCCGAGATAGATTTCGTTGAGATAGAGTTCGAGGATTTTGGGCTTCGAATAGGTGCGCTCGATGCGCAGCGCCAAGAGCGCTTCCTTGATCTTGCGATCGAACGACACCGTATTGTTCAACAGGAAGTTCTTGGCGACCTGCTGCGTGATGGTCGAGGCGCCCTGCGGCCGCCGCCCGCTGCCGTAATTTTCGACATACAGCATGCCGGCGCGCATAATGCCGTAAATGTCGATGCCCGGATGGGAATAGAAATTCTTGTCCTCCGCCGCCACGAAAGCATTGGTGACGAGCTTGGGGATCGCCTGAATCGGCAAATAAAGGCGGCGCTCCTTGGCATATTCGGCGAGCAGCGAACCGTCGGCGGCGTGAACCCGCGTCATGACCGGCGGCTCATAGTCTTGAAGCTGAGTGTAGTCGGGCAAGTCCTTGGAATAATGCCACAACAGTCCCGCGGTCGCGGCGACGCCGGCGATGAACAGGATGGTGCCCGCCGCGAACAGAAAGCCCAAAAAGCGCAATAGCAATTTCACCGCGACACCGATCTCATTGCGATGGCCCCGACCGGCCTCGGCCTAAGGAATTGACGTGACGCCGAGGAACCGACCCGATCGGCCGGCCAATGCGGCGGTACCGGTCCGTAGTCAGCATACACTACCCTCTGCATCGCGTCTCGTCGCTCCGGTTTTTGTTCAAACTGAGGCCGGTTCGGCACCACTCTACCTCCGGATTGCGAAGTTAGTTGGCGCGGGCCCCGGCCAAGTGGGTGGCGAAGTAGTCGTCGATGGCCGAGGCAATCGAATCCGCGGTGCGGTCGCGCCAATTGTCCGAGTTCAATGACTGCAGATCCCGCTTATTCGACACATAGCCGAGTTCGATCAGCACCGACGGCACGTCGGGCGAGCGCAGCACGCGGAATCCCGCCGATCGTACGGGGTCCTTGTTCAGGTGCGTGACCGTCTTCAGGTCGCCGACCAGTTTGTGGGCAAATTGCACCGAGAAGGTCTTGGTTTCGCGCTGCGCCAGATCCAGCAGGATGCCGGCGACATCGTCCGGCTCGTCCTTGAGATTGACGCCGGCAATGACGTCGGCACGGTTTTCCTCTGCGGCGACCCGAGCGGCCTGCGGATCGGACGGCCTATCGGAGAGCGTATAGACGGTGGCGCCTTCGGCATCGCCTTCCTTGCGCGGCAAGAAATCGGCGTGAATCGAGATGAACAGCGCAGCGCCGGCCTGGCGCGCGATCTGCACACGATCGGGAAGCGCCACGAAAGTATCGTCGCTGCGCGTCATCAGCACGCGGTATTTGCCCGATTTCTCGATCCGATCGCGCAGCCGCTTGGCGAATTCGAGCACGATATCTTTCTCGCATTCGCCGTCCGGCGCCCGCGTGCCGGTGTCGATGCCGCCGTGACCGGGATCGAGAACGATCAGCGGACGCGGATCGTTCGATGCCGCTGGCGGCGCGGGCGCAGGAGGTGCTTCACTGCGGGCGACTTTTTCCTCGACCGCCATGTTGCGCACGAAACTTTCGCGGTCGGTGGCGACGAGATCGAGCACCAAGCGTGCCGGGACGTCGGCCGTGGCATCCATGACGTAGGCCTTGTCGACCCGTGCCGGCTTGGTCAGGTCGAAGACCATCCGCGACCCGCCGGGCATCACCAGCCCGAAGCGATACGCCTTGATCAGCCCGCGCCCGTCGTCGCCGGCGTGCGGTGGCAGTTGGAACGTGACTTGGGGGATATCGAGGACCAGGCGGTAGGGGTCGGCAAGCGTAAAGAGGTGCAGGTCGATCTTGCGATCGAGGTCCATGACGAATCGCGTCTGTGTGGCGTCGCCACCGAGCCGGGCATCGGTCGCCACCGGAAATGAGTCGGAGACCGGAATCGTGGCCGGCGCCGCGGCCGCCACTGCCGTACCGGCGAAGAGCGCACCGAGGAGAGCCCAGCGCACGGCTTGGACAGGCATCGGCTTCCACCCCATCGAGCCCCTCTTACTCCATTAGGCACACGTGGTTAACCGAAACTTAAGCCTCGGCAACACCATCCCTTGGACAGGCTGAAAATTCCGCCCTCACGCCAAAGCCCACAGGCGACTTGCCAATTCGGTGCCGGCGGCCTTAAGAATAGGATGCTGACGGTGAAAGGTTCCGGTTGTGTCGCGTTAGGGCATCCGGTTACGTCCACAAGGTTTGGCTCCCCGAAAAAGATGACGGGAGCGAGGCGGACGACGCTTTCGAGCCGCTCCGGCGCCGAATGTTCGTTTTCAGCCATGTTATGGCTCCAGCGAACCGGTGCTGATGACGGCGCAAAGCGTACCGACGCCCTCGGAGATGAGGACAGCCGGAACCTCGTGCCCGACCCGCGTGCCAGAGCCTGCTGGCACAGTGTCGGGCAAGGCCGTGAGTAAACGAAAGAAATTGCGGCCGCGCCTGGCGCTGCCGCCTCATCGCGGTTTGGAGTTCATGTTCGAGGCGCAAGTCTTCGTTCAACACGGCCAGGGTCGCATTACCAAATCCGGCAGCGTTCATGCGGCGCTTGCCCGATCGCGCGACCTATCCGCTTGCCGCACTCGCGATTTCCGATCCGTTCCATTCACCGAGAATCGGGCCCATGCCCTCTGCCCCCGCCGATGCGGCGTGGCGCGAGCAGGCGTGCCGGCCTCCAAGAGATTTGCCAATGCCCAACAAAATGCTCATCGACGCGACCCATCCCGAGGAGACCCGGGTGGTCGTTTTGCGCGGCAACCGCGTCGAAGAATTCGACTTTGAATCTGCGCACCGCAAGCAATTAAGAGGCAACATCTATCTAGCGAAAGTGACGCGCGTCGAGCCGTCGCTACAGGCCGCTTTTGTCGACTACGGCGGCAATCGCCACGGTTTTCTGGCGTTCAGCGAAATCCATCCCGACTACTACCAGATCCCGGTTGCCGACCGGCAGGCCCTGATCGACGAGGAAGAGCGCGCCCAGCGCGCCGCCGATGACGAGATCGATCGCCGTTCGCGGCGACATCGCCACCACGGCAATCATCCGGCTGCGCGCCGCGACGCGGTCAGGCGCGGCGAGCACGCCGAATCGCCCGCCGACGATTCCACCGGTCGGGACCAGGAAGCGCTGCCGCCGGCCGATCACGACGAAAGCACCGAATATTCGGAATTGGGTACGCTCGCAACTCCCGACAGCACCGAAGCGGCGGCATCGCCCGAAGGCGAGTCCTCGGAAACCGCAACGGACGTCGTGCAGATGCCGGGCGACGCCGCCCTTGGCAGCGATGCCGAGGAGCCGGATAACGAACCTGCCGAATTGGCGACGACGGCAGAGACCGCCGGCGAGCGGGCCGAAACGGAGCATTCCGGCCCTCAGTCGAGCGAGGCGGATGAGTCCGCGCACGAGCAGCCCGCCGAGACTACCGAGGCCGCGGCTGCGAACGAAGCCCGCGAGCACGACGACAACGGCGAGGAAGAAGAGGTCGTCGAGTCGGTCGGCGGCGCCGACGCGATGGAGGAAGTCCCCGATCGCGCGCCGCGCTATCGCCGCCAATACAAGATCCAAGAGGTGATCAAGCGCCGCCAGGTCATGCTGGTGCAGGTGGTCAAGGAGGAGCGCGGCACCAAGGGTGCGGCGCTGACGACCTACCTGTCGCTCGCCGGACGCTTTTCGGTGCTGATGCCGAACACTGCGCGCGGCGGCGGCATCAGCCGCAAGATCACCAGTGCCGAAGACCGCGCGCGCCTCAAAGAGGCCGCCGCCGAACTCGAAGTGCCGGAGGGCATGGGCGTTATCCTGCGCACCGCTGGCGCCAACCGCACCAAGATCGAGATCAAGCGCGATTTCGAATATTTGCTGCGGATGTGGGAGACGGTGCGCGACCTGACGCTGAAATCGACCGCGCCCAAGCTCGTCTATGAGGAAGGCTCGCTGGTCAAACGCTCGATCCGCGATCTTTATACCAAGGACATCGACGAGGTGGTCGTCGCCGGACCCGAGGCCTATCACGAGGCCAAGGATTTTATGCGCATGCTCATGCCGAGCCATGCCAAGAACGTTCACCTCTATAACGACACGCAACCGCTACTGTCGCGCCACGGGGTGGAAAATCAGCTCGACGCCATGTTCTCGCCGGTCGTGCAGCTGCGCTCCGGCGGCTACATCGTGCTCAACCAAGCCGAAGCTCTGGTCGCCATCGACGTGAACTCCGGCCGCGCCACGCGCGAGCACCATATCGAGGACACCGCGCTCAAGACCAATCTGGAAGCGTCCGACGAAATCGCCCGCCAGCTCCGGCTGCGCGATCTCGCCGGGCTGATCGTCATCGACTACATCGACATGGACGAGAAGCGCAATAACCGCTCCGTCGAACGCCGGCTGAAAGAGTCCCTCAAGCACGACCGCGCACGCATTCAGGTCGGCCGCATCTCGCATTTCGGCCTGCTCGAAATGTCGCGCCAGCGCATCCGCTCGAGCGTGCTGGAAAGCTCGACGGAGAAATGCCCGTATTGCGGCGGCAGCGGCCACGTCCGCTCGGTGTCCTCGCTCGCCTTGCAAGTGCTCCGCGCGCTCGAGGAGCAACTCATCAAGGGCGCCACACATAATCTCATCGTGCGCACGCGGCCCGACGTCGCGCTCTACGTGCTCAACCAGAAGCGCGCGCATTTACGCAGCCTGGAAGAGCGCTTCGTCATCGCCATCACGATCTCCGCCGATGAATCGGTGCGGGCGCCGCAAGCCTTCATCATCGACCGCGGCGAGCAGGTGCATACGGCGGAAGCGGCCAAAGCGATCGCCGAGCGCCCGCAGGCGCTCCCGGCGCCGCTCGAAGAGGAAGACGACCTCGAAGACTTTGGCGTTACGGAAGGTGAAGAAGAAATCGAAGCGCTGGAACCCGAGGCTGCGCCAGCCGGCTTGCCCGAACAAATGGCTCCCGAGCAGCAGGACGAAGGTGGTCCGCCACGGCGGCGGCGAAGGCGGCGGCGCGGCGGTCGCAACGGCGGCGAAGGCGTCCATGGGCAGCCGCGCGAAGCGCAGTATGAGCAACCGCATCAGCGGCACGATCAAGCTGTCATCGGCGCGGCGGAGGGTGACTCGCCCGCGGCAGCGGATCAGGAGCCGCTGGGCGACGATGAGCAGGTGGAGCAAATTGGCGAATTCGGAGCGCAAGAAC
>JBAQAB010000424.1:0-7888 GCA_049285535.1 Xanthobacteraceae bacterium
TGCAATTCCGAAAAGGTATAGCCACCCTTATTGCCGGTCGTGTCGAATGGTTTGGCAAACCAAGCCTGGGGGCTGCTCCAATCGACGTCGGCACAGCCAGCGAGCGCGAGCGTCGCCGCAAGCGCCGCGACCAAGCCGCAAGGATTTGCACGAAGCTGCACCCGGTCGTCCCCTAAAGCCTGCCGGAGCGAAACAATGCGCCGGTTTGTGTTGCGATCAAGGCGCAACGTCACCAATATACCACCGCGTCCGGCGCCGCGGCCACTTTTACAAAACGAAAGAACAAACTGGGGTAAAAAGCCAAAAATAGATGACACAACAGAGGCTTAGGTGGATTATCGCAACCCATCCGGTGGCCGAGCCATTGTGATGAAAATCACCGACGGCCATGCGCGTCGAGGTGACACTAGGCGGGTAATTCGTCGCGCCAGGCCCGACAATGGTATCGCCGCCCCAGTGCTAATTTCGTAGGACGCTCCATGCATTTGCAATTCGTCGGCTGCGGCGACGCCTTCGGCTCGGGCGGCCGCTCCAACACGTGCTTTCATCTGGTCGGTAAGAAGATCAACGCCTTGATCGATTGCGGCGCGACCTCGCTTGTCGCCATGAACAAGCTTGCGATCGATCCAAACGACGTCAACACCATCTTCATCTCGCACTTTCACGCCGATCACATCGGCGGACTGCCGTTCTTCATCCTAGACTCGAATTATGTTCTCAAACGCAAGCACGACCTCACTGTTGTCGGGCCGCCGAGCCTGAAGGCGCGCTACGGTGAGATCATGGATGTCGCCTTTCCGGGATCGAAGACCATGCAATGGTCGTTTCCGGTGACGCTGCAGGAATTGGAGATTGGCCAGCGCAGCGCGGTGGAAAATCTCCACGTCACCGCCTTTCATGTCGTGCATGACGATCGCGCCGGCCCATGTCTCGGCTTCCGGTTCGAAGCCGAAGGCAAGGTCATCGCTTTCTCGGGCGACACGCAGTGGACGGATTCGCTGATCGACGTCGGCCGCGACGCCGACCTGTTCATCTGTGAAGCCTATATGCGCGACAAGGCGGTCACCGGGCACATGGCGCTGACCTTGCTTGAGCAGCACCTCGGAGAAATTCGGCCGAAGCGGCTGATCCTCACCCATATGAGTAACAACATGCTGGCGCAGCGCAGCAAGCTTCCGTACGAGACCGCGGAAGACGGCATGATCGTCGAACTGTAAGGCAATCAGATCAGCGGCCGATTGCCGCCTCGATCGCCGCCAGCGCGGCATCCGCCTTCGAGCCGTCGGGTCCGCCGGCCTGCGCCATATCCGGCCGGCCGCCGCCGCCCTTGCCGCCAAGCGCCTCGGCGCCCTTCTTCACCAGATCGACGGCGTTGAAGCGCTTCACAAGATCCTCGGTGACGCCGACCACGATGCCGGCTTTGCCGTCGCCGGTGACGCCGACGATGGCGACAATGCCGGAGCCGACTTGCTTCTTGCCCTCGTCGGCGAGGCTGCGCAGGTCTTTCAAATCGATGCCTTCCACCGCCCGCGCCATCAGCTTCACATCGCCGACACTGCGAATGCCGTCGGCGCCGTCGGCCTTGCCGCTGCCGCCCATCGCCAGCTTCTTCCTGGCGTCGGACAAATCGCGTTCGAGACGCTTGCGCTCGTCAAGGAGCGCGGCAATACGATTCGGCACGTCCTCGATCGGCACGCGCAACTCGGACGCCGTGGCTTTGGCGAGGCGGGCTAAATCGTTCGCATTGGCGCGGGCGGCCTTCCCGGTCAGCGCTTCGATGCGACGCACGCCCGAGGCCACGCCGGAGTCGCCCACCACCGAAATGATGCCGATATCGCCGGTGCGCCTGACATGGGTGCCGCCGCACAATTCGACCGACCAGCCCAGCGTATTGCCGCCGCCGTCGGCCAATCCTTCACCCATGGCAACGACGCGCACCTCATCGCCGTATTTTTCGCCAAACAAAGCGCGCGCGCCGGATTGCCGCGCGTCGTCGAGCGCCATGACTCGCGTCGTCACCGGGGAATTCTGCAGCACGAGGTCGTTGGCGATATCCTCGACACGCTCGATCTCGTCGCTCGTCATCGGCTTGGGATGCGAGAAATCGAAACGCAGCCGGTCGGGCGCCACCAGCGAGCCCTTCTGCGCGACATGATCGCCGAGCACTTGGCGCAGCGCCTCGTGCAGGAGATGCGTCGCGGAATGATTTCTGCGGATCGCGCCACGGCGTGTATGGTTGACCTCAAGCGCCAGCGCAGTCCCGGTTTTCAGCGTGCCTTCTTCGACCGTGCCGATATGGGCGAACACATCGCCGGCATATTTTTGGGTGTCGGTGACCTTGAAACGCACACCGTCGCCGATCAGCGCGCCGGTATCGCCGACCTGTCCGCCGGATTCGCCGTAAAACGGCGTCTGGTTGAGCACCACAGCGCCGCTTTCATCTTTTTTCAGCGCGGCAACTTCCTTGCCGTCCTTCACCAAAGCCGACACGACACCCTCGGCGCCCTCGGTCTCGTAACCAAGAAACTCTGTCGCGCCGATTCTTTCGTGCAAGCTAAACCACACCGCCTCGTCGGCGGCTTCGCCTGAGCCCGCCCAGGAGGCGCGCGCTTTCTTGCGCTGTTCGTCCATGGCGTCGGTAAACGCTGCGATATCGACGCTGATGCCGCGCGGCCGCAGCGCATCCTGCGTCAGATCGAGCGGAAAGCCATAGGTATCGTAGAGCGTGAACGCGGTGACGCCATCGAACATGTCGCCTTTCTTGAGCGACTTCGATGCTTCGTCAAGGATGGCGAGGCCGCGCTCGAGCGTGCGGCGAAAGCGGATCTCCTCCAGTTTCAGCGTCTCGCTGATCAGCGCCTCGGCGCGATGCAATTCGGGATAGGCCTGCCCCATTTCGCGCACCAAGAGCGGCACGAGCTTCCACATCAGCGGGTCTTTGGCGCCGAGAAGTTCCGCGTGGCGCATGGCGCGGCGCATGATGCGGCGAAGCACGTAGCCGCGGCCTTCGTTCGACGGCAGCACACCATCGGCGATCAGAAAGGACGATGAGCGCAAATGATCAGCGATGACACGATGCGAGGCTTTGCGTTCGCCGTCAGGCTTGACGTGGGTGAGATCGGCGACCGCCTCGATCAGCGCCCGAAACAGATCGATCTGGTAATTGTCGTAGGTGCCTTGCAGCACCGCGGCCATGCGCTCGAGCCCCATGCCGGTATCGATCGACGGCCGCGGCAGGTCGACCCGCTTGCCGTCCGGCAGCTGCTCGTACTGCATGAAGACGAGATTCCAGATCTCGGTAAAGCGGTCGCCCTCGGCCTCCGGGCTGCCGGGGGGCCCGCCCCACACGTCCTCGCCGTGATCGTAGAAAATCTCCGAGCTGGGGCCGCACGGTCCGGTATCACCCATCGCCCAGAAATTGTCGCTGCCGGCGATGCGCAGGATTTTCTTTTCAGGAAGACCGCTGATCTTTTTCCAGAGATTGAACGCCTCGTCGTCGTCGATATAGACGGTCGCCAGGAGTCTCTCGGCGGGAACGCCGTATTCCTTCGTGATCAGCCGCCACGCCAATTCGATCGCGCGTTCCTTGAAATAGTCGCCGAACGAGAAATTGCCGAGCATCTCGAAAAATGTGTGGTGGCGCGCGGTATAGCCGACATTGTCGAGGTCGTTGTGCTTACCGCCGGCGCGCACGCATTTCTGCGCCGTCACCGCGCGCACATAGGGTCGCTTCTCCAGGCCGGTGAAGACGTTCTTGAACTGCACCATGCCGGCATTGGTGAACATCAGCGTCGGGTCGTTGCGCGGCACGAGCGGCGACGACGGCACGACTTCGTGTCCCTCGCGGGCGAAGTAGCCGAGGAAGGCCGACCTGATATCGTTGACGCCGCTCATTGAATGTCCCGAATTCCAAGACCCCGCAGTGGGCCACTGTCTAACCACACGCCGCTGGCCTGTCCAGAAATCGACCCTGGAAGTGGGCAATTCACAGCCGGTTTGATGTGGTCCGGTAAAGCATATATGCGCTGTGGCCGCGATGAACGAGCACAGCACCCCCCTGCCCGGCACTTTGCAAGACCGCTTGCGTCAAGGCCGGTTCGTCATGACCGCCGAATTGGCGCCGCCGGTGTCCTGCGATGCGGCCGAGCTTTTGCAAAAGGCGGTGGCGCTCAAGGGCCTGGCCGACGCGGTCAATGTCACCGACGGCGCCGGCGCGCGGGCACATATGAGCGCGCTGGCGGCATCGAGCCTTCTCCTCGGCGCCGGCATCGAGCCGATCTTGCAAATCACCTGCCGCGACAAGAACCGCATCGCCCTGCAGAGCGAGATGATGGGAGCGGCGGCGCTCGGCATCCGCAACCTCCTCCTTCTCACCGGCGACGATCCAAAGGCCGGCGACCAGCCCGACACCAAGCCGGTCTTCGATATCGATTCAAAGACCCTGATCGAGACCGCGCGCCGGCTGCGCGATCAAGGCGAGCTGCCCACGGGGCGAAAGGTGGGCGGCAGCGCCGAGTTCTTCATTGGCGCCGCCGACATGCCGATCGATCCGCCGGCCGGCTGGCAGCCCAGTGCACTGCTCGGCAAGGTCAAATCCGGTGCGCAATTCGCCCAGACGCAATTCTGCATGGATGCCGCAATCGTGCGCCGCTATGTCGGCGCGCTCGAAGCAGCCGGCATCACCAAACAGCTCGCCATCCTCATCGGCGTCAATCCGTTGCGCTCGGCCAAATCCGCGGCGTGGATGAAGAGCCACCTCTACGGCACCATCATTCCCGACGCGTATATTGAACGGCTGGAAAAAGCCGCCGACCCGGCGCGCGAGGGCATCGCCATCTGCGTCGAACTGATCGAGGAACTGTCGACCATCCCCGGCGTCGCCGGCATTCACATCATGGCGCCGGGCAACGAGGCGGCGATTCCGGAAGTGATTGAGACAGCCAGATCATAAAGACTCATCGTCCAGTCCGCGTTTGATCTAAATCAAATCGGGAGACGTAACATGAACGGCCGCCGGCAACGCGGCTCAGTTGCCCCGTGAATGCGATTAACTAGAACGACGACGTAGCCGCGCTCGGCGCCTAATCGTAATTCGACATTCGTAGCGGGGCACTCTGGCCGCCGTCCATGTCGATCGCCGTCCCGTGCAGCCAGCGGCCGGGCGGTGAAACGATAAAACGCACCATGCCCGCGATATCCACCGGCGTGCCGAACCGCGTTATGTCGAGATCCTGACGATGTCGCTCTGTGGCAGCGGCCTCGTCGAGCCCGGTCTTTTTCATGACCCGCTCAAGCCGGCCACGAAAACGATCGGTCTTCACCGAGCCCGGATTAACCGCGTTGACCTGGACACCATCGCGCTTGCCGAGATCCGCGAGCGCCTTCATGAAGGCGAGCATCGCGGCGACCACCGATGCGCCGACCATGGCGTCAGCCACCGGCGCGCGCGGACTGGTGCCGGCGATGAACACCACCGATCCCTTGCCGGCCTTGAGCAGCGGCCAGGCCAGCCGGCTTAAGTCCACATGCGCGAAAAATTTCAGGTTGAACGCGTCGCGCCATTCCTGTTCGCTTTGCGCAAAAAAGCTGCCGCGTTTGGTGGCGCCTGCGTTGTTGACCAGAATATCGAGACGGCCGAAATCGCGTGTCAGCGCATCGATCAGCCCGGGCGGCTCCGTTTCCGCTGTCAAATCGGCGGCATGAATCGCCGCTCGGCGGCCGAGCGCGCGGATCTCCTCCGCCGCGCCTTCCAGCGCCTCGCCGTTGCGCGCCGTGAGCATGATGTCGCAGCCGGCCGATGCCAATTCGAGCGCGATGCCGCGCCCGATGCCGCGGCTTGCGCCGGTGATAAGCGCTACTTTGCCGGAAAGCTCGGTCACGTTCTATCCGCCGCCCGGTCTGCCCCAACTTCCACTGTGCGGATATCCACTTCCGATTTGAGTGTCCGGTGCACCGGGCACTTGTCGGCGATTTCAAGAAGCCGCTTGCGCTGCTCGGCTGTGAGATCGCCTTCGAACGTGATGGTCCGGTCGATGTGATCGATCTTGCCGTCTTTGGTCTCGCATTCGGCGCAGTCGGTGGCGTAGATCTTTTCGTGCCGCAACCGGACCTGCGTGCGCGTGAGCGGGACCTGTTTGAGATCGGCATAGAGCCGCTCCGTCATCGAGGTGCAGGCGCCGAGCGCGGCGAGCAGGAGATCGTAGGGTCCGAGCCCGCTATCGAGCCCGCCATCTTTCACCGGCTCATCGGCCAACAGGCGATGTTTGCCGCTGATGATCTCTTGCTGAAACTTGCCGCGCCGCGTCTCGTGCACGGTAACGATGCCGGGCTTGGTGTCTTCCGTCAGTTCCGCATCGTCGACGGCCATGTCGAGATAGCGGTCGGCCCATGCCGAAATCACCAGCGCCACATAGACCGCGTCGCTGGCGCGGCTCAGGAGGTGGTCGGCGCCGGCGAGCGAGATGAAGCTTTTGGGATGTTTCGCCGCCAGAAAGATATGGCTCGCATTGTCGATGCCAACGGTGTCGTCGGTCGGCGAATGGAAGATCAGCAGCGCCTTACGCAGGGCACCGACGCGCTCAGCCAGGTTCTGCTGTTTGGCATCCTCCAGAAAGCTACGGCGGACCTTGAAAGGCCTGCCGGCGATCGTAACCTCGACGTCTTCCTTGTCGCCGATCTCTTGCACACGCTGGCCGAACAAGCCGATCACGTGGGCCGGATCGAACGGCGCGGCAATCGTCGCAACGGCACGCGCTTCCGGAATCCGATGCGCGGCGGCGAGCACTGCCGCGCCGCCGAGACTGTGGCCGATCAGCAGGGCCGGTGCGGCCAGCGTCTTGCGGAGATGGTCGGCGGCGGCGACCAGATCGTCGACGTTCGAGGAAAAGTTGGTGTTGGCAAACTCGCCTTCGCTGGCGCCCAGCCCGGTGAAATCAAAGCGCAGCACGGCGATACCGTGGAGTTTGAGACCCTCGGCGATGTGGCGCGCCGCCCTGATGCTTTTGCCGCAGGTAAAGCAATGCGCAAACAGCGCCACCGCCCGCACCGGTCCGTCCGGCCGGTCCAGCAGCGCGGCGAGCTTTTCGCCATGGGCGTTGGGGAAATCGAACCGTTCGGCGGGCATGGGCGGCTCCTGCGTTCCGGTCTGTTTTACGACCGCGGCGCGGCGCATCAGACGATAACGAAGTGCCGAATATCAAGCGCCAAATAACAAAGAAGGGCCACCCTTGCGGACGACCCTTCCATTGTCGGGCCGTGGCCCGGTTGCGTAGGCGATCTTCTGCCTTACGCGCGTGAGCCCGATGGCGGATTAGACCATCTAGGCGAGGACCTCGGCAGAGGCGAGGATCCAGTTCACGGATGCCGGCGACCGCGGCGATAGACAATGAGACACTGGATCACCTCCTTTCGGTTGTTGACGAAGGTCCCCAATATAACGCCTTCGCGGCGATTCGGAAGTCCGCCCTATTCGACGGCGACGCAGAGGTTCAGCCAGTTCACCGCCCCAATTCCCGCATCGCCGCGTCCAAACCCTCGATGGTCAGCGGATACATCCGTCCGCCAAGAATTTGCCGCATCACGCGGATCGAAGCGGTGGTGTCCCATTCGCGCTCGGGCACCGGGTTGAGCCAGACGCAGGAGGGGTATGTCGCGGCGACGCGGGCCATCCACACCTGACCCGCTTCCTCATTGAAGTGCTCGACCGAACCGCCCGGCGCGACGATCTCGTATGGCGACATCGAGGCGTCGCCGACGAAGATCACCTTGTAGTCGTGCGGATAGGTGTGCAGCACGTCCCAGGTCGGCGCGGTCTCGGTCCAGCGCCGGGCGTTCTGCCGCCACACTTTCTCGTAAAGGCAGTTGTGGAAATACAGATGCACGAGATGCT
>JBAQAB010000425.1:0-8176 GCA_049285535.1 Xanthobacteraceae bacterium
GAGGAATTCCGATCCTCCGAAATCTCCGCCTACGGCTCCAAAGCCGGCATTTCCGCCTTCCACCTCGCGCAGGCCATGTCCGGGCGCCTTAACGCCACAGTCCCCTATCTGCGCCTCGCCGCCGCCATGGACTACGACCCGACCGAAGGCCAATGGCCATTCGATCAGCCAAAGCCGATCGGGGATTTCGATTTCGTCATGCTGGCCATGGGGCTGCGGCTGCGGCGGGCCTTGAACGACCACACGGAAGGCCAGGCGGCCAAGGACTCCGCCATCGGTTTAGGCCACGTGCAGCGCCTGGAACGCGGCGACAGCCTGTGCATCGGTAGCATTCTGCGCGCCTGCAGCTACATCCAAATCCATGTCTTCGGCTACATCCGTCAGCCCGAAAAAATTGGCAAATATCGGCGAAGTTACACTTCACATGCCCGCACCCAAAAGGACGATTGGGATGGCTAAAATCTCCAAAGTCGTTATCGGCGTACCGCTTCCTACCGCGCCGCCAGGATTTCAATGGCGCTCTTTGGGTAGGTGGATTGATTTCCACAATGCGGGCAGCGCGCCGGAAATGGGTCGGAAAGCTTCTTCGGATCAGCCTTCGCCGCGCCGACGCCCAAAGCGAAAATCTCTGCGCAGACGTCGCATCGAAGGACCAGCATCGTGACGTCAGCGCTCATGACACTTTCTCCCGACGTTTCCAACCCTATATCTTGGAGCTAGGTATGTCAAGTGTAACTTCGCCTCAGAATATTCCATAATATGTCTTATGCGAATCACTGAATTATAGAGCCACATTTAAAGTTTGAGCTAAATCCCTGCTCCCTTTCACCAAAGGCCCGGAATGAACCGCCAGCGCACGCGTTGGGCGTAGTCCTGATAGCCTGGAAGCTCGGCTTGAAGGATACGGTCCTCGGTGATCGCGCGGTACAGCAGAAACGGTAGAGTCGTGATTGCGAGAAACGCGGCCGCGATCCAGGACCCGAGTGCGACGCCGCTGGCCAGCATGACGACGATGCCCGCGAGGTAACCCGGATGGCGGATCACCGCGTACGGTCCGCCAGTCACGACATATTGGCCGCGGTCGGATTGAATGCGCACCACGGACGAAAAAAACCGGTTCACGCGCATCGCCCAGATACTGAACGCGTAGCTGCCGGCGAGCGCGACCAGGCCCAGGACTTGGAACCATAGCGGTACCGTGTCGCTCCAATGAAAGCGGCCGCGATCGAGCCCGGCGATGATCCAATGCAGCACCAGGACGCCGGAAAACAGCCACAGCGCCAGAGGTGGTTTTTTGCCGCCCGGCCGCATCCGCTCACGCGCGAGGTCGGGATCCAGCAACAGGATCGAGGCTATGAAAATGGCCGCCAAAATGGCGAGATAAATCCAAAAGACTGCGATCGCGAACGTACCCGCCGAACCGAACAGGGCCACTGCCGCCAGAACGAAGAAAACCGTGCTTTGAACGTAGGCTGAAATTGGCATCATCAGACCTCATCGCCGGATCGGAGTAACCGGCGTCGGTCGCGGCTGTTAATCCGATCTGTTAGGGTTCGCGCACTAACGGCAAGACCAAAACGGGATTCTATGATGACCCCTTCCCGCGATATCGCGCGGCTCCTCGATATTATGGCGGCGCTGCGCAGCCCAGAGACCGGCTGTCCGTGGGATCTGGCGCAAAATTTCTCGACCATTGCGCCCTACACGCTGGAAGAGGCCTACGAGGTCGCCGACGCCATTGCGCGCGGCGATTTGGCAGATTTGCGCGAAGAGCTGGGCGATCTCCTCTTGCAAGTCGTCTTCCACGCCCGGATGGCGCAGGAGCAGAGCGCCTTCGATTTCGGCGACGTGGTGCAGGCCATCACGGAGAAACTCGTCCGCCGGCATCCGCACGTGTTCGGCCAGGAATCGTCAAGTGATCACAAGCACACGCCGCAGGCCGTCGAGGGCCTTTGGGAACGCATCAAAGCTCAAGAGGCCCAAGAGAAGGCCGGCCGAAAAGGGGCATCGGCTGATGAAGGCGCCCTCGCCGGCGTGCCTGTGGCGCTCCCTGCCCTGACCCGTGCGCTGAAATTGCAGGCCAAAGCGAGCAAAGTCGGCTTCGATTGGAACGATCCGCGCGCGGTCTTGCGCAAGATCCGTGAAGAAGCCGACGAGATCGAAGCCGAGCTCGACCGGGCCGAGCGTGATGATGCCGCCACCGCGGCCGAGGTCGGCGACCTTCTGTTCGCCGTGGTCAATCTGGCGCGGCATCTGCGGGCCGATCCGGAAGCGGTATTGCGGCAGACCAACCGGAAGTTCGAGCGCCGCTTCGCGGCCATTGAGCGCGCGCTGGCCGCCCAGGGCAAAACGCCGCTCGAGGCGACGCTCGCGGAAATGGAGGCACTGTGGAATGAGGCCAAAGCGGAGGAAAGGCGGCGTTAGTTCAGCAAGCCCGCCATCCGTGGGAGCCAAAGCGCGATTTCGGGAAGGAGCGTTACCGCGATCACGATCGCCAGCATGGCCAGGATGAAGGGCGGCATTTCGCGGAAGATCTCGGCAAGCGGCGTGCGCGTCAGCCCGCTCATGACGAACAGCAACAGGCCGTGCGGTGGCAGGGTCAGACCGACCATCATGTTGAGTACCACCACGATACCGAAATGAATGAGATTGATATTGAGCCCTTGGGCGATCGGCACCAACAGCGGCACGATCACCAGCAGGATCGTGACTTCGTCGAGCACCACGGCGAGCAGCAGCATCAAAAGATCGACGCAGAGCAGAAACGCCGTCGGCGATAAATTCCATTGCAGCAACGTGCTTTGGATGAGCTGCGGCACGCCCTCGTCGGCCACGGCGTAATTAAAAACGAACGCTCCGGACATGATGAGTGCGATCATCGCCGTCGCCCGCACCGTGTCGGATATGACGGCCAGCAGTTGCGACAGGCTAAGCGTGCGATAGACGATCAGCGCCAGCAACAAGGCATAGGTCGCCGCGATGGCCGCCGCCTCGGTCGGCGTGGTGACACCGGAATAGATCAGTCCGAGCAGAATTCCCGGCAGTGCAATCGCCGGCAGCGCGCGGCCGAGCACCGCCGGCGTCTGCGACCAGGTCGTACGCGTTTCGCGCGGAAAGTCGCGGCGGCGCGCGATGCCGGCGATGACGATCATCAGCGACAGCGCTATCAAGCCCGCCGGAACGAGCCCGCCAAGAAACATGGCGCCAACCGAGGCATTGGCGATCAGCGCGTAGAAGATCATCGGGATAGAGGTCGGCATCAACGGACCGAGCGTCGCCGAGACGACCGATGTCGCCGCCGCAAAACCGCGCGGATAATGGCCTTGCTTCGCCATCATGCGGGCCAGCACCAGACCGGGACCCGACGCATCGGCAACCGCGCTGCCGCTCATGCCCGAAAAGATCAGATTGGTGACCACGTTGACCTGCGCCAAGCCGCCGGGCAGATGGCCCACCATGGCCGCCCCGAACGCCATCAGCCGCTCGATCACGCCGCTTGCGTTCATGATGTTGGCGACGAAGATGAACATCGGCACGGCGATCAACAGATAACTGTTGTAGAGGCCGTTCATCGTCTGATCGACGACGAGGCCGACATCCTGATGGGTCGATATCAGATAGACATAGCCGGCGGTGAGCATGGCGAGGCCAATGGGCGCGCCGAGCACCGCCGCCAGCGTGAAGACGCCGAGCAAAACCCACAGCCCTTCCGACACCGGGCGTCCTCTGTTTTCAGATTTCGTTCCACCAGCGCGAGCCGAGCAACCTTCTCACGCTGAGGAGCGAGCGGACGATGACGGCAACGAGAAACAGCCCGAAGCATGAATAAACCAAGTCGAGCGGCCAATTGAGCACCGGCGTGTGTTCACGCCAAAGAAACCGGATGTAGCCGAGTGATCCGGGAAGCGCCCACAAAAAGACGCCGCCGACCAGCACATGACGCGCCAGTCCTGCCGCGCGACGAGCGCGAGCGGGCAGCAGCCGATAGATAAGATCGAATGTGATCTGGTCGCGATCGCGCAACACGAAAGCCTGCGCCCAGAAAATGATCCAGATGAACAGGATCACCAAAACCTCGTCGGCCCAGACCGCTTCGTTATGCTCGAAATAGCGGGTGAAGATTTTGTAGTTGAAGATGAAGAAAACCGAAGCGAACATCGCCGCGGCGATCAAATCGGCGATGTGGCGAAGCCGCGTGGCGAGCGTGCGTTCGCCCGTCTCAGGAAGATCCGACCCGTCGTCCGCCGGCGGCATGCCGCATCAGGCCTTTTGCGCACGCTGCATCGCCGCAGTGTCCCATTGCTTGGCGAGATCGGACTTGGCGTAGACGCGATCGGCATTGTCGTGGAACGGCGCCAGATCGATGGTGTCGACCGCAAGACCTCGCGTCTTCAGCGCCGACGTGATTGCCTTTTCGTCGCCAAGGCGCGCGTCGTCCCCACCCTTTGCCGCCCTGCGACAGGCGTCACCGAGCGCCTTTTTCTGGTCGGTATTGAGCTTGTCCCAGACCGGCTTGCCGATGTTGAAAAACACCGGCTGCACCATGTGCGCGGTCAATACCACCTGCTCGGAGACTTCGTAGAATTTCGCCGCATTGAGGATCGACAGCGGATTCTCCTGGCCGTCAACCGTGCCGGTCTTCAAGGCCAGATAAACCTCCGGCATGCCCAGCGGCACCGGGGTGACGCCGAGCGTATCGCCGAGCAGGAGCCATTCCGGACCGGCCGGCATGCGCATCTTGACGCCGGCGAGATCGGCCGGCGTCTTGACGCTGCGCTTCTGGCGCAAGTCGACCTGGCGCGTGCCGAGGTAATGGGTTGCCAGGATCTCGACGCCCATTTTGTCCGAAACCAGCTTGCGATAGTCGCCGCCGATCGGTCCATCGATAACGCGCCGCATCTGGTCGTAATCGGCGAAGAGATAGGCGCGATTGAAATAGCCAAGCTGCGGGATCTGCTGCGCCACCTCGAAGGTGGTCATGGTGCTCATTTCGAGATTGCCGCGCTGGATGGCGGGAACCTCGGTGCCCTGCTTGAACAGCGTCGACGCGGGATGAACGCTGACGTCGAGCCCGACGGCCGCCTTGTCGACGTCGGCTTTGAGTTGGTTCAGCGCCTTGGTGAGAAAATCGGACGGCGGGGCGGCAGTCGAGATGCGGATCTGTACCGAAGCTTGCGCGTGACTGCGCCTTGAACTGGCGCCGACTACCGCCACGATCGCGCCGGCGACGAACTTTCTTCGAGTTGTCATTCCGATACTCCTCAACCTTCGGCGATGCCCTCCGCGATCATATACATTTTGCCCGCGCTGCGCGGCAACCTAATGTCCGATTGGTGCAAACTTCGCCCGCACCGCTTCCGCTTTGTCCGGCGCCACGCGCACCGTCATGGCGGCGCGGCCTTCGGCATCGAAAGACTTGGCAATCACTTCGGTGTGGCGGTGCAGCCAGCTCATGCCGGCGCCGTCGGCCGCATCGAGCGCAAGCTCGATCAACACCCGGTCCTCGGCAAGTCGCGCCTCGATCGCCGCGGTGAGCGCGTCAATGCCCTCACCCGTGATCGCCGACACGGGGACCGGCCGTTCGCGTGGCGGCCGGCGTTCGGCGATGTTTTGCAGCCGCATGCGCTCCGCCGCATCGAGCCGGTCGATCTTGTTCCAGACTTCGATCAGGCTGCGCTTGTGCGCCGCGTTCTCATGCGGATCGATGCCAAGCTCGCGCAGAATCTTTTCGACGTCGTGCAATTGCGCTTCCGCATCTTCATGCGAAACGTCGCGCACGTGCAAGATGACGTCGGCCTCCACCACTTCCTCGAGCGTGGCGCGGAACGCCGCGATCAGCATGGTCGGCAAGTCGGAGATAAAGCCCACTGTGTCGGAGAGGATGATGCGCGCGCCGTGCGGCAGCGCCACCCCGCGCAGTGTGGGATCGAGGGTGGCGAACAGCATGTCGGCCGACAGCACGCTCGCTTGCGTCATGCGGTTGAACAAGGTCGACTTACCGGCATTGGTGTAGCCGACCAGGGCGACGATCGGATAAGGCACGCGGCGGCGGCTCTCGCGATGGAGCGCGCGCGTCCGCTTGACCTTGACGAGCTCGCCGTCGATCTTGGCGAGCCGCTCTTCGATGATGCGGCGATCGGCTTCGAGTTGGGTCTCGCCGGGCCCGCCGAGGAAGCCGAAGCCGCCGCGCTGGCGCTCGAGATGGGTCCATGTTCGCACCAGCCGGCCCTTCTGATAGGTCAGATGCGCATGCTCGACTTGCAGCGCGCCTTCGCGCGTGCGCGCCCGCCGGCCGAAAATCTCCAAAATGAGACTGGTGCGGTCGAGCACCTTGGCGTTCCAGGCCTTTTCCAGATTGCGCTGCTGCACCGGCGTCAGTGCGCAGTCCATCACCACGACGCCGGCTTCGAAGCTTTTGACGAGGCCGGCGATCACCTCGACCTTGCCCTTGCTGAGATAGGTCGCCGAATGCAGCGCCCGAAGCAGCACGATGCCGGATTGCTCGACGGTAAGGTCGATGGCGCGTGCGAGCCCGATTGCCTCGTCGAGCTTGACCTCGGCCGTTCGCTCAAGCGCATCAGTGCGCGCAGCAGCGCGCCGCAGCGCCGGCTCGATGACGAGCGCGCGCCCGGTCGCCACGCGGCCGTCCGCTGGGCCTTTCGAGCTCAGCCGCTCAGAGCGCGTGTCCCGGCGCGGCTCCAATAAACTCTAGTCCCCAGCCGGCGGTTCTTCGGCGCCTTCGAAGAGCTGGACCGGATGCCCCGGCATGATGGTCGAGATGGCGTGCTTGTAGACGAGCTGCGAATGCCCGTCGCGACGTAACAGCACGCAGAAATTGTCGAACCAGGTGACCACGCCCTGCAGCTTGACGCCGTTCACCAGAAAGATGGTGAGCGGAATTTTGTTTTTGCGGACGTGATTGAGGAAGGTGTCTTGTAGGTTTTGTGCGCGGTCGGCTGCCATGGCCGTTGTTCCGTTCTTTGTACCGCGGGCCCCTGCCCCACGGGTCGTTTCTTAATGCCTTCTCTTACCGTCACTTTTCCCCTCGGCCCCTCCGCCAGACTCGGCCGAACCGCCCGAGGGACTAGCCATTAGAGGGCGCGGCGGGGAACGTTGCAAGCCCAAGTTGGGAAGAGGCCAAAGGTGGCCGACAGCCGGCCGCGCCTACCCCGACTCCGCGAAGCGGTGAAACTCCCGCCGCAGCGCAAGGGCGACCGGCCCCGGCTTGCCGTCCCCGATCTTGTGGCCGTCGATGCTCACCACCGGCATCACGATCTGGGTCGCCGAGGTTTCGAAGGCCTCGCGCGCCCCATGGGCCTCGGCCAAAGTAAAGCCCCGCTCTTCCACGGTCAGACCCTGCGCTTTGACGACGTCGAGAGCGACCGTCCGGGTGATGCCGCGCAGGATCGCGTGATCGGCGTGCCGCGTGACCAGCGCCCCGCCGGGGCTGACGATCCAGGCATTGGCGGATGCGGCCTCGGTGATTTTACCGTCGCCGCCGACGAACCAGGCGTCGCGCACGCCTTGGTCGATCGCGGCCTGCCGCGCCAGCACGTTGGGCAACAGCCCAACGGTCTTGATGTCGACGCGCTCCCAGCGATTGTCCGGCACGCTGATGACGGCAATACCTTTTTCCGCCAAGCTCTCGTTGCGCGTCTTATTGAGTGCACGGGCGGTGGCAACGACGGTCGGCGGCACGCTCGCCGTGGGAAAGGCCGGGTCGCGGCGCGCCACGCCCCGGGTGATTTGCACATAAACCAGCCCGTAGTCGATCCGATTTCGCCGTATGAGCTCGCGAAGCACGATGCCCAGCGCGGCGAGCGACATCGGCAGCCGCATACGCAGCTCGCTCAGCGAGCGCTGCAGCCGCGCCATATGGCGGCGCTCGTCGACGAGGCGCCCTGCCCTCACCTCGCAGACTTCATAGACGGCGTCGGCGAATTGAAAGCCGCGATCTTCGACGTGGACCTTGGCGTCCCGAAACGGAAGGTAGCGGCCATTGACGTAGGCGATGCGGGACATCGGGTCTCAGGGGATCAGTCGATCCCCAGCGCCTTGAGCTTGCGGTGCAGCGCCGAGCGCTCCATGCCGACAAATTCGGCGGTGCGGGAAATATTGCCGCCGAACCGGTTGATTTGTGCCAACAGGTATTCGCGCTCAAACACCTCGCGCGCCT
>JBAQAB010000426.1:0-15307 GCA_049285535.1 Xanthobacteraceae bacterium
GGCTTCGACCGCTTGGCAATAGGCCAGCGCGTGCGCCACGCTGCCGACGCCCGATACGCGCTCGGCGAGAACGACGCCGCGCGCCGGCTCAAGACCTTCGAACCGCTTCTCCATGCCGCGGTGCTTAAAGAACAGCCGCGGATGATAGTGCAGGATGGCCTCACCGACGTAGAAGAACAAAAACTCGGCGGACTCGACGACATCGGCGCGCACCGGACCGAACGGCAGAAGCTGCACGTCAGCCTCTGCGCTCATCAATTCTGGAACGGCGCTTCGTGTCCGGTGCACGAGAAGCGGCCGATCGGGCGGATAATCCGGCGCAAAAGGCGGTTTATTCGGATCGACGCCCTCATGCAGAACGAGCCGATGCGGCTGCGGGTGGTGGAGAAATTGCAACCCGAACAGGTCGGTGATTTCGCGCTCGTACCAACTCAACAGCGGGGATACGCCGGCGAGACTTGGCACCGCCTCGTTGGCGTCACAGCGCCAGATCGCGAATGGCGCGTTGGCGGGCGGACTTGCGGTGTAGCGGAGCTCGAGCCGGTCCGGTTCGGGATACCAGGCGTATGCCATTTGCATCCGGCCGCCGGATGCCAGCAGGCGACTTGCGGCATCCTTCAGCTCCGCCGGCCGCAGCGATATCGGTTGGCTGACGGTCACGGCGAAGCTCCCGCGAGCAGCCGCGCGGCCGCCATGAAATGATCCCACAGGTCGCTCGGCCACCACACGCCGAAAACCAGGAGCGGCGCCAAAGCGAGCCACATCGGCGTCACGCACCATCGACTGATCGCCATGGGCTGCCCATCGCGCGCGCTCTCGGCGTTGAAATACATTGCGCGGAAATGATTGAGGAAGCCGATGAAGATCACGATCAACAGCACGGCCATGGCATAGACCGCCCAGCCGTAGCCGCGTTCGAAGCCGGCGCGCAGAATCACCAATTCGCTGAGAAACAGCCCGAACGGCGGCGCGCCGGTAATCGCGGCTGCGCCGGCCAGCCACAGCGCGCCTTGCACGGGAAAGCGCGACCAGACGCCGTGGATATTGCGGATTTCCTTGGACCCGTAGCTGCGCATGACATTGCCGGCGCCAAAGAACATCAGCGATTTGTTCAGGGAATGATTGAGCATGTGATAAAGCGCGCCGGCGACGCCGAGCGGTCCGCCGAAGCCGAAACCGAGCGCGACGACGCCCATGTGCTCCACGCTCGAATAGGCCATCAAACGCTTGATGCCGTTTTGCCGCACGATGAAAAGCGCGCCCACCAGGAGCGACGCGATGCCGAAGGCGACGAGGGTTACGCGCGCCAGGTGCTCGCTCTGCGCCGCCTCGGCTATCGTCAGATAGCGCACGATGCCGAGCATCGCGCTGTTGAGGAGCGCGCCGGACAGCATCGCCGAAATCGGCGCCGGACTCTCGCTATGCGCGTCGGGCAGCCAGGTGTGCATCGGCGCGAGACCGACTTTGGTGCCGTAGCCGACCAGAATCAGGAGATACGACAATGCCGCCAACGCCGGGTTCATCTTTGGCGCCGCGGCGAGCAAAGTGTCCCACGTCATTTCGTAGGTTGGCCCGAGCACGAAACTGCCGCACCAATAAAATAAAACGGTTCCGAGCAGCGCGAGACTAATTCCGGCGGAAATGATGATGATGTACTTCCAAGCCGCCTCGATGCTTTCGGCCGCGCGCTCGAAGCCGACCAGGAAGGTGCTCACGAGCGTCGTGAGCTCGATAGCGATCCAATATATCCCCGCGTTGTTCATCACCGAACTGACCAGGATGGTCAGAGCAAAGCCGGAGAACAGCGCATAGAAACCCCAGAGCCGTTCGTCTTCGCCGAGCAAGCGCATGTATCCGATCGAATAAATCGACGCCAAGAGATAAACAACGGCGGTGCACAGGATCACCCACGCGCCGGTGATGTCGACGACGACGTATCGGCCGAGATAGTAGTAAAGGCCGCCCGCGCTCGCGGCAGCAAGCGGGATGGCGGCGACAAAGACGACAACACTTGCGGCGAGATTGAGCATCTCCGCAATGCGCGGCGCACGAAGCATGATGCAGCCGGTGGCGGCGATGGCTGGCGCGATCGTCATCACAAGAAGCAGCGCGCCGATCATCATCAGCCCACCAGCCGATTGAGGTCGAGACTACTTGTGCTGCCGACATGGGCGACGAGGTAGCGCACCAGAACGCCGAAGCACGCGACGACGACCAGAAGATCGAACAGAATTACGATTTCGATCAGCATCGGCATGCCTGGCACCAGGATCTGCGCGCCAAGGAAGATGCCATTTTCAAGGAGGAGCAGGCCGAGAATCTGACTCAGCGCCTCGTGGCGCACCGCAAGCATCAGGAACCCGATCAGCTTCATCGACAGCATGATCGTCAACGCCAGAACAGCAACCGTGCCGGCAAGTCCGAGCGATTGACCGATGTGATAGGAGACGACGAGGGCGAAAACCACGCAAGCGGCGCCGACGACGAGCGTGGAGCTCGGCTCCAATATTTCATGGATTTCGCGCGCGACGTTAAGTCGCCCGATGATGCGCCAAACCAGGTAAGGCAGGAGCATGCCGCGAAACAGCGCGGTGAGGACGGCAATCAAATAAAGTTCCGGATAGCCTCCGTAGAATCCGACGGTCGCCGATAAGCCCGCAATGATCCACGACTCGGCGGCGAAGGCATAAGGATAGTTGTTGAGCCAGCGCGAACCGAGCATCACAAAGGCCAGCAGCAAGCTCGCAATCGCCATAAGGCTGAACAGCGATGCGGCCAGCGGGTCGAGATGCGTTACCAGCATGATTACACCAGCTGCGTTCCGATAATGGCGAGGATGGCGAATACGAAAGAGGCGGCGAGCAGCTCCTGGTAACGGTAGAAACGGAGGCGCGATTGTGCAGTTTCAACGACAACTGCCGCGATGGCGACGACCAGGAATTTCCCAGCCAGTGCGGTGATCGACCCAACGACTCCGATCGCAGTGCCCTCGCGCGACAGGCCCCACGGAATCAGCAACACGTTGCAAAAGATCGTGTAGAGGATGAATTGCTTCATCATCGATGCCCAGCGCAGGACGGCGAGGAGCGGCCCGGAATATTCCAAGATGCGCGCCTCTTCGATCATGTAGACTTCGATATGCGTGCTGGAGTGGATCGGCAGGCGATCGGTTTCGACGATCAGCAGGGTGAAAAACGCAAGGATCAGAAACAAGTGAGCGGGGCTGAAATAGACCGCGGGATTGCCGACCAATAGATGATTGACGACGAACGGCAGCATCGCCTTTGCCAATAGCGTTATGCCGACGAATACCAGGATCAGCGTCGGTTCGGCCAAGATCGTCACCATCACCGCGCGGCTCGATCCGATGCCGCCATAGGCGCTGCCGGTATCGAGCCCAGCGAGCACGATCATGAAGGAGCCGAGCGTGAGGATCAGCCCGCCGCCAAGAATGTCGCCCATGTCGGAAAGCGGCAGAGGAAAATCGGTCAGTACCGGGATGAGGATCGGCACCGTCAGCATCGCGGTAAAGGCAACGAACGGCGCAATCCAATAAATCCAGGACGCAGTCTCCGGTACGACGATCTGCTTGTGAAAAAGCTTCCACAGATCGCGATAGGGCTGGAAAATGCCCGGTCCCTGCGCGAGTTGCACGCGCTCTTCGAACTGCTGGATCGTGCCTTGCAGCAACGGCGCCAGCAACAGCACGGCGAGCACCTGACAGATCTGCAGGATGATGTCGCGGACCATCAGGTCAACCCCGGAATATTGAGTTGGATGCTGCCAGATTAGGTACGCGCCGCCAACGGACGCGCCAACGGCCGCCGTCTTCAGACCATCTCAATCGGTGTTTTGGGATTTTCAAACGGGAATCCTTTCGTCCGCAGTTGGATGAAAGGAGTCATCAGCCCCGGGGGGCAGTTGAGGCGAACTCCATCGCCTTGCCGGAGCAATCCGACATTTAAGTTATGAATAGGGATAATGGGCAGCCAGTGTCAAGCAGCGACTCGAATTCATCACGCAAATATTGCTGACGGAGCGAAGATTTGGCGGGCAAGAGCCGATTTTTGGGCTAGCCGGCGCGGCGCTCGAGCGGGCGTTCGGCCTCGTCCGGGAACAGCCGGTCCGACATCGCGCCGCTGTAGCGAAATTCGCTTTGCACGATCTTGGAGTCGTTTTTCTCGCGCAGCGCCGCGTCGGCTTCGCCATAGAGGAAGGCGAGAAAGGCGTAACGCTTGCCGCGCGTCACCGGCGTCACCTGATGCAGCGCGCCGCAGGAAAAGACGACGGCGCCACCGTGCGGCGCGCGATAGGTACGGCGGCCGAATTCGGGAAAAACCAGATCACAGCCGTCATAATCGTTGTTGAGGTTGATGGTGACGGCAAAGCGGCGGTGTTGCGCCCCGACATTGACGTTGTCGCGGTGGCGATGGAAATGGCCACCGATGGCGCTGTCGTAACAGGCGACGATGTAGCGATCCATCCGGGTTGCCGAGAACTGAAAGAAGCGCTCGATCGCCGGTACCAGGCGGCGCACGATCTGGCCGCGGATCGTCTCACGCACCTCCGGCACCAGGATGCTCAGATCGCTGCGGCGCTTAAGGCGGTAATCGACGAGGGTCGACGTGTTGCCGTCGCGGTCGAACAGAAAGCCGGAATCCTTGCCGCCGATCTTGTCGTAGACCTGGGTGAGGAAGTCGCAGAGCTCGAAATCGAACACCCGCGGCACGATCAGCGCCGGCGCGGTGAGCGGCACGCCCGCCGAATCGTCGACCGCCGGCAGGCTTCGCAGCACGTTGTGCACTGTCTCGGCATGGCCGGCAGCATTGTCCCAGGCAATGTCGGCGACCGCGCGCAGCATCGGGTCGAGCACGACGGTGCGCGGCATGGCAGCGGCTCCGAACGAGCGGCTGATGGCGCCGTTGTAGTCGGCGAGGAAAGAGATCGCCGGCGTGCTCATGGCGACATAAGGCGTCGCGTCTTGCGGCGGCGCGGTGAAAATGCCGCAAAAGATGATCTTGTCTTCGTCGAAAAGCTGCGTGTCGCGAAGGAGGTTGGACAGCTCCTGGTCGGCTCTCGGATCGGCCGGCGAACCCAAAAAGCTCAGGACGATCCAGCGGCCGGCCGCGACCTGAAGGTTGAAGGCGCCGTCGCCGATCAGCGGCGCGCCGAACCACGGGGCGGGATCGCCCAAAACGATGCTTTTACCGGCTGGATTTGTCGTCACGGCGGAGCCTTTACATTTGGAATTTCAGTTTCCGGCGGATCGTCCTCCGTCATGGTAAATTTTGTTCTAATTTGGCGGTCCGGACGCGCGCGTGGTCTTATTATCTTGGTTTTACGCCCATGATTCGCGGCACCGGGAAGGACATCGTGATCGCGCCTCCGCAACACGATCTACGGAGCATTCGCATCGGCGAGCTCGATCTGGCGCTTGAGCGAGACCCCGATGACATCGCGGCACTCTCTGAACGTGCCGGACTGTTGCGCGAAGAAGGCCGGTTCGAGGAGGCGAAGCGCGACTACCTCGATCTTATTCGCCGCCAGGCGACGGATTTTGCGACGCTCAACGATTTCGGCACGCTTGTTCTCAATGCCGGTTATCGGGAAGCGGCTCGCTCGCTGTTCGGCGAGGCGGTGCGGCATCATCCCGGTAATCCGAACGGCCACGTCAATCTCGCCAACTTGCTGCTGTTGCTTGGCGAACGTACGCAGGCGCGGCTTCACTTTGAAGCGGCGTTGCGTGCCGACCCCGATCATATTCACGCCCATCGCGGCATGGGCAATCTGTTGGCGGCAATCGGCGACGAAACAGGCGCGCGCCGCCATCGCGACCGGGGTTTTCGAGATAACTTTCTCACGGCCTTGGATTATCGCGGCGAAGGGCAGGGTATTGCGGTTCTACTCCTCGTTGCTGCCGCCGGCGGGAATATCCCGGTGCAATCGCTGCTCGACGACCGCTATTTCAGAACCACGGTTCTCGTCACAGAGTATTACGACCCAAAAATACCCCTGCCGCCGCACGACATCGTCTTCAACAGCATCGGCGACGCGGATCTCTGCGGTGAGGGTCTCGAAGCGGCGAGCACGCTTATTGCACGGACCGGCCGGCCGGTGATCAATCACCCGGCCCACGTGCTCAAGACCGGGCGTGCCGCCAATGCCGAGCGTTTGCGTGGCCTGCCCAACGTCATCGTGCCGCGGATGCTGCGTTTGCCGCGCCGCGTGCTCGCAGCTTCCGACAGCGCCCAAGCAGTCAGTAGCAACGGCTTTACTTTTCCGCTGCTGGTGCGAGCGCCGGGCTTCCATACCGGCCATCATTTCGCTCGTGTCGCCGCGCCGGACGCGCTTGCGGCTGCCATTGCGGATTTCCCAAGCGAGGATGTGTGGCTGATCGAACAACTCGACGCGCGAGACGGCGAGGGGATGTTTCGCAAGTTTCGAGTTATGTTCGTCGACGGTCGTCTCTATCCATTGCACCTCGCGATTTCGCCGGATTGGAAAGTTCATTATTTCACGGCCGACATGGCGCAGTCCGACGCTAATCGCCGCCGCGACGCCGAATTTCTCGCCGATATGGCGAGCGTCATCGGGCCGCGCGGCGTGGCCGCGCTCGAGCGCATCAATTCCACGCTCGGCCTCGATTACGGCGGCATTGACTTCGCGGTGAACGGCGCCGGCGATATTTTGTTTTTCGAAGCCAATGCAACCATGGTCGTCATGCCGCCCAGCCACGACCACAAATGGGCCTATCGGCGGCCGGCGTTCGCCAGCGTGTATTCGGCCGTACACACGATGCTGACGAACCGATCACGCGCCGACAGCGTAGCCCAGCCTCGGGCATCAAAGTTTCTGCGATAGACCGACATAGTAGCCGCGGCGTGCGCCGTATTGCGGGGCGAAGACGCCGATACCGGAACCGTCGCGCAACTCATAAATCTGATCGAACAGATTGACGATATCGAACCGGACGGTCAGTGGTTTGTAGTTCGCCGACCATTTGAAATCGTGCGCAATGCCCGTGTTGAAGACCGCGTAAGGCGTGGTGTGCAGCGAATTGGGCACGAAATCCGGCAAGTCGCCCGCCCGCAGGCCGCTGCCGTAGATCATATCCGCGGTCAAGGTCGTATCGTAGATGCGATAGGAAACGCCGGCCGAGCCGGTCATGCGCTGCATGTCGTCGGTGTAGTGATAATTGTTTTGCAGATAAGCAAGCGTCGCGGCGTCGAACAGATACTGGTTCGACTCCACGTCGATGGCGCGGGTGATGTTATAGGCGAAGTTGGCATAGGCGTTGAAATTGCCGTTGGTGTATTTGAGCTTGAATTCGCCGCCTTCGCTGTAGCCGCGCGCATAGTTGAACTGCGTCAGCACCACCGCGGCGCCGAACTGGCCGTCGTCGATCATGTCGCGCGCCATCTTGTAGTAGGCGTCGAGCCCCATGGTGAGGCCGGGGAGCACGGTCTGGTCGATGCCGGCGTCGAAATAGTGCGAGCGTTCCGGCTTGACCGGATCGGCGGTGAATTGATCCGGTTGATTGGTGGTGTTTGCGAACAGCGCGACGTTGGATTGTGTCGCCTGCGCCTGATAGGGCGGTGTGAAATAGCGTGCATAACCGGCATGGAAGGTTGTGCCGTCGAACGGCTTATAGACGATGGCGAACCGCGGGCTGAGCTGGTTGGCGTCAACGAATTGATACAGTTGGTCGAACCGCAAGCCCATGTTCAACGTGAGCTGGTTCGTCAGTCGCCATTCGTCCTGGATATAGGTGCCGATATTCCAGCCGAGCAGGGAGGTCTGATCGGTAATCGCGAAAGGGGGTCCGGTAACCATACCGACGGCACCGGGCAAAACCGTGGATACGTTGGTGACGTTGGTTTGCTCGCCGCTGACCGCGAAGCCCGCACGCAAGGTATGCTGGCCGTTGACAATGTAGGACCCATCGCCCTGCATGCCGGTCAGCGTGCTTTGCCGGATCACGTCGGAGGCGACGTCGTTGAACACCAGGTCGCCGAATATATCGGGGACGAAATGGACTTCGGCGTAACGCGAATACACGGCAAGCTGCCCGTCGCCGTCGGTGCCGTGCCGTTGCAGCGCCGCCATGGTCATATAGTAGGAATCGTATTCATTTTCGTTCAACGTCGTCGAGTCGTAAGTCGGCGGCCCGAAATCCATCGCCGGCGTTTGGCCGGGATTATCCGGGATCTGGAATGCGCTGTAGGACGCAGCCGAGATCACGCTGAGACGGGTCGACTCGTCGAGCAGCGTCGAGACATAGCCGAAGAATTTCCCTTGCTGGGTTTCATCGTGAATGGCATTCAACCCCGGTGTCGGATTTTCGAGCCCCAGGTCGTTCCAATTGCCACGCGCTGATACGAAGTATTCCGAATTGCCGGCGCTGCCACCGTAATCAAAGCTCGGCGTAAAAGTCTGCCGACTGCCGCCATAGAGACCGACTTCTCCGCTCGGTGCGGCAAAGGCGCGGCTGGTAATGTCAAGCACGCCCGCGGTGCGTAAGCCGTATTCCGCCGGCAGCGCGCCGGTCAGAAGCGACATGCTGCCGATGAAATTGGTATCGAGGAATGGTCCAAGTGCGGAAACACCCTCCGGCACCACGACGCCGTTGATCCTGATCTGTACGTTGGCGTATTCGCTACGCACGTGGAAGCTGGGATTGGAAACGGCGGAGTCGTAGGACACCCCCGGCATTTGCAGGATGACTTTGTCGATCGGCGTATTGTCGGCCTGCGGCAAGTTCTCGATGGTGTCGCGAGTAATGGTGTAAGTCGATGCGCCGAGTTTCGGCAGGAGATTCTGGTCGCGCGCCTGATCGAGCCCGGTCATCTTGGCGTCGAGAGCTCTTTCGGCGGCAGTCGTCGGATTAATTGTGGCTGCGGCAGTTGTCGGCGCCTGTGGCGTCCGGCGTTGCACGGTCTTGGGTTTTTGCTTTGGTGCGTTCACCAAGATTTGCGGCAGTTGGGCTCGGTGCGCGGCGGGCGGGGCAGGTGCAGCCGGCGCGGCAGGAGTTTGCTGCGTGGAGGGTGCGGCCGTGGACGATTGCGGGGTTTGTTGCTGCGCCGGCGCTTGCTGATCCTGCGATGTCGATGGCTGTGGTGCCTGCGCACAGACTTTATGAGCGCTGGCCAATCCGAACGCGACGGCAAGGGCGCAGGTCACAGTCTCACGGCGAAATCCGCGCCACAGCTTTTGCGCACTGATCGAGTGAGACCGCGAGTGGAACCACCTTGGCATAGTTTAGAACCATGAAAAAGTACAAATATTTCAATATCTTGTTAGCAGGCTAAAAAAATTGCGCCAACACAAAAATTCATTGCGATCGTCGAAGATAATTCTTCTAATTCCAAACTGCGGCGGCGTTCCGTTTATAGAGATTCCAAACAAGATCGCGCCGAGAGGAATTTCTCTGATTGGTCAGGTTGCCCGCCGCCGATAGCGTGCATAGAGCGGCTCCCACATCTTGTCGCGCACCGCGTCGGCCAGCGCTTCCTCCGAAAGAGAATCAGCGAGGCCCTCGGCCTGGGCCTGCTTCGCCACCGCAAGCGCGACGTGGAACGAGAGCTGGCGAATTTCGACGAGCGGCGGCAGCAAGTTCGCAGCCGGGTCGTGCTTGGCGGGGGAAAACTCGGCGACGGTTCGCGCGGCAGCGAGGAACATTCGATCGGAAATGCGCCGCGCATCGGCGACAATCGCGCCAAGCCCGATACCGGGATAGACGTAGGCATTGTTGGTCTGGTCGACGCGAAAATCCTTGCCGTTGCGCTTGAGCGGGGGGAACGGACTGCCGCTGCCGATGATGGCGCGCCCTTCGGTCCACGCATCGAGATCCTGCGGCGTCGCCTCGGCGCGGTCGGTGGGGTTGGACAGGATCAGGATCACCGGCCGGCGCACGTGTTCGGCCATGCCGCGCACGATGGACTGCGAGAGCGCCCCCGGCTGGCCGGACGTTCCGATCAGCACGGTCGGATGCACATTGGCGACGACGTCGGCGAGGCCGATCCAATCGGGCGATTCCAGCGTCCAGTTGGCGCCTCGGTCGCGGACTTGCGCGAACGGCGCTTGAAAGGATTGTAGTCCCGCCATGCCTTCGACCAGCAGTCCCTGCCGGTCGACGAGATAAAAGCGGCTGCGTGCCTCGGCTTCGCTCAAGCCCGCGTCGACCATGGCGCGCAGCAGCAGGGCGCAAACCCCGGTCCCTGCCGATCCCGCGCCCAGCACGGCGATGCGCTGCTCGGCGAGCGGCACGCCTGTCACGTTAATGGCGCTCAACAGCGTACCGACGGCAATGGCGGCCGTGCCCTGAATATCGTCATTGAACGTGCATAGCCGATCGCGGTAGCGCGCCAATAACCGATTGGCGTTGCCAAGCGCGAAATCCTCCCAGTGCAGCAGGACGTGCGGCCAGCGTTCGTGCACCGCCGCGACGAAGATCTCGATGAAATCGTCATATTCGGCGCCGCGCACGCGCTCGTGCTGCCAGCCGATATAGAGCGGATCGGCCAAGTGCTTCTGATTGTCGGTGCCGACGTCGAGCAGGATGGGCAGTGTGGTCGACGGATGCAATCCGGCGCACGCGGTGTAGAGCGCCAGCTTGCCGATCGGAATGCCCATGCCGCCGGCGCCTTGGTCGCCGAGGCCGAGAATACGCTCGCCATCGCTGACCACGATGGCTTCGACCTTGTCGTAGCGCGGGTGGCCAAGGATGCGGCTGATCAAGTCCTTGTGCGGGACGCTGAGAAACAGCCCGCGGGGCTTGCGAAAGATGTGGCTGAACAGCTCGCAGCCGAGGCCGACCGTCGGCGTATAGACGACCGGCATCATCTCTTCGACGTTCCGGGTCAACAGCGCGTAGAACAAGGTCTCGTTGGAATCCTGCAGACCGCGCAGGAAGACGTAACGCTGTATGTCGCTGCCGAGGCCGCGAAAGGCGTCGAGCCGCCGCTTGACCTGGTAATCGAGCTCGGCGACGTGCGGCGGCAACAACCCCTGCAGGTCAAAGGCGTCGCGCTCGTCCTCGGTGAAGGCGGTGCCTTTGTTCAGAATTGGATCGTTGAGCAGCTCATAGCCGCTCAGAGCCGTTTCGACGTGTTGCGAAGATTTATTGCCCATGTCCCCGCGGCCCGACGATGGATACGATAGCCGCGAACCGGCTTCTCGTCACCGTCCGGTTACGGCCAATACCGCTTCCCTGATCTTCGCCATTGCGTAGTGCCCAACCGTCTCCAGATTGATATGTGGCAGGTTGGGCATCTCATCGGCGGCCACGACGCAATCGACGATCGCCGGGCCATCGACATCGAACGCTTCGCTGATCGCCGTCCTTAGCTCACCGGGCTTCGCAGCCTTGAAGCCATGACCGCCGCAGGCGCGGGCGAGCATGGCAAAATCCGGATTGGGGAATTTAATGCCCTCCATGAAAGGCGCCAGACCCACGGATTCCGCTTCGAGCGTGATCAGTCCGAACGCCGAATTGTTATAAACTATCGCCTTGATGGGCAGCTTGTGGTGCACTGCAGTCAGGAACTCGCACATCAGCATGTTGAAGCCGCCATCGCCGCACAACGCAATGACCTGTCGCGATCGGTCGAGCGCCTGAATGCCGTTGGCCTGACCAAGCGCTGTTCCCACCCCGGCGTTATTGAACGAACCGATGATCCGCTGCGACCCGCTCTGACGTATCCAATTGGCCGACCACAAGGTGTTGAGCCCGGTATCGAAAACGAAGACCGCATCGCGCTTGGCGAGATCGCTGACGGCCCGAGCGACGGCCTGAGGATGAATGCGATCCTTGCTGCGTGCCGGATCGGCCTGTTTGTCCAGCATCTCGTCCCAGTGCCGGCGCTCTTTGGTGATCTGATCCCAAAATTTTGTGTCGGTTTTGGCTGCGACTTTGCCGAGCAACAGTTTTAGTGTCGGATGCACCGAGCCGAGAACGCCGAGCGCGGTAGGCGTGCGACGTCCAAGCACCTGCGGCCTATCGTCGATCTGGATGACCGCGCCCTTGCTCGGCAGGAATTCGCCGTATGGATAGTCGGTCCCAAGCATCAGCAACAGGTCGCATTGCATGATTGCGTTGTAGTCAGCTTTGCTGCCGATCATGCCGATGCCGCCCATCCAATGCGGATCGTCAAAGGCCATGATGTCTTTGCCTTTGACGGAATGAATAAGTGGCGCCTTGAGACGATCCGACAGCGCGCGCAGTTCTTCCGCGGCGCCGTGGCATCCGGCCCCGCACATGACGACAATGCTGGCGGCGGAGTCTAGCCGGCGAGTAATGTCGGCGACGTCCGCTTCGCTGGCCGCGAATTCAGACCTTGGCTTCAACGTCGCCACGCTAGAGATGGCGCTGCCCACGGCCGCGCCGATGACGTCCTGCGGAAGCGTCAGATGGGCGACGCCACGGCCGGCATAGGCAGCGGCAATCGCCTGATGAATGAGGGCGGGCGCCTGCGCTGGAGCGGAGACAGTTTCGGTGTAAAGCGCAACATCGTGGAACAGCAGATCGGGCTCGGTCGCCTGAAAGAAATCAGTGCCGTGCATTTTACGCGGCATGTCGCCGGAGAGCGCCAGAACGGGCGCATGGTCGCGGCTCGCTTCATAAAGTCCGGCCACGAGATGCGTGCTGCCCGGTCCGGTCGTGCCGGCGCAGACCGCGAGCCTGCCGGTCAGTTTCGCTTGACCGGAGGCGGCCAGCGCGGCGCCTTCCTCGTGGCGGACGCCGACCCATTCGATCTTACTGCGGCGAATCGCGTCGGCGAGAGGATTGAGCGAGTCGCCGATCAGCCCGAAAATGTGCTTGACGCCGATCTGCTCGAGCACGCCGACCAGAATGTCCGCGACTGTTTGGGACATCTGCGCCTCCTCTTTTTTAGCGGCAACGCCTTCCGCATGAGCTATCTGACGCCATAAGTCATGGCAGAAATATTACACCGCGGGACTCGCGGCCGCGCCAGGGGCGAGGTCAGCGCCGGTTCCGAATCGCACGCCTTTGGCCTCAGTGCCAACAGCGGTGAGAACCACGATCGCGACCGCGACCGTGCCGGCGACCACGGCGAGCGCAATGGCGTAATCGCCGCCGTAATGCGCGGCGATGCTGGCCTGCAGCGGCGCATTGACCGAGGCGATGAGATTGCCAAGTTGATAGACGAAACCGGGAAACGTACCGCGCGCCTCGTCGGGCGATAGTTCGTTCAAGTGCACCGGGATCACGCCCCAGGCGCCCTGGACCGTCACTTGCATGAGGAAGGCGCCAGCGGCAAGCCAGACCGCGCTCGTGGAAAATGCCCATAGCGGCAGCACAACGAGCGACAGCACCGCCGCAATGATGATGAGGCGCCGCCGGCCGAACTGCTCGGAAAGCGCCCCGAACGACAGGCCGCCGATGATGGCGCCGATATTGTAGATGACCGCGATCAGGCTGACTTCATGCTGGGAAAAATGATGCTGCACTTGCAGGAAGGTCGGATAGAGGTCTTGCGTGCCGTGGCTGAAGAAATTGAACGCCGTCATCAGCAACATGGCACAGATGCCGAGCTTCCAGTGCGAGCGCAGGATTGCCAAAGTGTTGCTGCGCGCGGTGGTCTGGCGCCAGCTCGGCGATTCGGGCACCGTGCGGCGGATATAAAATACCAGCAACGCCGGGATGACGCCGACCATGAACATGCCGCGCCAACCGATGTATTGGAACAACAGCCCGTAGACAATCGAGGCAATAAAATATCCGGTCGGATAGCCGGACTGCAGCAGCCCCGAAACCAGGCCGCGCGCCTTTGGCGGAATGGATTCCATGGTCAGCGAAGCGCCGACGCCCCATTCGCCGCCCATAGCGACGCCGAAGACCGCGCGGAGGATTAGGAATGTCATGAGGTTCGGCGCGAAGGCGGACGCGAATTCGATGGCCGAGTAGAGCAAAACGTCGACCATGAGAGTCGGCCGCCGGCCCCAGCGATCGGCGGCTCGGCCGAAGATATAGGCGCCGATCGGCCGCATCGCCAAAGTCAGCAGAATAGCGAAGGTGACGTCGGTAATCTGCGTGCCGAATTCCGTCGCGATGTTCCTAATCACGAAGACCAGAAGAAAGAAATCGAAGGCATCGAGCGTCCATCCCAAAAAGCTGGCCGCTACGACGTGCTTCTGATCGCTGGTCCATCCCGAAAGCGCTTCGATGCGCATCGTCGCTGCTCCGCTGTCGCCGGCTCAGCCCTCGACGTCGGCGTCGGGCCGATCGTCGCCGCGCGCCAACTCTTCGTGCCATTTGCCGTTCTGATCTTCCCAGGAAATCGCCCTGGTTTCCCCCGGCACGTGTTGCTCCTGGGCGGCGCGCAGCGCCGCTTTGCGGGCGGCATCATGGGATGGAAAGGGCTCCGAGAATACGCCGTCAACGCGATAAGCCCAGCCGTCGTCGTGTGGCACGATATGATAGGTGACTTTGCTCATTTAACACTTCCATATGCGGAATAATAATATGCTCTGTTGAAGGTTCCACTCATGCCGCGGTCGAGGGGGCGTTCTCCCGCTGCCGCCGCGCCTCGCAAGCTTTGAGATGCGTATAGGCGATCTGCAATAGCGGATAATCCCGATCCTCGCCATCGCCGCCGCGCCGCAGCAAATCGCCGACGATATGATCGGCTTCGGTCGCCGCCCCGCGTTCGATGTCGCGCAGCATCGAGGCGGCAAAAGTAGAGCCCGGCGCGGTCAGCATGGTTCGGCTGCGCGCCAGGATCGGTCCGCTCGGCGCAAATCCTTGCGCCGCCGCGATTGCCGAGCACTCGTCGAGGAGCGACGTCGTCAAGCCGACGCCTTGTGCCGTGACGATGTCGCCGACCGTGGCCCGCATCAGGCAGGTGATGCCGGCGGTGGTCGCGATGAAAACCCACTTTTCCCACATTTCCTGCAGGATCGCGGTGCTGAGCCGCGAATCGAAGCGAGCGCCAGTCATAGTCGCGGCGATCGCCTCGGCGCGGGTCGAGCGCGAGCCGTCGCGTTCGCCGAACGATACCAGATGCGTGTCATTGAGATGAAGGATCCGGCCCTCGGCGTCGAGCGTGGTCGAGATCACGCATTGGCCCCCGAGAGTGGCGCCGGAGCCGAACCGTGCCGCCAGGAAATCCATGTGCGCCATGCCATTGAGAAACGGCACTATCGCCGTATTCGCTCCGACGGCTGGCGCGAATGAATCGGCGGCGGAAGCAAGATCGTAGGCCTTGCAGCTCAAAAGAATGAGGTCGAAGGGACCGCGCAACTCCCCGGCTGCGACGGTCGGCGAGTTCGGTAAATCGGCGTCGCC
>JBAQAB010000427.1:0-2927 GCA_049285535.1 Xanthobacteraceae bacterium
TTGCAGCGGAGCCTTGATATCCATTTCGGCATCGCGTCCGCGACGCCGTAGTCCGGTACTCAGGCACAGAGCTTTTCGTCGCCTAACACCTCGTTGGCGCACGGTGCGGCCATCACCGGCCGCGCCATGAGCCATATCGCCATACCGCCAAAGCCGCGGCGGCGAAATCTGCGCCGGTCCATCGGCCCGTCTTGACGCCGGCTGAAAATGATGGCGGGTGCGACTGACCGCCGCAGCGCCGTCGTAATCCGGCATTATTGACGGGCTGTTGCGCCGATTTCGAACCGGAGATTTCTGCGATGCGCCGTCCGCTTTTTGTCGTCGCGCTGAGCCTCGTCGCCCTCATCATCGGCGCGCTGGCAGCGGCACCCGTCTTTGCACAACAGGGCTTGAACCTGCCTGGCGGCGGCCTGCAACCGCCGCCACCGCCGCCAATCAAGCCCTACCAGGCGGTCGCGGTGACTGCGCCCGCGGCCGACAACGATCCGAGTTTCGTCGCCTTCCGCAAAGAGCTTGCCGACGTCGTCGCCAAGAAGGATCGCGCCGCACTCGCCAGTGTGATTGTGGCGCAGAACTTTTTCTGGGTGCAGGACCACGATGTTGCCGACAAGCGCAAAGCCGGCATCGACAATCTCGCCAAGGCGATCAATCTCGACGCCAAGGACGAATCGGGCTGGGACGTGCTCAACGGCTATGCCAACGAGCCGACGGCCGCCGAGCTGCCGCAGCAAAAGGGCATCCTCTGTGCGCCGGCCCCACCGACCATCGATCCGAAGGCCTTCCAAGCGCTCGGCGAGGCGACCGGAACGGACCCGTCCGAGTGGGGCTATCCGGCCAATGGCGGCGTCGACGTGCATGCCACCGCGCAGTCGAATTCGCCGGTGATCGAGAAGCTCGGCATGATTGTGATCCGGGTGCTGCCGGACTCGAGCCAGCCGAGCAACCCTGACGAGCCGTTTCTGCTGCATGTGGCGACGCCATCCGGCAAATCCGGCTATATCGACGCCCAGCAGCTTTCGCCGCTCGGCGGCGACGAAATGTGCTACACAAAGGACGCTGGCGGCTGGAAGATTGCCGGATATCTTGGCGGCGTCTCGCAATAGGGACCTGCGCTGCTGCGGGGAAAACTGACTTGAACCCAGTCATCGCCGGGACGACAATGCTGCAATGACAAGGCTGGGACGAGCAAGCGGTTGCCGCGGTTCAGTGGTCGGAATCGGCGCCGCGCTTCTATGCCTGGTTTCGGCACAACAACTGTGCGCGCAAAACCAGCCGCAGGTGTTCCAGTACCCGGTCACCGCGCCGGACGTCGATCCGGGCATCGATCACGGCAATTCCGACGCCAATCTGCCGGAAGAATTCAAGAAGCAGATGGTGTTCTATCGTTCGCTGGAACCGCCCGGCACCATCATCATCGATACCCAGGAGCGGCATCTTTATCTGATCCAGGATTCGACCCACGCCATCCGCTACGGCATCGGCGTCGGCCGCGACGGGTTCACCTGGCAGGGCCTGTTGCGGGTCAGTAAAAAGGCCGAGTGGCCGGACTGGCGGCCGCCGCCGGAAATGATCGAGCGCCAGCCATACCTGCCGCGTTTCATGGCCGGCGGCCCCGGCAACCCGCTTGGCGCGCGCGCCATGTATCTCGGCAATACCGTCTACCGCATCCACGGCACCAATGCGCCGGAGACCATCGGCCAAGCCGTCTCGTCCGGCTGCTTCCGGCTGGTCAATGACGACGTCTCGGATCTCTACGACCGCGTGCCGGTCGGCACCAAAGTCATCGTCCGGCAGGACTAGACCGGCTCACATGCGTTTCCCGGATGCGGTGCAGCGCGAAGCGGTGCGCCGCTGATCCGGGATCGTTCCACATTGTGAACTTGCTACGATCCCGGGTCTGCAGCGCACCACTACGCTGCGCTTCGTGCTGCGCTGCGCCCGGGAAACGATTGCGGTTACCGCCTTCCCGCTGCCGCGGCGACCGACTGCGAGGTCTGACCGAACAGTATCGCGCGCTCCTCGGCGGTGCGGATGCCGCCCTGGCCGGGATTGATCTTCGGCGTCCATTCGTAGGCTTTGACCGCGGCCGGCCGCGCCTTGATCGACTCGAACCAGCGCTTGAGATGCGGGAAGTCGGCGATGTTCTGGCCCTGACGCTCCCACGGCACGACCCAGGGATAACAAGCCATGTCGGCGATCGAATAGTCGCCGGCAAGAAACGGGCGATCGGCGAGCCGTCTGTTCATCACGCCGTAAAGCCGGTTGACCTCGTTGCGGTAGCGATCCATCGCGTATTGGATCTTGTCGACGGCATAGTTGCTGAAGTGATTGTTCTGGCCCGACATCGGTCCGAGGCCGCCCATCTGCCAGAACAGCCATTCCAGCGCCGCGGTGCGCCCGCGCAAATCCTTGGCGATGAACTTGCCGGTCTTGTCGGCAAGGTAGAGCAGGATGGCGCCGGACTCGAATACCGAGAGCGGCTTGCCGCCGTCGGCGGGCTTGTGGTCGACGATGGCGGGGATGCGGTTATTCGGCGACACCGCCAGAAACTCCGCCTTGAACTGCTCGCCTTTGCCTATGTTGACCGGAATGATTTTGTACTCAAGTCCGGCCTCTTCGAGAAAAATCGTGACTTTGTGGCCGTTCGGCGTGGTCCAGTAATGTACGTCGATCATGACAAGCCTTTGCATCGCTGTGGGGATATCGGGAGGGGCAGTTTACCCCATTGCCCGGCGAATATTTAACCCCTCTCGGCGCATGTCTGCCGCGCCAATCATTCCCGCACTATCTCGTTTATTTCATCGGCGCTTTCGTTACCGACTGGATGCCGACGCTCGGCGCGCCTTTGGGTTAGGCCCGAAACCCATCCGCTGCCGCTGCACGGCCTGATCATTCATGCTACGGTACGATGTTCAATTGCCGTAATC
>JBAQAB010000428.1:0-21161 GCA_049285535.1 Xanthobacteraceae bacterium
CATCATCATCGTGCCGCCGCCCGCGGCGGCCCCGGGCGCCGGCGCGCCGATCGCCGCAATCGGATAGTCAACCTTGACCGTGCCCGCGTGATCGAATTTCAGCTCGGCCTCGACCGACTTGCCCTGCTCCAGCGGATGGTTGAGGTCGACAAACATCATGTGATAGCCGCCCGGTTTCAGCGTGACGGTTTCGCCCGGCTTGATTTCCAGGCCACCCTCGACCGGGCGCATTTTCATGACGCCGTCTTCCATGGTCATGCTGTGGATCTGGCATTGCTTGCTGGCGTCGTCGGATACGCAGCTCACGCGATCCGGGGCCGACCCCTTGTTGGTGATTGTCATGTAACCGGCACCGTCGTCGGCGCCCTTCGGCGTGGCCCGCGCCCAGGGCTGCGAAATATGCATCGACCCGACATCGTAGTCGGCGGCCGCCGCGGGACTTATCGAAAATTGCGCCAGCAAGAACGGCGCGCCGCAGAAGGCAATTATCGCGACAATACCGCCCGAGGTGGACCGTAAAGAGGAATTCGTCATGGATCTGCTCCGTGTTGAAACTCGCCAAAGCCGCTCCCCGCGCCCCAAGCAACCCGCCGGCGGCAAGTAATATCGCTTGCAGCGCAAGCGCATAGGCCCGCCGCCGGGGCCGACAAGGCGCGGATATCGTGCCGCAGGGCCATAGGTATCGAATCTAGAGGAATCGACAATCAGTTGGAATGCCGGGACCCGTTTCGGGCCATTCCGCGTTATCCGATTAATTCGGCAATCCCGTAGTTAGTAAATTAGCCGTAGGAGGGGTATCCTGGTGTCATGAATCGAAGTGGCTCTCAGGCGGCGAAGAGCCGGTCGGACCCACGCGACGCGGGCGGGTTCGGCCAGGTGCTGCCATTTCGGCGGCCGGGTCAGCCGCTCTCCGTCCCGCCGGTGCGGCCGGTAGATGGTGACTTCGCACGATCCGACATCGATCTGGCCGACGATTTTGCGGAATTCGAGCAGGACCAGGACGAAGAAATCGTCGACTATCGGCAACGCGCACTGATGAATGTCATCGCGCTTGCGGTCGTGGCATTTCTGGTGAGCGCCGGTGTCTGGCTTGCCGACACCATCGCCGACATGGAGCGCGACCAGGATTGCATGATGCAGGGGCGCGCCAACTGCGCCCCGATCGAATTGCCGATCCCGCCGCAGCAGTAAGCTATTGCGAAGTTGCAGCCGGTTTTGCCGACACCGGCGGATCTGCGCTTATCGGTTTGGTGGTTCTTTCCGGCGCCGCGATCACCGGCGTGCCGCCTTCGACGACAGGTTTCGCCGCATCGTCGCTGCCGCTGCCGATGGCGCCGGTTTTCAGGCTTGCCGGTAGCGGCTTCGCAGCGGCAGTCGGCGACTCGATGCGGTGCGAGCCAACGATGGCGAGCACCTCGGCAATCACGCGCGCATGCAGGCGCGGCGATTTGTCGATATTGAGATGATCGATGTTCGGATCGGACCGCAGATCGACATTGATCAGCGAGCCGTGGAAGCCCGGCCCGCGGCTCATCCAATAATGCTGGCTCAAATTGAGCACGCGCGCGACATTGGATGAGGCGGCAAAGGACGCGGTGCCGTCGAACGGCACCACCAGCGCCACCGGAACGTCGCGCCGGCCCAGATAGGCGGCCATGGTCATCACCGCATCGGCGCCGAGCGAATGGCCGATGAGGATGATCGGTCCTTCCTTGCCGGCCTTGTAATTCGCCGCCGCGCTGTCGGCCAGCGATTCCCAATCGGCATGATTGTCGACGGTGGCGTAGACGCCACGCCTATTGAGCTCCTCGGCGAGCGTATCCATGCCGAGCGAGAAAATGTTCAGGAGCCCGCGCAGCAGGTAAACATGCGCGCGCGGCGCCGCCATGCTCGGAGTTGAGCCGAACGCCAGCATCAGGCCTGCCGTCAGCATGCCGATTACACTAAGCCGCCACCAATTCCTCATGACCTCCTCACGGCTTGCCGCACCGGCTTGGCCCGAGCTATCCGAGCCGGCGCATTCTAAGCAATTCACATTGCACTGCCAGATTTCGCGGAGAATTTCCCCCCGATTCATCAATGCCTTAGAATCCAACGCCAACCTGTAGCAAAAATGCCACGTGCTTGACGGCCTCAGTACACCCAAGGCACGACACGCGCTGTCCGGCGCATATAAGCGCGATATTCATCGCCGAATGCCGCGATCATCATCTCCTCTTCGCGCTTCACCCGGCCAAAAAACAGGATGCCAAAGCCGACGAGCCCGGCAGGACCTGCAACCCAATTAGGCAATAGCAGGGCTTGTGCCACCGCCATAAGCCAAAAGCCCGTATACATCGGATGCCGGACGGTGGCGTAAATGCCGGTTGTGACCAGGGTGTGGCGTTCGCGAAGATCGAGGCTGACCGACCAATTGTGGCCGAGATCGTGGTGGGTCCGATTGAACAGCCACAGCGCGGTGATATCGACTGCGATGCCAAGGTAGCTTGCTACCGGCATGAAGGGATAATCGGCAAACCGTGGGACATGTGCCGCGACGTAAATACAGGGCACGATACCGAGACCGGTGAGCGAAGCCGCCAGCAGTACGAATTCGCGCCAATCGCGGGCCGAATAACGCACCGCCGTCTTACGAGCGCGACGATTCGGAATAAGCCGCAGCAGCAACCAGCCGACGCCGAAGACAAGCCAGATGATTTTCGCAAGCGTCGCCGTCACGCCCTACTCCGTTACACTTAAGGCCGCCGCGGCGACGCCGTCTGTGGCTGGAGCTTCGATCAGCGCGCCATCGGCGCCAAACGTCGCGACTGCCCGCTCCGCCTTTTCGACCCATTCGCGAAGCGGCAACGAGCCACAGCACAGCATGTAATAGTCGTAGAAGTAGCGCCGCTCATTGCCCATCACGGCCTGGCGATGGACACGGAGAAAATTAAGGCGAAAGCGCCGATAGGTGTGCTCCTCGACCATCATGCGGATGCGGAATATTTTGACGATCGGCTTGCCGGTCGCCGGCAATCCCACGGCGACCACCGGATCGACCTTATAGACATTGATGATGTCGACCAGTGCCTGATACTCGACCCAATAGATCGCCGGCGCATTCGCCACACGGCCGACGACCTCGCGCAGCCAGCCGGCCGCCGGATGCAGCGCCACTTTGAGGAGCGACGAGCCGGTCGAGACGACATGCAGCGGCTTGCCGCGTGCGCCGAGCTGCGGATCAAGCTGCAAGGCGCGGTCGATGACGCAAAGCGACAGCGGCGCGCCAAGACTGTGGCCGTGGACGATGATTTCGTCGGCATCGGTCTCGCGGACGAGCCGCACCAATTCGGCGGCGAGACGATCGAGCCGTGCGTCGACGGCCGTCCGCGCACGGTGGATGAAGTCGCGGGCAAAATGCCAGTCGTCGAGCGCATAGCCGATATGGATGAAGCGCCCGAACGTCCATCGCAAGGCGACAAAGATCGCGAGCCAGAGCGCGGGCGCGATCGCCATTGGATACGGCAGGCCGAGATGGCCGACGGCAAAACGCGTCAGACCGATCGACAGCCAGGCCATGCCGACGACATAGATGAGCGGAAACAGGAAGAAGGCGCCATAACGCCAGGCGATGGTGAAATATTTCGCCACCGTTCCGCTCAGGATGAATTCCACCAATGCGGCAATGCCGAGCGGAAACCGCAGCCAGTCGCTTTTGGCGCCGTCGGCGCGCACGAAGTCGTCCCAGCGAAACCAGTGAAAATCGGTCGTGACGCGCCAGTTCGGTCCAAAGGTATCGACCGTCCAGCTTGCCACCGCGTCACCGGCCGACAGATGCGGCGGCGAAACCTTGCCCTGGACGCTCCAGGCTTTGTGGAACCGCGCCATCTCGCGGATGAAGCGGCGATGCTGGTGTTCCGCGCCGACCGGCTCGTAGCCCGTCATCTGCACGAAACAACGCTTGCGCACCTGCGCCGGCGGCATTGCCGACTCCTGGCTGGCCTCTCGGGGGCTTCCATAGGTGCTACGGCTTGGCCGATCAAGCGCGGCCCGATATATCCAGCGCCGGGGCCTTTCGGATAAGCCGTTGGCGGCAAGCGCGAATCCGCTCCTTGCGCTACGGCAAAAATGCAATCTTTACCGGGGCTGCCGCCGTTGAACTTGACCCCATCCTTCGCTATACGAAGCGTTCACATTGAGGAGCCCGAACCGACGGGCTTGCTCGCGCCGGGCTGGGCCGGCGCTTATTCCCTGCTGACCAAAGAGCACGCCCGATGTCCACTACGTTCGATAAAGTGGCTGAAATCATTGCGGAAACTTGCGATATCCCGCGTGAAAATATCAAGCCGGAAAGCCACGCCATCAACGATCTCGAGATCGATAGTCTCGATTTTCTCGACATCGCCTTCGCCATCGACAAGGCGTTCGGCATAAAGCTTCCGCTCGAGCAGTGGACCCAGGAAGTCAATGACGGCAAAGCCACGACCGACCAATATTTCGTGCTGAAGAACTTGTGCGAGCGGATCGACGAGCTGATCGCTGCCAAGGGCGCTTGAGCGCCGACGATGCGTCTTGAATATTTTCAGATGATCGACCGCTTCGTCGCCGTCGACGTCGCCGGACGCGTGGCGCGCGCGGTCTGCACCGTGCCGAAACAAAGCCCGGTATTCGAAGGCCATTTTCCCGGCTACCCGCTGATGCCCGGCGTGCTGTTGATCGAATGTATGGCGCAGACGACCGGCTGGCTGGTCAGCGCGGTAACGGGTTTTACCGGATTGCCGGCGCTCGCCGGCGTCAAGGAAGCCAAGATCCGCAGCGCCGTTTTTCCGGGCGATGAACTCGAATTCGAGGGCAGAGTCGTGCACGATGGCTCGGGCTATGCCATCGGTGAAGCCAAGGGCTGGTGCAAGGGCGCCGCGGTCTGCGACGCCACGCTGACCTACCGCATCATTCCCTATCCCAGCCCGGAACTGCGCGCCGGATTGTGGGACTGGGCCGAGCGCATCAACTTTCCGGCCAAGGAGTTCGCGAAGTGACCGAACGCCGCGAGGTGTGGATCACCGGCGTCGGTCTGCTCAGCTGTCTGGGCGAGGGCCTGGAGACGGCCTGGAGCCATCTCGAGCGCGGCGATCCGCCGGCCTACGACGACAAGAGCTTTGCGCCCTACATCGTGCATCAGCTCCCGCCGATGAGCTTCGACAAGCACATTCCGAAGAAAAGCGACCAACGGCAGATGGAGACCTGGCAACGGGTCGGCGTCTATACCGCGGGCATGGCGCTAACCGATGCCGGCATCGCCGGCAACGCCGAATTGCTCGACCGCGCCGACATGATCGTCGCGGCCGGTGGCGGCGAGCGCGATACGGCGGTCGATACCGCAATCATGGCCGGCATGCGCAAGACCAACACGCGCGGCGCGTTCCTCAACGAGCGGCTGATGAGCGACCTGCGCCCCACCTTGTTTCTGGCGCAGCTGCCTAACCTGCTCGCCGGCAATATCTCGCTGGTGCACGGCGTCGTTGGGTCCTCGCGCACGTTCATGGGCGAGGAAGCAGCCGGCGTCGATGCGGTGCGCGTGGCGCAGGCGCGCATCGCTGCGGGGCAAAGCGAGCTCACGCTCGTCGGTGGCGCCTATAATGGCACGCGATGGGATGTGCTCCTGGCGTTCGAGCTCGGCGGCGTGGTGCTCAAGGATAAATTTGCTCCGGTCTGGGATCGTGGCCCGGGCGGCGGCATCGCCTTTGCCACGATGGGCGCGTTTCTCGTTTTCGAGAGTAGCGAGCACGCCAAAGCGCGTGGCGCCAAACCGCGGGCGCGGATTTCGCAGGTGTTATCGGACCGCAATGCGCGAAAGGGGGGCGAAGCCGAAGCTTCGCTGCGCCGTCAGTGGAACACCCTCGCCCCGCAACTCGACCGCAGCCATGCCGCGGTCATTTCCGGCGCTTCCGGATTTGAACCCGCGACATCTTCAGAGCTGTCCGTGCTTAAGGAGGTTGGCCTTCCCGTCCGCAATACCGGTACGTATATCGGGCATGGCGTCGACACCCAGTTCATGGCCAATTTGGGTATCGGCTGCGCGGCGATCGAGCATGGCAAGCTGTTCGCTCCGACGGGGTCGGGAGATACCGGGGAAAGTCCGCCCGGTCTGTCCCAAATCGTCGTCACCAGCGTCGGAAACTGGCGCGGCGAAGGGCTGGCGCTGCTCGAACGGGTGAGTTGAAGGAGGGCATCATGGCGGCATCATCGGCAAAGCCCAACGCGGCTCCCAAGCCTGGCGCGAAACGCGACAATGCCGGCCGCCCGGTCATTGCCATTACCGGCATGGGCCTCGTCACCTCCCTTGGCGTCGGCAAAGAGGACAATTGGGCAAAACTGACGGCCGGGAAATCCGGCATCCGGCGCATTTCGCGTTTCCCGCTCGATTCGCTGCGGACCACCATCGCCGGCACCGTGGACGACGTTTACAAGGACTACATGCCGCCGGCGGAATTGTCCGAGCGCATCGCGTTCCTCGCCTGCGAGGAAGCCATCGCGCAAGCCGCGATCGGCGGCAAAGGCCACTTCCCCGGTCCGCTGTTCCTGGCGCTGCCGCCGCTTGAAATCGAGTGGCCTTACCGCGTCCGGCTCGCCGAAGAGGCCGCGCCGGACCGCGATGCCGCCTATCCCGACCTGATGCGGGTGGCGCACGAGCCGCAATTCGCGCCGATCTACGAAACTATCAAATATGGCATCATCGGCGAAAATCTCGCCGCGCATTTCGGCACCGAAGGCTCGCCGATCTCGCTGACCACGGCTTGCGCCTCCGGCGGCACCGCGATCCAGCTTGGCGTCGAAGCGATCCGCCGCGGCGAATGCCAGGCGGTGCTCGCGGTCGGCGCCGACGGCTCGCTCACGCAGGAATCGCTCGTTCGCTTCTCGTTGCTTTCGGCGCTGTCGACGCAGAACGATCCGCCGGGCCAGGCGTCAAAGCCGTTCTCCAAGAACCGCGATGGCTTCGTGCTCGCCGAGGGTGGCGCCGCCCTGGTGCTGGAAGACTACGATCACGCGATCGCGCGCGGCGCCAAGGTGCTTGCCATTCTCGAAGGCTGCGGCGAGAAGTCCGATTCTTTCCACCGCACCCGATCGAGCCCCGACGGCAAGCCGGTCATCGCCTGCATGCGCAACGCGCTTGCCGATGCCGGCGTCGGCCCCGAAGACATCGACTATATCAACGCTCACGGCACCTCGACGCCGGAGAACGACAAGATGGAATGTCTCGGTGTCTCCACCGTGTTCGGGGAGCGCATCCACAGCATTCCGATGTCGTCGAACAAATCGATGATCGGCCATACGCTCACCGCGGCCGGCGCGGTTGAAGCGGTGTTCACCGCGCTCACGCTCGAACACCAGCGTATCCCGCCGACCATCAATTATCGCGTCCCCGACCCCGCGATCCCCCTCGACGTGGTGCCGAACGAGGCCCGCGATGCCCATATCGAGCGCGCGATTTCCAATTCGTTCGGTTTCGGGGGCCAGAACATTTCGCTGGTGCTGACGCGGGAGCTGGCGTGACCGGCGCCGCGGCAAACACTTTGAACAAGCCGGGGGACACCGCCCCGGCGCGCACCATGCGCGCGCTCACGCTTGTCGCCGACCGCAAGATCGAGCTGCTGGAGATTCCGGTACCGCCGGCGCCGGAGGCCGGCGAAGTGCAGATTCGCATCAAGGCGATCGGTCTTAATCACATCGACGTCTGGGGCTGGCGCGGCATGGCCTTTGCCAAGCGCAAGCTGCCGTTGGTTGTCGGCGTCGAGGCAGCGGGAGAAATCGCCGCCGTCGGGCCCGACGTAACGTCATCAAAAGCCGGCGACCGTGTCGTCGCCTATGGCGCGCTGACCTGCGGCACCTGCAAGGCCTGCCGCGAAGGGCGAGATAATCTTTGCGAAAACGTCGCCTCGATCATGGGCTTCCACGTTGACGGCTTTGCCCGAGACCTGATCAACATGCCGGCGCGCCTCGTGGTGCCAATCCCGCCGGGCGTGAGCTTCCGCGACGCCGCCTGTGCGCCGGTCGCCTTCGGCACCGTGCAGCACATGCTGTTCGACAATGCCAAGCTCGAACCGGGCGAAACCATTCTGGTGCAGGCCGGCGGTTCGGGCATCGGCACCAGCGCCATCAAGATGGCGAAGGCCATCGGCTGCACCGTCATTACCACCGTCGGCGACGACGCCATGGCGGAGAAGGCCAAGGCGCTCGGCGCCGATCACGTCATCAACTACAAGACCGATCGTTTCGAAAGTATCGTGCGCAAGCTTACCGGCAAAAAAGGCGTCGACGTTGCCTTCGAGCATGTCGGTCCCGACACGTTCAACGGCTCGCTGTTATGTCTCAAGCGCGGCGGCCGGCTCGTGACTTGCGGCTCGACCTCGGGCCAGTCGATCACCATGAATCTGTTTCAGCTCTATCTGCAGCAATATCGCATCTTCGGCTCGTTTGGCTGCTCGATGCGCAATATCCGCGAGAGTCTCGCCAAGATGGCCTCCGGCCTCACCCCGGTAGTCGATACCGAAGTGCCGCTCGCCGAGTTCGAGCGCGGCTTGGCGCGGCTCGAAAGCCGTCAGGTGTTCGGCAAGATCATCGTCATTTTCTGACATGATCTTTTCGGAAAACCGGCCGCTCCTTTTCCGGATCGTGCTCTGATGGCGGCCCGGCGCTTCAAGCCTCTCCTCGACAAGACCGCCGGCGCCCTGACTGTCGGCCTCCTTGGCGCGATCAGGCACACCGACCGGCGGCGCATGGCGAATTTCGCCGGCGCGCTCATGCGCAAGATCGGTCCGCTGTTTAAGGAACACCGCATCGGCCGCAAGCAATTGCGCGCGGCGTTTCCGGAAAAATCCGCCGCCGAGATCGAAGCCATCCTCAGCGGCGTATGGGACAATCTTGGCCGTATCGCCATCGAGTTCGCCCATCTCGACGACTTCTGCGTCGAAGGGTTCGGCCGGCAGACGCCGGATGTCATCACCTACCCGCCGGAGTCCAAGGAACGTTACGACTGGATCACCAAGAGCGGCAAGGCGACGATCGGCTTTGCCGCGCATCTGGCCAATTGGGAGCTGCCCGGAGTCGGCGCCAAGCTGATCGGCGTAAAATCCGCGGTCCTATACCGCCGACCCAATATCGGCGCCGTCAACGACGTCATCGTCAAATTGCGCGAACCGCTGATGGGCGAGCTCATTGCGACCGGCCTCGACGCGCCGGTGAGGCTGGCACGGCTGCTGCAATCCGGCATTCACGTCGGCATGCTCGCCGATCAGCACTACAGTAAAGGCGTCGAGGTCACCTTCTTCGGCCGGCGTTGCCTCGCCAATCCGCTGATCGCGATGCTGGCGCGGCAGACCGAACTGCCGATTTATGGCATGCGCGTGGTGCGCAAGGAAGACGGCAACAGCTTCTGGGGCGAGGTCTCCGATCCGGTCGAGCCGGTGCGCGACGCCGGCGGCCGCGTCGATATCAGAGGAACCACGCAGGCGATCACCACCGTGATCGAAGGCTGGATCCGCCAACATCCGGAGCAGTGGCTGTGGCTGCACCGCCGTTGGCGGTGACGCGCTAGATCGGATGCGAATCCCGTAACGCGATCTATCAAAATCTGTCGACGACGAACTGTCGCACCTTCAAAGAAGCATGGTCGTCGTATTTGTTCTCCAGCAACCGCTTCGGCAGTTTGATCTTGTCGCGCCGGATTTTCTTATAGGGAATGAGCGACAGGATGTGAGAGATGCAATTCAACCGGCCGCGCCGCTTGTCGTCGGTCCGGACGACATGCCAGGGCGCATGTTTGCTGTCGGTGGCCTTGAGCATGCCGTCGCGCGCTTTCGAATAGTCGAACCAATGCTTGTAGGATTCCAAATCCATCGGGCTTAGTTTCCACTGCCGCAGCGGCTCGTTGATGCGCGCCAGAAACCGCCGCTCCTGCTCTTCCTGTCCGACTTCAAGCCAGATTTTGATCAGGATGATGCCGCCGTCGACGACGAATTTCTCGACTTCAGGGCATATCTCCAGGAACCGCTCATATTGCTCTTTGGTGGCAAAATCCATCACATATTCGACGCCGGCGCGATTGTACCAGCTCCGATCGAAGATCACGACTTCGCCGGCAGCCGGAAAGTGCGCGATATAGCGCTGAAGATACATCTGGCTTTTCTCGCGGTCGCTCGGCGCCGGAAGCGCCACGACACGGAAGACGCGCGGACTGACGCGCTCGGTGATCGCCTTGATCGTGCCGCCCTTGCCGGCGGCGTCGCGGCCCTCGAAAGCGATGATGACTCTCAATCCTTTGGCTTTGACCCATCGCTGCAGGTGGCACAGTTCCACCTGAAGCTTGCGCAGCTCCTTCTCATATTGCTTCCGCTTTAATTTCCTCGGCTTGGGGTCCTTATCCGGCATGCCAAATCCCCTTTCCGCAAAATGAACGAATCTTGTTCCTATTGCGCAAAAACTTTGCCAGCGATTTGCGATAGATCAATCAATTCGCGAACAATTACGCATAATCGCTATCATTTGCAGGGAGCATTGCCATGGCAGAATCCAATAAGGCTGCCGATCCGCTGGCGATCTTGCCGGCCGCGGCGGACGTGATGAAGCAAATTGCGCTCAAAGAAGCCGAGAAAGCGACCGCGGCTATGCGCGAGACGTCGGCCGCGGAGGCAGAAAAAACGGCGTTGCTGGGACGGCTCTCGAAACCTTCCGGCGTTTCCGACGAGGAAAGGCTCGTCCGCGCCGCCGCCATCGTCAGGCGGGCCGCCGCCAACGGCATGACTGAGGTCTTGGTCGGGCGTTTTCCCAACGCGCTGTGCACCGACCACGGCCGCGCAATCAATCAGGCCGAGCCGGGTTGGGAAAAGACGCTCACCGGCTTGCCCAAGGAACTTTACGAGTTTTGGGAGAAGTACATGAAGTCCCGCGGCTATAGAGTCGCATTCCAAGTTATTGACTTTCCCGGCGGGGTACCGGGCGATATCGGCGTCACTCTGAAGTGGAGTTGAAAGCGGCCGCGACTGCTTTCAAGCAGGAATATACCCGCTATCGGAGATTACCGTCACATCAGATGCGTCGGCAGAATGTCCAATGTGGTCAAAAGCGTTCCGGCCAAGGTCGGCAGGTAAGCCATCGACAGGACCACGATCGCACTCAGGATCATGTAGCCGCTCGCGGTGAGGAACCGGTGATATGCTTCGCTGTGCATCACAGCCACCCTTGACGATGAGTTGCTTGCCATCCGCATGGCGATCACTTGCCGCGCGCGGCGTCTTTGAGACCGCCGACGGCGTTCTGGACCTTGCCCTTCACCTGGTCGGCCTTGCCTTCAGCCTCGGTTTTCGAGTCGCCGGTCGCCTTGCCGGCCCATTCCTTGACTTTGCCCGCGGCCTGATTGGCCGAGCCTTTGATGCGGTCGTTATCGACCATTTGACGCTCCCGAAGTTCGATTGGTTCTCTGGCAAGAGAACACGTTCGAAGCCTGAGAGTTCCTCCACCGGGATGTTCGGCAGCTTTTAGGGCATGTCGACAAACCACCGCCGGGCCGTCGATTTATTGACCGTTCACTCGACCCCGGCATGCCCCTGACAGAAAAGCGATATTCGCCCGCTCGCTGGCAAAATCTGCGCGGCGTTCGACAGCCAGTACGGCGAGATCGAGAAGCCGTTACATCTTCTTGATGCCGGCCTTCTCGATGATTTGCTTGAACATGCCGATTTCCTTGGTCACGCGCGCCCAGGCCGCGTCGGCGCCTTCCGGCCGCACCAGGAAACCGGCCTTGTAGAGCTTGTCTTTCATCTCCGGCGTCTTGAGGACCTTGAGAGTCTCCGCCTCCAGCCATTTGACGTCGGCTGGCGGCGTCTTTGCCGGAGCGAGCAGCACCATGTCGGTGGCGAAGACAAAATCCTTGTAGCCGGCCTGCTCCATCGTCGGCACGTCCGGCAGATCGGGCCAGCGGTCCGTGCCGCAGACCGCGAGACAACGCATGGCGCCGGCCTTGATATGCGGCAGCGCCGGACCGAGCGAGCCGGAGCTCAATTGCACGGTGCCGCTGAGCAAAGCCGTGATGGCGTCGCCGCCGCCGTTGAACACCACATCGGCGAGATTCGGCAGGTTTTCGCGAATCTTCAAAACCTCGAGCTGGATTTCCGGCGTGGTGCCGATCGGCGGCGTTGCGCAATTGAACTTGTCGGGTGTGGCATGCGCAAGAGCGATGAACTCCTTCATGGTCTTTGCCGGAAGCTCGGATTTGACCACGAATGTGTTGGGCGACGATGCAAGCTCGCTGACGCCGACAAAATCCTTGTACGGATCGTAGGGCAGATGATTGTACAGTCCGTAATTCACCGAATAGGCGTTGGTCGCGAGCAGCACGGTGTAGCCGTCCGGATCGGCGTGCGCGGCATATTCCATGCCGATATTGCCGCCGGCGCCGCCGCGGTTCTCGACAATGAAGGTCTTGCCGGTCGACTGTTGCAGCGCTGCGGTGACGATACGTGCGCCGATGTCGGAGGGTCCGCCGGGCGTGTTGGCCACCACGAACTTGATCGGGCGGTCGGGATAATCGGCATAGGCCGAGCGGACGCCAATAAGCGCCGGCGTAGCCATGCCGGCCGCAGCGGCGCCGGCGACCTTGAGAACGCTGCGCCGTGACGGCGTCGCTGCTGCGGTGAATTTCGTCATCCCCTCCCCCTCTTTTGTGCGAATTGCCATCGCATTGGCCTTGGATATTAGAACAGTCGAGCGCTTACCGGCTATTGCCGGCGCGACACCGCCTCGTTTGTATCGGCGCTTTATTGTCGCAGTCACTCTCCGGTCTTGATGCGAGTCCACAACCGATTGATCAGCCGCTGCGTCTTCGCGTCGTGGGCGATAATGGTGTAGAAATTCGCCATGGTCGCGGCGTCCGGATAGATGGTGCGGTCGTTGAGGATCGCGGGATCGATCAACGGGCTCGGCCGGTCGCCATTGGCATACCACACGTAGTTGGTGTTCTTCGCCGCGACCTCGGGCTTGATCAGGTAATTGATCAGTTCAAGCGCTTCTTGCGGATGCGGCGCGTCTTTGGGAATGGCGAGATTGTCGAACCACAGCTGCGCGCCCTCTTTGGGGATCGCGTAACCGATCTCAATGCCGTTCTTGGCCTCCGCTGCGCGGCGCTGGGCCTGCTTGACGTCGCCCGACCAGCCGACGGCGAAACAGATCTCGCCGGTGGCGAGCGCATTGAGATATTCCGAGGAATGGAATTTCCGCACGTAAGGCCGAATGCGCATCAAAAGATCCGTGACCTTTTGCAGATCGCCGGGATCGCTGGTGTTCGGGTCGAGATGCAGATAGTGCAAGCCCGCCGACATGATGTCGTCGGATGAATCCAGCATATGAATGCCGCAATCCTTGAATTTTTTGAGCTTGTCGGGATCGAAAACGTAGTCCCATGAATCGATCTTGCCGTCGGGACCCAAAATCTGCTTCACGTCCTTGACGTTGTAACCGATGCCCGTCGTACCCCACATGTAGTCGACGGCGTATTGATTGCCGGGATCGTAGAATGCGAGCGCCTTGGCGATCTCCGTCCAGAGATAAGCGGCATTCGGCAATTTCGATTTATCGAGTTTCTGGAAAATCCCAGCCTTGATTTGGCGGGCGAGAAAATAGGCGGTCGGCACCACGACGTCATAGCCCGATTGGCCCGCCAGCAGTTTCGCCTCCAGCGTGTCGTTGGAATCGAAGGTGTCGTAGCGGACGGCGATGCCGGTCGTCTTGGTGAATTCGTCGAGCACGGTCGGATCCTGATAGTCCGACCAATTGTAATAGTTGACGACGCGCTGCGCCGGCAGCGCCGGCCCCGCGATCAGAAAGGCGGCAACGCCGAGCCCGAAGATAATCCTGCTCGGATTCATCACGTCTCGATCGGCAGGCCCGCGGCCTTCCAGGCCAATATGCCGCCCGCCAGGTGGCTGCCATAGGCGAAGCCCTGCTCCTGCGCCGCCAGCGAAGCGGTCACGGAGCGACGGCCGGATCGGCAGCTGAAAACCACTTCGCGTCCCGCCGGCTCCGGAATATCGGCGGGATCGAAGCTCGATAGCGGAACCAGTACTGAGCCGGGAATCCGCTCCAGCGCGGTCTCGTTCGGCTCGCGGACATCGATCAGGATGACGCGGCCTTCTTGCAGCCCGCGCGCCACCTCTTGCGGCGTCAGATCGCGCACGGTGGGATTTTGATCGGGCATTGAGGCCTCCACGGGAGCGTAAGACGCAGCTTACGTCCTCTCGCGTCGAAGGTGAAGGCGCTAAACCTCACACGGTGACTTGTGTGCCGACCTCGACGACGCGATCGGTGGGTATCTGGAAATAGTCCGTCGCGTCATTGGCCGAGCGGGCCAGCGTGATGAACAGCCGGTCTTGCCAGCGCGGCATGCCGGAATGCGGCGCTGGCCGCAGCGCTCGGCGCGACAAAAAGAACGACGTCGACATGATGTCGAATTGCCAGCCGAGCTTGCGCGCGATCGCCAGCGCCTTGGGAATGTTCGGGGTCTCCATATATCCGAAGCGCAATTGCACGCGCATGAAGGTCGAGCCGACCGGCTCGATGCGCACGCGCTTCTCCGCTTCGACGCGTGGGGTGTGCATGGTCTCGACGGACAGGATGACGTTCTTCTCGTGCAGCACTTTGTAGTGCTTGAGGCTGTGCATGAGCGCGGTGGGGGCGCTTCTCGGGTCGCTCGTTAAAAACACCGCGGTGCCGGGCACGCGCTGCGGCGGCTTCTTCTCCAGAATGCGCACCAGATCGTCGAGCGGGGTCTCGAGCCGGCGGGTCTTGGCGAACAGGATGCGGCTGCCGCGCCGCCACGTATACATCACCAGCATCACCACCCCGCCGAGCGCCAACGGCACCCAGCCACCTTGCACGACCTTGAGCATATTGGCCGAAAGGAACGTCAAGTCGATCACCAGGAACGGCACGATCAAGCCTGCCGCCGCGAATGGCGACCAGCGCCACATCCGCCAGATCACGATGAAGGCCATCATGCCAGTGACCACCATGGTGCCGGTGACGGCAATGCCATAGGCCGAGGCGAGCGCGCTCGACGAGCGAAATAGCGCGACGAGAAGCAAAACCCCGAGCAGGAGTAACCCGTTGACTCGCGGCATGTAGATTTGGCCGGCCTGCGACGCGGAGGTGTGGCGCACTTCAAACCGCGGCAATAGACCGAGCTGGATCGCCTGGCTGGTGAGCGAATAGGCCCCGGTGATCACGGCCTGGCTGGCGATCACCGTCGCCACCGTCGCCAGCACGACTACGGGGAGCAGCGCCCAATCGGGAAACATCAGAAAGAACGGATTTTCAACCGTCTTCGGATTGGCGAAGACCAGCGCCCCCTGGCCCAGATAGTTGATCGCCAGCGACGGCAGCACGATGAACAGCCACGCCACTTGGATCGGGCGGCGGCCGAAATGCCCGAGGTCGGCATAAAGCGCCTCGGCGCCGGTGACGGCGAGGAACACCATGCCAAGCGTCACCAGTCCGATGAAGCCGTGTTGCAGCAGGAAATCGATGCCATAGAACGGATTAAGCGCCCACAGCACCCCTGGATCGTGAGCGATCCAGAACAAGCCAGGCAACGCAATGGCCACGAACCAGACCAGCATGATCGGGCCGAACAGGGCCGCGACCTTCGCCGTGCCGCGCGACTGTGCAGCGAACAAAACAAGCAGGACGACTACAGTCAAAGGCACGACATATTCGTGAAACGCCGGCGTCACGATATCGATACCTTCGACGGCGGACAACACCGACAAGGCTGGCGTGATCACGGCATCGCCATAGAACAGCGCGGCGCTGACAATACCGAGGAGTACAACGACGCCCGCCGCCTGGCTGGTACGACCTACGGCGCGTGAAGCGAGCGCCATCAAGGTCAGCGTGCCGCCCTCGCCGTTATTGTCGGCGCGCAATAGAATGACGACGTATTTGAGCGTGACGGTGATGAAGAGAGCCCAAAGAATAAGTGAGGTCACGCCCAGCACCGCGGAACGGATGAGCTCGGCGTGCTGTGCGCCCGAGGACGCGGCAATGATGGCCTCGCGAAAGGCGTAAAGCGGACTGGTGCCGATATCGCCGTAAACGACACCGATGCTGCCAAGAGCCAACCCCCATAGGCCGGCGTGAATACGAGCAGCGCCGATGCCTTTCGCCGGCATTTCGCCCCCTGCGGTGGGAGCGCTTACACTATCTGTCATGAATTCTAAGACAGGACGTCGCCCTGTTCCTGGTGCCGCACCGAGACCGATGCAGGGCCGCGCCTATACACCCTTCATTCCGGAGAGTCATGAGCGGTTAAGCCAAAAACTCGCGCGCCAGCCGCGGCGCAGCTCTTGAGCTGGCAAATAATGCCCGCAAATGGTGAAGGCCATGGCCGCCGGGAAGCGTCATTTATTTATAACAGACCAATGGCTTAGGCTTTAACCACGACGACGCTGCGTGCCGGACTTACGCTTACGGTTGCAGGTCTGGCGGCACTGGCGGCGCTTCATGCATCAAAGTGATGGTCACGCGCCGATTGGCGGCCATATAGGGATCGTCCGGGAACAGCGGGTCGGTATCGGCTTTTCCGGCCACTTCGAATATGTTGGCCGACGGGTAACCCTGTTCCTCCAGAATTTGCCGCACCGCATTGGCGCGGTCGACCGAGAGGTTCCACGGGCCATAATCCGGCTGCGGCGCTTCCTGCGACGCAGAGGTGTGACCGGTGATTGAAATCCGGTACGGCACCGCCTTCAGCGGCCCGGCAATTTTCTCGATGATCGCGCGCGTGCGCTCATACGGTTCCTTGGAGCCTTCCGGGAACATCGAACGGCCGTCCTGGTCGACGATGTTGATGTTGAGCCCTTCTTTGGTCTCCTCGAACACGATGTGCTTACTGGCCTCGGTGAGGTCCGGCATGTCTTCCAGTGCCTGGCGCAGCGACGCCGCGGCCAGCGCAAAGGCCTGATCCTTCTCGAATTTGCCGCCGAACTGGCGATCGTGCGCGTTCTGATCCGGCGTCGGCGTGGCGGAAGCGTCCTCAGGCGTGATGTGCGCCGCGTTCTTCAGCTTGGGACGTGTCGGCAGGCCGTCGACCTCGATGATGCCGGAATAGCGCACGCTGTTCTGGGTGCCGAAGGCGTCGCGCATCGAGCCGGCGACGATCTGCAGTTTCTGCTGGTCCTGATTGGAGAACGCCACCAGCATGACGAAGAAGCTGACCAATAGCCCCATCAGATCGGCGAAGGTGACAAACCAGCCGTGACCGCCGCCGTGTGCTTCCTTGCGCCGTGCCATGCTTCTGTTCTTCGCGACTAGGCCGGAACCGGCTCCGGCTCCATGTCCCGGTGTTTTTCGGGCAGGTACGCGATCAGCATCTCGCGCACCAGAGTCGGGCTTTTCGACTCGCGGATCATGAGGATGCCGTCGATAATCAGCGTGCGGTTGATCTCTTCGTCGACCAATTTGAGATGCAATTTATCGGCGATCGGCAAAGTCAGGATGTTCGCCACCACGGCGCCGTAGAGCGTCGCCAGCAGCGCGGTCGCCATGAACGGACCGAGCTTGGACGGGTCGGTCATATTGGCGAACATTTGCACCATGCCGATGAGCGTCCCGATCATGCCGAAGGCCGGCGCACAATCGCCGATCGCACGGTAGATCTTCTGTCCCTCATCGAGGTGCTGGAGAAAGTTGTCGCGATCGCGTTCGAGATTGTCGCGGATGAATTCCGCTTCGTAGCCGTCGGCGACGAAGCGGATGCCCTTGGCAAGAAACGGGTCTTCGATCTCGACCTTCTCCAACCCGATCGGTCCCTGCTTGCGGGCGATCTCGGCAAGGCCGGCGATCTCGTCGACCAGCTCGCGCTGTGAAATACGGCGCATGCTGAAGACGAATCTCATGCCAAGCGGCAGGCCGTGAAAGATCGACGACAGCGGGAAGCGGATCAGGGTCGCGGCGAAAGACCCGCCAAAAATGACGATGACGGCATGGTCGCTGTAGAACATGCCAAGGCCGCCGCCCATGAGCATGACGGTCATGACGACGGCGGCGCCGGCAAGTAGGCCGAGACCCGTTGCAATATCCATAAAACCGCACCCAACCCGCGACAGCAGGCCCTTGGCAATGCAGTTATACGTACGATCATGCGCTTAAGGGACGGTTACTGTTGGGGACGCCCCGATAGCGCCAGGTGAACATCTTTCCCATTGCTTTAGCGGGCGATATTCGCGCCCAAGCAAGGGGATGACCGGCACGGAAAAAAGCCGCAAGATAGGCCCGGAAGTGGAGCGGCTGGCGGCGCTCGGCTAGGGAGAATACGCATGCGCGAGATTGGTCATTTTATTGGCGGTAAGGAGGCCAAGGGCGTGTCTGGCCGTTTCGGCGACGTTTTCAACCCCAATACCGGCGAAGTGCAGGCCAAGGTGGCGCTGGCGGGGAAATCCGAGGTCGAAAAGGCCATTGCCAACGCCGAGGCCGCCTTCCCCGGCTGGGCCGCCACCAATCCGCAGCGCCGCGCCCGCGTCATGTTCAAGTTCTTGGAGTTGATCCAGAGCCAGTACGACGATCTGGCCCGGCTCCTGTCCTCCGAACACGGCAAGACCTTTGCCGACGCCAAGGGCGACATCCAGCGCGGACTGGAAGTCGTCGAGTTCGCCTGCGGCATTCCGCACCTGATGAAAGGCGAATATTCCGATGGCGCCGGACCCGGCATCGACCTTTATTCGATCCGCCAGCCGCTCGGTGTGGTCGCCGGCATCACGCCGTTCAATTTCCCGGCCATGATCCCATTGTGGAAATGCGCTCCGGCGATTGCCTGCGGCAATGCTTTCATCCTCAAACCGTCGGAGCGCGACCCCTCGGTGCCGATGCGCATCGCCGAACTCTTCGTCAAGGCCGGACTGCCGGAGGGCGTGCTCAATGTCGTCAACGGCGACAAGGAAGCGGTCGATACGTTGCTGACCGACGCGCGCGTCAAGGCGCTCGGTTTTGTCGGCTCGTCCTCGATCGCCGAATACATTTATGCGACCGGCACCGCGCACGGCAAACGCGTGCAATGTTTCGGCGGCGCCAAGAACCACATGATCGTGATGCCGGACGCCGACATGGACCAGGCGGTCGATGCGCTCATCGGCGCCGGCTACGGCTCGGCCGGCGAACGCTGCATGGCGGTATCGGTCGCCGTTCCGGTCGGCAAGAAGACCGCCGATGCGCTGGTGCAAAAACTCATTCCGCGCGTCGAGGGGCTTAAGATCGGGCCATCGACCGATCAGCAGGCCGATTACGGCCCGATGGTCACGCGCGAATTGCTCAACAAAGTGCGCGGCTACATCGACACCGGCGTCAAGGAAGGCGCCAAGCTCGTCGTCGACGGCCGCAATTTCAAGCTGCAAGGTTACGAAAGCGGCAATTTCATCGGCGGCTGCCTGTTCGACGAAGTGAAACCGGACATGAAGATCTACAAAGAAGAAATCTTCGGACCCGTGCTCTCGGTGGTGCGCGCTAAGGACTATGAGGAAGCGGTGCGGCTGCCGTCGGAGCACGAATACGGCAACGGCGTCGCCATCTTCACGCGCGACGGCGACACCGCGCGCGATTTCACTAACCGCGTGCAGGTCGGCATGGTCGGCGTCAACTTCGCCATTCCGGTGCCGCTCGCCTATTACACTTTCGGCGGCTGGAAGCGTTCCGGCTTCGGCGATCTCAACCAGCATGGTCCCGACTCGATCCGTTTTTACACCAAGACCAAGACGGTAACCGCGCGCTGGCCCTCCGGTACCAAGGAGGGCGCCGAGTTCGTCATCCCGACAATGCGGTGAGCCGCTGCAGGTTACCGGTGAATCACATGATGCGCATCAAGCATCGGTCCGTGACTGGGATCAAAGTCGCGGTGTTGTTGTGCACCTTGGCGGCCCTTGCCGCCTGCACCAATACGAGCCGTTTCGGCGGCGAACCGGAAACGGCGGCTGCTCCGCCCCCGACGCCACCTCCTGCAACTGCGCCGGCGCCGGCCCAGCCGCCCCCCGTCGATCTCGCCGGCAAATGGAAACTGTCCGGGGCCGGCGGCGCCTGCCTGATGACGCTCACCGATGAGCCGGGTTCAACCGACGGCAAGATCGCGCCCGCCGGCGGCTGCCCAGGCAATTTCTTCATGAGCCGGAAATGGTCCTACCAACACGAAGCGCTGACTATTCGCGATTTTAAAGGACAGGCTTTGGCCGAGTTGTCCTTTGCCGACGGTCATTTCGAGGGCCAAGCTTCCGGCGGCGGCGCCATGACGCTGGCCAGACCTTGATCGTTTTTTAGGTTTCATCGATTGGAGAGCTCATGCCCGACTATCAGCTCTACTGCTTCGCCCAATCCGGCAATGCCTATCGCGCGGCTTTGATGCTCAATCTGATCGGCGCCGATTGGCAGCCGATCTATGTCGACTTCTTCAGAGGCGGCGAGACGCGAACGCCAAAATACCGCGCTGAGGTCAACGAGATGGGCGAGGTGCCGGTCCTGGTGCATGACGGCAAGAAACTCACGCAGTCCGGCGTGATGCTCACTTATCTCGCCGACCGCAGCGGACGGTTCAAGCCGGAAGGCGAGGACGAGCGGCTCGAAGCGTTGCGCCGGATCGTTTTTGACAGTCAGAAGGTCAACGGCTTTCTCGGCCCGTATCGTTTTTTGAAAAACTTCTCCCGGCCGCCCGGCGATCCGGCGGTGATGGCGTTCCTCAAGGGCCGCATCGACGGCAACCTCGCGATCCTCGATAAGCGGCTGGCCAAGGCGCCGTTCGTACTCGGCGATAGACCCACCATCGCCGATATTTCGCTTTGTGCTTATCTCTATTACCCGGCCGAAGAATTCGGCTTCGACATTGCGGCCGCGCATAAGAACATCGGCGCCTGGCTCGAGCGTATCAAGTCGCTGCCCGGCTGGGCGCACCCTTACGACCTGATGCCCGGCTACCCGCCGCAGCTATAGCCGGCAGTTCTTAGAGCGGAATATTCAGGGTTTTCGGCGGGGGCGCGGGTGTCGGCGCGGGCGCCGGCGTGGGCGCCGGTGGGGAAACAGGTTTCACGATCGGCGCCGCGGACACGGTAGGCGCCGGATGGGGCGCGGGCGGCGCGACCGGAGCTGTTGGCGCCGGAGGG
>JBAQAB010000429.1:0-2730 GCA_049285535.1 Xanthobacteraceae bacterium
CACCCGTCGTCCACATCACGGCGAGCAACATTTCATCGGCGGCGTTGCATCGGAATCCGTCGCAAGGTTAAGCGAAAGTGACAAGAGACGTCGCGAAAGGTTCGCTTCGGATCTAAAGCGGCCATCGTCGGGCGCGCTTTAGGTGAAGAAATCCTAAATACATTTAAGTCGAGGGCGTTCGATTCATGAAAAAGTGAAGTCTTTCTGCGACATATCCCGCGGCTGAAGGGGTGTGCATGACACGGTCATTGAAGCGGCTCTTTGCCTTCGACTTTTCCTCAGCTACGGCGCGGGAAGCCACCGATGCTTTGGTGATCTTCTCGATGGCCATTCTCGCCTACAAGGCGATTGCGGATTGGGGTGGGCTCACGCTCCTGCACAATGTCCTCGGCATCGAGCCGGTGAAGCCATCGTTCCTGTATTTCTTCGGCATGGCGCTGGTGCTGTTCAGCACCCGACGGATCGGCGACCAGCGCAGCGAACGGGCCAAACGCGTGGCGGCCGAGCGGCGCGCTCAAGCGGCTTCGATGCGCGATCCGCTGACGCAGCTGCCGAACCGGCGGCAATTCCAAAGCGACGTCAGCGCGGCGTTGAAGAAATCCGACAACAAGATGAGCGTGTTGCTGCTGGGCCTCGATCAGTTCAAGAAGCTTAACGAAGTGTACGGTCACGTCGGCTGCGATGAGGCCCTGGTGCAGGTCGGCTCGCGCATCCGCGACCGTGCCGCGCCTGGCGACATCTTTGCCCGGATCGGCGACGACGAGTTTGCTTTGTGCCTGGCGGGCGGCGACCCGGAAACTGCACGCCGGATCGCCTGTTCGCTCGTCGAAGTCGTCACGAAGCCGGTGCAGATCGGCATCGAGCAGCACAGTATCGGCGCCAGCGTCGGCATCGCGCAGGCCGGCCGCGGCCATATGACGGTCGACGAGTTGTTGCGCTGCGCCCACGTCGCGCTATCGCGCGCACGGAATACTCACACTGAATACTGCTTCTTCGATCCGAAGATGGATGCCCATGTCCGCGAGCGATCGCTACTGGAAAAGGACTTGCGCGCTGCGATCGGCGGCTACGAAATTCGCCCTTATTATCAGCCCATCATCGATTTGAAGACAAAGCGGATCGTCGGCTTCGAGAGCCTGGGGCGCTGGCAGCATCCGGTCAGCGGCATGATCATGCCGGATACATTCATCCCGCTGGCGGACGAACTCGGCTTGATGGACGTGGTATCGGGCCAGCTGTTCGGCGATGCCTGCCGCGACGCGGTCAAATGGCCGGAGGACGTGTCACTGTCGTTCAACTTCTCGCCGTCGCAGCTCGCCGACCGAAAATTCGCCGACGCCGTCCTGACCGTCCTCCATGACGCCGGACTGCCGCCGCATCGCCTGGAAGCGGAAATTACCGAAAGCGCGCTGGTCGAGGATTTGGAAGCCACGCGACATGCCATTCAGACGTTGCGTAACTCCGGCGTGCGTATCGTGATCGACGATTTCGGCACCGGCTATTCGAGCCTGTATCACCTGTACGAATTGCGCTTCGACAAGCTCAAGATCGATCGGCGCTTCGTCCAGGAGCTGGCCACCAGCAGCGAAAGCGAAGTCTTCATGCGCGCCATTATTGGCCTTTGCAAAGGCCTCAATCTGCTGGTTACCGCCGAGGGCGTCGAAACCGAGGCGCAGGCGGCAGCCGTGCTTGCCCATGGCGCGCAGCAGGCGCAGGGCTTCCTGTACGGCAAAGCTGTGCCAGCTGGCGAAGTGCTGCAATTGCTCGCCGCACCGTCGGCGGTGCGGCTCGTGGCCTGACGCCACGGCACCCTATTCCACCCCGGCCCGTCCGATCGCGACATAGCGGAACTTCGCCCGCGTCATTTCCTCAGGGCGATAGATGTTGCGCAGATCGACAATCACCGGCCGCGCCATCACGCCCTTGAGCCGCGCCAGGTCCAGCGCCCGGAATTGCTCCCATTCGGTGGCAATGACGATGGCGTCGGCGCCTTCGGCTGCGCTATAGGCGCTGTTGCAATAGTGGACGTCCGGAAGGAACGGCTTGGCTTGCTCCATGCCGGCCGGATCGTAGCCGCGCACCGTGGCGCCAAGGTCGTGCAGCGCGGTGATTAGCGGGATCGCCGGCGAATCGCGGGTGTCGTCGGTATTCGGCTTGAAGGTGAGCCCGAGTACGGCGATGGTCTTGCCACGCACCGAGCCGTCGAGCGCCGCCATGACCTTGCGGGCCATTGCGCGCTTGCGCTGCTCGTTGACGGCGAACACGGTCTCGACGATCCGCAGCGCAACGCCGCGATCCTGCGCGGTCTTTAACAGCGCACTGGTGTCCTTGGGAAAGCACGAGCCGCCGAACCCGGGACCGGCGTGCAGAAATTTGCCGCCGATTCGATTGTCGAGCCCCATGCCGCGCGCCACCTCCTGCACGTCGGCGCCGACCGCTTCGCACAGGTCGGCGATTTCGTTGATGAAGGTGATCTTGGTGGCGAGAAAGGCATTGGAGGCGTATTTGATCAGCTCGGCGGTACGCCGGCTGACATAGATGATCGGCGGCGAGTTCAGATAAAGCGGCCGGTAGATTTCCGCGAGCAAGGCGCGGGCGCGCGGATCTTCGCTGCCGACCACGATACGGTCGGGATGCTTGAAATCCTGGATCGCCGCGCCCTCGCGCAGGAATTCGGGGTTAGAGACGACCTGGATCTCGGCGTCGGGACGCTTCTGGCGCAGGATATGC
>JBAQAB010000430.1:0-6172 GCA_049285535.1 Xanthobacteraceae bacterium
GACCCGGTGATTGTCGGCGGCGGCAAGCGCGGTGTGGTCGCCACCTGCTGCTATATCGCTCGCACCTACGGCGTGAAATCGGCGATGCCGATGTTCGAAGCGCTGCGGCTGTGTCCGCAGGCGAAGGTGGTGCGGCCTAATTTCGAAAAATACAGCAAGGTCGGGCGCGAAGTGCGCCAAATGATGTTCGCGCTCACGCCGCTCGTGGAGCCGCTGTCGATCGACGAGGCATTCCTCGATCTCTCCGGCACGTCCGGATTGCACGGCCTGTCGCCGGCCAAGGTGCTGGCGCGCTTTGCCGCCGATGTCGAGAAGAACCTGAAAATCACGGTTTCGATCGGACTGTCCTGCAATAAATTCCTCGCCAAGGTAGCCTCCGATCTCGAAAAGCCGCGCGGCTTCGCCGTGCTCGGGGGCGCCGAAGCGCCGGCCTTTCTCGCACCAAAACCCGTCGGCTTTATCTACGGCGTCGGCAAGGTAAGCGCCGCACGCTACGCGCGCGACGGATTTAGCCGCATCGTCGACCTGCAGCGCACAAGCGAGATCGAATTGATGCGCCGCTATGGCGAGGAAGGCCGCCGCCTGGCGCGGCTGGCGCGCGGCATCGACACCCGCCAGGTGAACGCCGAGCGCGAGACCAAAAGCGTATCCTCGGAAACAACGTTCGAGCACGACATCGCCGATTTCCGCTCGCTGGAGAAGATCTTGTGGAGCCTGGCGGAGGACGTGTCGGCGCGGCTCAAAAGCAAGGAATTGGCCGGCGCCACCGTGACGCTGAAGCTCAAGACCGCGGATTTCAAGATCCGCACCCGGGCGCGATCACTGGACGCGCCGACGCAACTGGCCGGGCGTATTTTTGCTGCTTCCCGCGCCCTCCTGGAACATGAAACCGACGGCACCCGATATCGTCTACTGGGAGTGGGCGTCAGCATACTGGCTTCGGCGGACGAGGCCGATCCCGCCGATCTCGTCGATGGCCGCTCAGCGCTCGCCGAACATGCCGTCGACAACGTGCGGGCCCGCTTCGGCGAAGGCGCCGTAGTCAGGGGCCTTGCATTCGAAGGCCCGGAAAAACAGTAGCCTTATCGTCTCACGGGCACGGCTTCTGGTCTTTGATCTCGAGTGAGCTGAGCTTGCCGTCAACGACGAAGTCGTTGTAGTCGAGCGTCAGGGCGCGCGAAATGCCGTTGTCGTAAAGCTCGAAGCCGATCGTGTAAGCCGGTGTTTGCTCGCCGGAATTGTCTGTCTTGACCTTGTCGAAATAGCTGATCGTGACCGGCCAGCGCGGCACATGAGCGAGCTTCGGCTCGGCGGCCGCGGCATCGTCGTGATTGCGCTCGCCGGCCGGGATTTTGTGGCCGATCACGGTAAGCGTGTTGAAGACTTTGTCGCCGGTATCGGAGCCGTCATAGACCGGGAAATTCAGGATGGTTTTGCCGGCGCGCGCGGCTTGGATTGCGCGGATCATGTGCTGGGTCGGAAATACCACTCCAGAGTCGAGATTGAGGTTTTTCTGCTCCGGCTTGTCGAGATCGACCGCCGTCTTGGTGGCGTCATGCTCGGCGTGGCCATCGACGGTATCAACCAGGTTTTGATCGACGAAATTTTGCGAAGTAAATTTGAAGCTCTTGGCGTCGGCGCCTTCCCAAGTGGTCGAGCGCAAATCGCTGGTCGATACTTTGCCTTCGCCAGTATCGAGCTCGGAGACCTGGCGGAAATCCAGCGAATAGCCTTGGCAGACGTTGCCGCCGAAATCATAGACGATGCGGCCGCTGACGCTGGCAATCTGCGAGTCGCCACGGGTTTGCCCGAGCGAGAGGTCGTAAATCGCTCGATGCGGCACGAGTACAACGGGCGCGTCCGGCGCAGCGGCCCGCGGCGACGCGTCCTGCGCCTGCGCCGGCACGACAAGCGCCAGGATAAACAAGCCAACGGCAACGGCGGCGGCGCGCAACGGCACCATGTCATCGACGACCATGAACCTATCTCGCTCAACTCGTTTTGGAGATGGGCCCCCGCCTGCCGTTTCCCCCTCGCTGATGTCCTTTTTGCCGTAATTGCGGCGAAGATAGGCCAGTCTATCCATGGGCTGCAACAGCCCCCTCGTTGCCAGCAGGTCGGGGATGATGCAGCACCCCCGCTTGCATGGCGCCAGGTGATCGGCGAAGAAAAGGCCTCGCCCACTCAAAACCTTGCAGCGCAGGCGGAGGAGCCGATGGCCGGAACGGTGGAAAAGAAATTGCAGGAGCTTGGCATTGCGCTCCAAGAACCGCGGGCGCCGATGGCCAATTACGTTCCGTTCGTGCGCACTGGCGATCTGCTCCATGTCTCCGGCCAGATCTGCCTCGACGGCGACGGCAAGTTCGTCGCCAAGGGCCGGCTCGGCGACGACGTTTCCGTCGAAGGCGGCCAGAAGGCAGCGCGCGTTTGCGCGATCAATCTGTTGGCGCAGGTCAAGGCCGCGCTGGGCGATCTCGACAAGGTGAAACGGGTGGTACGGCTTGGCGGCTTCATCAATTCGGCGGCCGGCTTCACCGAGGGTCCGAAAGTGATGAACGGCGCCTCCGACCTCATGGTCGCGGTGTTCGGCGACAAAGGTAAGCATGCGCGCTCGACGGTCGGCGTCGCGGCGCTGCCGGCCGATGCCGCGGTTGAGGTCGAGGGCCTGTTTGAAGTATCTTGAGCCGTGCCAAACAGGCTCGACTGGCTCACCGCGCGGCCCATCGCTCACCGCGGCTTGCATGACGCAGCTCATGGCCTGATCGAGAACAGCGCCGGCGCCATCCGCGCGGCCATCGCCGCAAATTACGGCATAGAGGTCGACGTCCAAGCCAGCGCCGACGGCGAGGCCATGGTCCATCACGACGACGTGCTCGGCCGGTTCACTCAAGGTGAGGGCCGGCTCGATCGGCTGAGCGCCGCCGAGCTCAAGCGCGTGCCGTTCCGCGGCAGCGACGAGCGCATGCTGACGCTTGGCGAACTCTGCGATCTCGTCGACGGCCGCGTCACCGTGCTAATCGAGCTCAAGAGCCACTTTGACAGCGACGGCAGTCTTCCGGCGCGTGTCGCCGCGGTGCTCGCCGGCTACCGCGGGCCGGCGGCGCCGATGTCGTTTGACCCCAGACAGATCTCAGCCCTGCGGCGCAAAGCGCCGCATGTTGCTTGCGGCATCGTTGCCGCCAAGTACCGGCCGCATCCATATTGGGATCAGATGCCGTTTTGGATGCGCCACGGAATGGGGTATCTCGTCACCGAATTGGCCGCCCGAGCGCAATTTGTGGCCTATGCGGTGGCTGATTTGCCCGCATTCGCACCGTTACTCGCGCGGCACGTTTTTGGCTTGCCGCTATTAACGTGGGCGGTGCGAACCGAAGCGGAGCGGAAAACTGCCGCGCGCTTCGCCGACCAGATGATCTTCGAAGGTTTTCGGCCATGATCCGTGCGCAAAATGACGCCGTAGAACGGGTTAAACGGGCAACGACGATGACGGAACTGCACATCGGCGTGGTCAGCGCCATCGATGAGATTAGCGCTGCCGCGTGGGATGCCTGCGCCAATCCCGTGCCCGGTATTCATAATTCAAATCAGGAAACCGTATATAACCCTTTTGTTACACACGATTTCCTGTCGGCGGTCGAAGAATCCCAATCCGTCGGCGGGCGCACCGGTTGGCAGCCTCAGCACGTGGTGGCGAAAACGGCCGACGGCGAGCTTTTGGCCGTCGCCCCCTGTTATCTCAAGAGCCACTCGCGCGGCGAATACGTGTTCGACCGCGGCTGGGCGGAGGCCTACGAGCGCGCCGGCGGCAGCTATTACCCGAAGCTGCAAATTGCCGTGCCGTTCACGCCGGCGACAGGTCCGCGGCTGTTGCTGCGCCCCGGGCCCAATTCCGACGCCGTCGGCCGCGCGCTCGCAAGCGGGCTGATCGAACTATGCAAGCTTTCTGGCGCTTCGGGCGTGCACGTGACCTTCGCGACCGAGCCGGAATTCCGTTTGCTCGGCGAGCTTGGCTATCTGCAGCGCACCGATCAGCAATTCCACTGGGAGAATGCGGGATTTGCCAGCTTCGACGATTTTCTTGGCGCGCTCACCGCGCGCAAACGCAAAACCATCCGCCGCGAGCGGCATGACGCCTTGCAAGCCGGCATCACCGTGCATTGGCTGACCGGCAGCGATCTGACCGAAGACGTCTGGGACGCCTTCTTCGAATTTTACATGGAGACCGGATCGCGCAAGTGGGGGCGTCCCTATCTGACCCGGTCGTTCTATTCGCTCGTCGGCGAAAAAATGCGCAACCGCATCGTCCTCATCATGGCCAAACGCGCCGGGCGCTGGATTGCCGGCGCCATCAATTTCGCCGGCTCGCACGCTCTGTTCGGCCGCCACTGGGGCGCCGTCGAGCATCATCCGTTCCTGCATTTTGAGCTGTGCTACTACCAGGCGATCGATTATGCGATCGCCCACAAGCTGGCCCGAGTCGAGGCCGGCGCTCAGGGCGAGCACAAGATTTCGCGCGGCTATATGCCGACGACGACCTATTCGGCGCACTATATCGCCGACGCGGGCTTGCGGCGCGCCATTGCCGATTACCTGGTGCGCGAACGCGCTTATGTCGCGGCGGCCGGCGAAGAACTTGCAACGCTGGCACCATTCCGCAAGGATTTGGTGGTCGAGCCGGAATAATTATGATCGCGGCGCAACCCGCGGAGATCGCGATGACGAGCTACGATCCCAATAATATCTTTGCCAAGATTCTGCGCGGCGAGTTGCCGGCGCACAAAGTCTTCGAAAATGACAAGGTCTTCGCCTTTCTCGACATCATGCCGCGGGCGCCCGGCCACACTTTGGTCATTCCCAAATCCCCTGCCCGTACCATCCTCGACATCGCGCCGGATGATCTGGCGCATGTCATAAAGGCCGCGCAGACGATTGCGCAGGCCGCCATGACGGTTTTTGCCGCCGACGGCCTCACCGTTCAGCAGTTCAACGAGCCGGCTGGCGGCCAAGTCGTGTTTCACCTGCACGTGCACGTCATTCCGCGCAAGATCGGCGTGGCGCTAAAGCCACCCGCAAGCTTCAAGGAAGATCCCGCGGTATTGTCGGAACAGGCGCTAAGACTCGCCGCCGCGCTAAAAGCCTAAAGCTCTTCAGCTGGCGCGCCCGCGCGAAACCCGCTCGATCTCAGCGCGCACCAAACGCTCTACCATGCCGGGCAAATTGTCATCGAGCCAGCTTTTCAACATCGGCCGCAGCATTTCACGCACCAGATCCTCGAGCGTCCGGGCATTCTGCACCAAGACGGTCTGCGCCAGCGCATTAAAGGCGGAATCGACCGCTGCGCTGGCGGCGCCGGAAATGAGCTGACCCCGCTCCCCGCTGCCCGGCGCGGTGTGGGGTGCGGCAAGTCTTTCGCTTGCCTCATCGAACCCAACGTCGGAACTGCCGTCGATTGTGCGAAATTGCGCTGCAGGATTTGGCATGGCACCGGCCGGTGGATTCGCTGGAGGTGGCGGCATCGGCGCCGCCATTGATTCGGTAAGATCGAGAATATCGGACGCCTCATCTGCCACGGTCGCGGGGTCGAGCGGGCTTGGCGCCTCCATCATTGGGCGCGGCTCGGGTTCAACGCGCGGACGTGGCTGCGCCGCCGACGGAAACACCGGCTGTGGCGGCGGGGGTTCAGGTTGCGCCTTCGGCGGCTCTGAAGCCCGCGGCGGCGGGGTTTTGTTAGCGTCGTCGTCAGCAATAATGCGACGAATGGAGGCGAGAATCTCCTCCATCGACGGTTCCTGCGATTTCGCCGGTTGCGTCATGCGCACCCTCGCCTGGCTTTGCTTGCGTTACGTGCGTAGCCTAGTTGCGTGCCTTATCGTGCGTTTCCGTCCGCCTCACCACGAGGCCGCCCCCGCGATGCCGCCGAATCACACAACGACAACTATGCAATGTAGCTGGCAATCTTGTCATGACGAAAGTCGAAGGCAAGGCGCGATCTGTGGACACACAGTGTGGCTGGACCGGCCCGATGCAGCGCGGCGGGCCTATCTGCCGTCGGGGGTGCGGACGCCGACCCAGGCATCCCGCACTTGCTGATAGTGCACTTGCGGATCGTAGATCAGCACATTCAATCCCAGGTGCTCCATCGACAGTCCGCCGACCGCTGCCAGCAGCGTAT